>JANXOE010000064.1 GCA_025353745.1 Hymenobacter sp.
TTAAATCCGTAGCCCAAGCTCACGATCAGCGAGTTGGTTTGGGAGCTTTGGCCCAGGGCCTCCACCGCCAGGCGCGAGAGCGCCAGGTCCACGCGCAGGCCGCTGACGGCCACGCCGGCCCCCAGGCTGTACTGGCCCTTCCAAGCCTTGGCACCGCTGAAGTCGGTGATTTGCTGGAAGTTGCCGACCCCGCCGCGCAGGAACACCAGGTTCTTGTAGCCCAGCTCCACGCCGGCGCGCGGGTCCACGCTCACCACGCCGGTGGATATGGGCGTGTTGCGCCGGCCATCGGTGGTGGTTTCCAGGTCGGCGGCCACGAGGGCCGTGAATTGCTGCGGCAGCTTGAACTGCCGGCCCACGCCCAGCACCAGGCGCGGCAGCGTGATTTCGTTGCGGTTGGTCGGGATCGGGTCGTTCGAGCCGTAGAGCACCGCGCTGCGGTAGTAGTCGGCGTCGATGCTCCAGGCGGTGAAGGTCGTGGTCACGTCGCGGGCCGTCAGGCCCAGCTTCCAGCCGTTGCGCAAGTACTGCACTCCCAGGTCGATGCCGAAGCCGTAGGCGTTGGCGAAGCTGCCCACGTTGCGGTAAATCACCTTGGCGTTGGCCCCCACGCTCAGGCCCTCCACCCGCCCGATTTTGCGGGCGTAGGACAGCAGCAGCGCGTAGTCGGCCACCGAGAAATACGTGATTTTGTCGTACTGAATGTAGCCGTACTCGTTGATGAGGTTGCGGGTGTCGGCGATGTTGTCCACACCCAAGCGCATGACGCTCACGCCGATGGCGCTTTCCTTGTCGAGCGGCATGGCGAAGGCCGCGTAGTCGTTTTTCACGATGCCCGAAAACAGCTCGGAGTGCATCAGCACGCCGTCGTACTTGTGGGTGAGGCCAGTGAGGCCGGCGGGGTTCCAGTAGCCGGCGGTGGCGTCGTCGGCCAGGGCCACCTGCACCTTGCCCATGCCCAGGGCGCGGGCCCCCACGCCGAGGTTAAGAAATTCGTTGCTGTATTTGGGCGTGTTGGTGGTTTGGGCGGCGGCGGGCCGGGCCAGGGCCGCGGCCGCCAGCACCAACAGCCGCCGCGCTAGCGGGGAAAAGTGGGGCATGGAATACGGACGAGTATAAATGTTTCGCGCATGGAACGCAAGTTACCGCTTTCTGGTGCGCGGCCGGGTCCCCGGGGCGGGGCGGCGGTTGGGCCGGGGGCCCCCGGCCGCGGCCAAAGGGCCCCGGCGCTCCCCCAGGGGCCCTCCCGTTTCGGCCGGATTAAACAAAAAATTGTGGGCCACGGAAAATATTTTTTTGAATGAAAACAGCCCAGGCGGCCCAATTAACCGGTTTTTCAAATTTATCCACGATAAGTTCAATTTTATTTTACAACAGTACCTTGCAAAACAAAGTACCTACCATACATTTGTACCGTACATCACCCACTAGCCCCCTTCTCGCCCATGAAACTTGAAAACACCCAGGTGCAGATGCGCAAGGGCATCCTGGAGTTCTGCATCCTGGAAATCATTGCCCGCGGCGAGGCCTACGCGTCCGACATGCTGGAGGAGCTGACGGTGGCCCGCATGATCGTGGTGGAGGGCACGCTCTACCCGTTGCTCACGCGCCTCAAAAACGCCGCCCTGCTCGACTACACCTGGAAGGAGAGCACCAGCGGCCCGCCCCGCAAGTACTACATTCTCACGCCGGCCGGGGCGCAGTTTCTGCAGGAGCTGCGCGACACCTGGGAAGAGATGGCCGTCTCCGTCGGCATCATCCGCCAGGGCCGGCCGCCCGGCGACCTCCGCTGATGCGGCCCGCCTTTTTGCTTTTCACTCACCCGCCTTCAACCCGGCCCGTTCGGCCTTCTTTCGCATGAAAAAGAACATCAGCATCAACTTGCAGGGCCTCATCTTCCACATCGAAGAAGACGGCTACGAGGTCCTCGGCCGCTACCTGGCCGAGGTGAAGGCCCACTTCGCCAGCTTCCGCGGGCACCAGGACATCGTGGCCGACCTGGAGGGGCGCATCGCCGAGCTGTTTGCCGCCCGCCTCTCGCCGGCCAAGCAGGTCATCACCCTGGAAGACGTGGAGGCCATGATGGCCAAAATGGGCCGGGTGAGCGACTTCGCCCCCGACCTCGACGAGGAGGAAGACGAAGCCGCCGGGGCCCTCGGCGGCCCCGCCCCTGCCGCCGCCAGCGGCCCCGAGCCGGCCGCCGGCCCGGCCGAGCCGCGCCGCCTGTTCCGCGACATGGCCCACCGCAAAATTGCGGGCGTGGCGGCGGGCCTGGCGCAATACTTTGCCGTGAACCCGCTGTGGGTACGGCTGGGCTTCGTGGCCTTGTTCCTGTTCAAGCCGGCGCTGCACATCGGCCGGAGCTTTGATTTTGATAGCACAGGGAACCTGTCGGGCTTTGCGGTGCTGGCCTACGTCGTGCTGTGGATACTGCTGCCCAAGCGCTACGATGCGCCCGACCCGGAAACCATTGCGCCCGGCAGCGGGCCCCTGGCCGGCCGCCGCTTGTTCCGCGACACCGACACGGGCAAGATCGGGGGCGTGGCCGCCGGCCTGGCCGCCTACTTCAACGTGGACGTGGTGCTGGTGCGGGTGCTGCTGGTGGCCGGCTTGTTTGCCGGGGGCTTTACGTTCCTGCTCTACCTCATCCTGTGGGTGGTGGTACCGGAAGCCAAAACGGTGTCGGAAAAGTTGGAGATGCGCGGCGACGCCATCACCCTCAAGGGCTTCGCCAGCCAGCTCAACGACTTTGCCCAGGGGGCCCCGCAGGCGGCCCGCACGGTGGGCACGTTTCTGGAAGGGGCGGCGCGCAGCGCCTCGCCGGCCGTGGGCTTCCTGGGCACGCTCATCCGCTGGGCCGTGGGCGGGCTGCTCATCTTCATCGGGGGCAGCCTGTTGTTCAGCTTGTTCACGGCCCTGGGCGTGGTGGCGGGCCTGCTGCCGTCGGCGTCGCTGGTGAACAACGGGGGCGGCTTCCACTTCGACGACGGCGGCAATGCCCAGAACGTGGCCGCCGTGCTGCACAACGTGCAGCCCTGGGCCGCCGCGGTGGCGCTGCTGGCGGCCGGCATTCCGGTGCTGGCGCTGGTGCTGCTGGGGCTGCGGCTGCTGCTGCGCCGCTCGGTGCTGGGCCGCACGGCCAGCCTCTCGCTGCTGGGCCTGTGGCTGGTGGGCGTGGTGGGCACGGCGGCGGCGGCCGGCCAGCTCATCCGCGAGTTTCGCACGCGCAGCAGCGTGGTGACCACCCGCCAGCTGGCCCCGGTGCCCGGCCGCGGCCTGGTGCTGGCCATGCGCGACGAAGACGACAACGATTATTTTGAGAACGTGCGGCTCCGCATTGCCCCTGCCGACAGCGGCAAGGCCCCGTTCATCGAGCAGGAAGTGCAGGCCCGGGGCCTCACGGCCGCCGCGGCCCGCCAGCTCGCCGCCAGCTCGGTGCATTACAACATCGAGCAAAAAGACTCGGTGCTGACCCTGGACCGGGGCTTCACCCTCACCAACGACGCCCCCTACCGCGACCAGCGCCTGACACTGACCCTGCACCTGCCCCTCGACAAGAACTACCGCCTGACGCCGGTGTTCATCGACCGCTTGCGGGACAGCGACTTCGAGGGCCCCCGGCCGTCCGGCGACGACCAGCCCCACCGCGCCCGCCTGCTGCCCAGCGGCCGTTTCCAGTGCCTCGACTGCCCCAACGTTCCGGCCGACGACAACGCCAACGACGGCGACCAAAGCACCGACCGCAACAACGACGGCGACGACAGCAACAGCGGCGACGAGGGCTCAAAAATCAGCCTCAACTTTGGCGGCGACCGGCCCCTGGCCCCGATTTCGGACGATATGGGCCACTACGGCAGCGGGCGCAAAACCCTCGACAACGCCGCTTCTTTCACCGAAATCGAGGCCAGCGGCGACTACCGCGTGCTGGTGCGCCAGGGCGACAGCTTCGCCGTGCAAGCCGCCGGCACCGACGCCGACCTGCGCAACTTGCGCCTGGAAGTGAGCGGCAGCCGCCTGGTGGTGAAGCGCCGCGACCGCGACTCGTTCATGTCGAGCCTCAACTTCAACCGCCGCCCCGTGCTGGTGCGCGTCACCATGCCCGCCCTCCACGCCCTCGACCTGAGCGGGGCCTGCCGCGCCGACGTGGCCGGCTTCCGCGACGCGCCCCTGAAGCTGGACGCCTCGGGGGCCTGCACCGCCCGCCTCGACGTGAACGTGCCCCGCCTCGTGCTCGACCTCAACGGGGCCTGCGCCGCCGACCTGCGCGGCCAGGCCCAGGAGCTGAGCGTGGACGGCAGCGGCGCCTGCCGCGTCGAGGCCCTGGACCTGCGCACCGACCGCGCCAGCTTCGACCTCGGCGGCATGAGCCAGGCCCGCGTGCAGGTGAGCAACGAGCTGAAAGCCGAGCTCAGCGGCAGCTCGCGGGTGCGCTACCGCGGCACGCCCCGCGTCACGCAGGACCTGAGCGGCTCCAGCAACATCGAGCAGCTGTAAGGATTAAGTTTTAAGCCTGCTCCCCGCGGGCAACCCCGCGGCCCGCGCCTGCATCTGTTGCCCCAATTAAACCGAATAAAAGAAAGACGGCCTCAGTTTGGTGAGTGAAATGAGTCCTCTTTCGGCCGAAGCCCCCGGGCCGCCCCCTGCTGCAACAGGAAGGCCCAGGCTTCGGCCATTTCGTTTCGGATGGTGCCTTCCAGGATGGCTTCGAGCACCGCATTTTTCAACTCGCCCACATTCTTAGAAGGCTTAAGGCCAAAGGCTTCCATGATAATTTCGCCGGTGATGACGGGCTTGAAGTTGCGCAGGTGGTCCTTGGCTTCCACTTCCTTCAGCTTCTCCTCCACCTCGCCGAAGTTGCGCAAATAGCGGGCCTTGCGCTCGTGGTCCTTGCTGGTGATGTCGGCCCGGCAGAGCAGCATCAGCCGGTCGATGTCGTCGCCGGCCTCGAAGAGCAGGCGGCGCACGGCCTGGTCGGTCACGGTTTCCTTCACCAGCGCAATGGGGCGCAAATGCAGGCGCACGAGCTTCTGTACCAGGCGCATCTCCTCGCCCTGCGGCAGCTTCAGGTCGGCGAAAATCTGGGGCACCCAGCGGGCCCCTTTGTCTTCGTGGCCGTGAAACGTCCAGCCCACGCTGGGAAAATAGCGCTTGGTGGCGGGCTTGGCGATGTCGTGCAGCACGGCGGCCCAGCGCAGCCACAAGTCGCCGCCGGCCGCCGCCACGTTGTCGAGCACTTGCAGCGTGTGGTAGAAATTGTCCTTGTGGGCGTGCTTGCCCACTTTTTCCACCCCGTAGAGCTGCGCCATCTTCGGAAAAATCAAGTGCAGCAAGCCCGTCTGAAACAGCAGCTTGAAGCCGTAGCTGGGCAGCGGCGCCTCGATGATCTTGTTCAGCTCGACGGTGATCCGCTCCTGCGACACGATCTTGATCCGCTCCTTGTTGCGCCCGATGGCGTCGTAGGTATCGGGCTCGATATCGAACCCCAGCTGCGCGGCGAAGCGCACGGCGCGCATCATGCGCAACGGGTCGTCGGAAAACGTCACGTCGGGCCCCAGCGGCGTGCGGATGGTCTGGGCGGCCAGGTCCTTCATCCCGTCGTAGCGGTCCACGAGGGCCCCGAAGTCGGCCGGGTTCAGACTAATTCCCAGCGCGTTGATGGTGAAATCGCGCCGGGCCAGGTCTTCTTCCAGCGTGCCGGCTTCCACCTCGGGCTTGCGCGATTCGGCGCGGTAGCTTTCCTTGCGGGCCCCCACGAACTCAATCTCGCCGGCCTCCCGGGTGGGCAGCATGGCGGTGCCAAAGTTCTTGAACACCGTGACTTTGCCGCGGCCTTTCAGCCGGCGGCCCACCTCCTGGGCCAGGGCGATGCCATCGCCCACGGTCACCACGTCGATGTCCTTGCTGGGGCGGCCCAGGGCCAGGTCGCGCACGTAGCCGCCCACCACGTAGGCCGGTTGGCCGAGGGCCCCGGCCGCGTCGGCGATGGAACGGAAAATAGGCAGATCGGGCAGCTCAGGCGTGTTCATGGGCGCAAAGGTCGGGCGCCGGCGTCGCCTCCGCACCCGGGGCCCCCGAAAATCCGGCGCATCCGCGGCGCGGCGGGGCCGGCGCCGCGTTTTGGAGCAAGCGCTGGGGCGCGCCGAATCGCGGCGCCCGGAGGACCCCGACGACGAACGAAGCACCTGCGTCGGCCGGGCCGGGCGCAGCCTACTCGCGCACCACTTCGAGGGCCCCGCCGGGCCCCAGGCGCACCACCCGCGAGGGCGCCACGCGGGTGGCGTCGTCGCGGCGCCAGTTGGCCACGTAGTCGGCCCCGCGCAGCAGGTCCGGGTCGAGGTCGCCGTACACGGCCGGGGCCGGTTGGCCCGGTTTGTTGGCCGAGGTGCTCACCACGCCGTGGCCCAGCCGCCGCACCATTTTAAAGCAAAACTCGTCGTGCACGATGCGCAGGCCCACCGTGCCGTCGGGGCCCACCAAGGCGGGGGCCACGGCCCGGCTGGCGGGCAGCAGGTAGGTGGTGGGGCGCGTTTGGGCGGCCAGGGCCGCGTCGAGCCCGGCGGGCACCTCGGCGGCGTAGCGGGCCAGCATGGCGCGGTCGGCCACCAGCACGATGCTGGGCTTGCCGGCCTCGCGGCCCTTGAGTTGGTAGAGCTTCTCGACGGCGGGCAGGGCTTCGGCGTCGCAGCCCAGGCCCCACACGGTGTCGGTGGGGTAAAGGATGACCTGCTGCAGCAGCAGCGCATCCACGGTCGCGTCGACTTCTTGCTGGAAACGATTCATTGTTAACTTGTTAAATGCAATTGCTTTGCTTGGCCGCGATGCTCTGGCAGAGTTCTACCAGTACGCCGCCGGCGCTTTTGGGGTGCACGAAGCACACGAGCTTGTCGTCGGCGCCGCGCGTGGGGCCCTCGCTGAGCAGCACGAAGCCTTCGGCGCGCAGCCGGGCCATTTCGGCCTCGATGTCGTCGACCTCGAAGGCCACGTGGTGGATGCCGGCGGGCCTTTTTTCCAGAAATTTGGCGATGGGGCTGTCGGGGGCCGTGGCGGCCACCAGCTCAATCTTGGAGCCGCCCACGCGGAAGAACACCGTGTCGACGGCTTCGCTGGCCACGTGTTCGGTTTTGTAGGGCCCTACGCCCAATAAGCTGGTGTAGAGGGCCGTGGCGGCGGCCAGATCGGGCACGGCCAGGCCGATGTGTTCGAGGTTGGTGAGCATGCAAATGGCCGGGGCCGTTATTATTCAGAATGTTTCTATTTTTGTGGAGCCAAAGAAAACCGTTTATCTTGGAACGGTGTTCTATGGCCGGCCCGCCGACCGCCGGCCCCTCCCCTGCCAACAACTGCTCCGCGCAATGCTAAAGCTCCCTATCTACCTGGATAACAACGCCACCACGCCCCTCGACCCGCGGGTGCTGGAGGCCATGATGCCGTACCTCACCGACGTGTTTGGCAACGCGGCTTCGCGCAACCACCCCTTCGGCTGGGCCGCCGAGGAAGGCGTGGACTACGCCCGCGAGCAAATCGCGCAGCTCATCGGCTGCGATTCCAAAGAAATCATTTTCACCAGCGGCGCCACCGAGGGCGACAACCTGGGCATCAAGGGCGTGTTTGAGATGTATGCCCAGAAGGGCAACCACATCATCACCACCACCACCGAGCACAAGGCCGTGCTCGACACCTGCAAGCACATCGAGAAAATCGGGGGCCGCGTGACCTACCTGCCCGTCGACGAGCTGGGCCTCATCAGCCTCGCCGACCTGGAGGCCGCCATGACGCCCGAAACCATCCTGGTGACCATTATGTACGGCAACAACGAGACGGGCACCATCCAGCCCATCCGCGAGATTGCCGCCATCGCCCACAAGCACGGGGCCCTGTTCATGACCGACGGCACCCAGGCCGTGGGCAAAATTCCGGTCGACGTCATCGCCGACGGCATCGACCTGATGGCCTTCACCGCCCACAAAATGTACGGCCCCAAGGGCGTGGGGGCCCTCTACGTGCGCCGCAAAAACCCGCGCGTGAAGGTGACCGCCCAAATGGACGGCGGCGGCCACGAGCGCGGCATGCGCTCGGGCACGCTCAACGTGCCCGGCATCGTGGGCCTGGGCAAGGCCTGCGAGCTGTGCCGCCTCGAAATGGCCGCCGACGCCGCACGCCTCAGCGTGCTGCGCGACCGCCTGCAAGCCAGCCTCACGGAGCTCGAAGAAAGCTACGTGAACGGCTCGGTGGAGCACCGCCTGCCGCACGTGGCCAACATCAGCTTCAAGTACGTGGAAGGCGAAGGCCTGATGATGGGCGTGAAGGACCTGGCCGTGTCGTCGGGCTCGGCCTGCACCTCGGCTTCGCTGGAGCCCAGCTACGTGCTCAAGGCCCTGGGCCTGAGCGACGATTTGGCCCACAGCAGCCTGCGCTTCGGCCTGAGCCGCTTCACCACCGACGAGCAAATCGACTACGCCATCGGCCACGTCAAAGAGGCCGTGACCAAGCTCCGCGAAATGTCGCCCCTGTGGGAGATGTTCCAGGAGGGCATCGACCTGAGCAAAATCGAGTGGGCGGAACATTAGGTCATTTAACAATTATCATTTAACGTTTAGCAGTTGTTCACAACTGATGTGTTAGACCGATAATTGATGGTTGACCTTTGGGTGTTAAATGATAATTGTTAAATGTTAAATGAATCAAAGCCATGGCTTACTCCGATAAGGTAATCGACCACTACAGCAACCCCCGCAACGTGGGCACGCTCGACAAAAGCAAGAAAAACGTAGGCACCGGCCTCGTGGGTGCCCCCGAGTGCGGCGACGTGATGCGCCTGCAAATTGAGGTGGACGAAGCCACCAACACCATCACCGATGCCAAATTCAAGACGTTTGGCTGCGGCTCGGCCATCGCCTCGTCGTCGCTGGCGACGGAATGGCTCAAGGGCAAATCCATCGACGAGGCCCTGGCCATCGACAACATGGAAATTGTGGAAGAGTTGGCCCTGCCGCCCGTGAAGATTCACTGCTCGGTGCTGGCCGAGGATGCCATCAAGTCGGCCATCTCGGACTACCGCGTGAAAAACGGCCTGCCCGCTTTGGAGCTGGCGCACCACTAGCGGCGAATGAGTGATTGAGTGAATGAGTGAGTCAGGCTTTTGTGCCGGCTTGCCCATTCACTTTTCTCATTCTCTTCGTTGAAGAAATCATCCGGTTGGGCTGATTCACTCACTTACGCATTCACTCATTCACCGCTAGTGGACGAATTTGACATCGCCCGGCTGGAACGCGAGATTCGGCAGCACCTGGGCCTGGAGCCCGCGCAGCTGCAATTCGAGTTTCGGGAGTTGGAGGGCCAAACCCGGCTCGACCTGGTGACGGTGAACCCGCGCCACCAGCAGAGCTTCCTGTTTCGCTACGAAACCGGGCGCGACAAGGTGGAATGCCTGGCGAAAATGCTGACCTACGTGCGCGGCTACCGCGACACCGAAAGCTCCTACACGCTGCAATGGCGTGCCCGCGGCGACCGGGAGCTGCAAACCTCCTACTTCCGGGCGCACAACGTGTACGAGGCGCTGGACAAGCTCTACTTCGGCCGCGACCTGAATACGATTACTGTCTTCAGCGTGGTGCTGAACCCTTCGTCGTAAACTTTCGGCCACC
The DNA here is from genome assembly GCA_025353745.1 of Hymenobacter sp. Lineage (GTDB taxonomy): Bacteria > Bacteroidota > Bacteroidia > Cytophagales > Hymenobacteraceae > Hymenobacter. The sequence goes on from JANXOE010000064.1 coordinate 9,645, forward strand.
AGCTGTTGGCCGGCGGCTTTTAGCGAATGAGAAGGGAGCTTTTTCGCTTATTTCCTGTTCAAACAAAAAGCTGACAGCCAGCAGCTGCCGGCCAAAAGCCAAGAATATGATTACCGTATCCGATAAAGCCAAGGAAAAAGTCTCGCGCCTGATTCAGGATGCCCACCTCGACGACACCTACCGCCTGCGGGCCTCGGTGGCCGGCGGCGGCTGCTCGGGCCTGAGCTACAAGCTGGACTTCGACAACGAAGTGCGGCCCATGGACCAGGAGTTTGAGGACAAGGGCGTGCGCGTGGTGGTCGATATGAAGAGTTTCCTCTACCTGGCCGGCACCGAGCTCGACTTCTCCGACGGCCTCAATGGCAAGGGCTTCCAGTTCAACAACCCCAACGCCTCGCGCGAGTGCGGCTGCGGCGAGAGCTTCTCGGTCTGACCACGGATTACACGGACTTTAGCGGAGTTCGCGGATTCTGTGGACGATGAAAAAAGCTGCTCCTGGAGCAGCTTTTTTTGTTGGTGGCGAACCGGGTTTTCTGGTTTTTCAAATGAATGTTGTCTCCCACTGCGCACCAAACAAAAAGGCCACCCAATTGGGTGGCCTTTTCAATTCGTCCACAAAATCCGTGCAATCGGTGCCTAATCCGACCAATCCGCGGTTAGTCTTTCTCGAATTTCTGCACGGTGCGGCCGGTGGCGGTTTGCAGCTCCAGGACGTAGAGGCCGGTGGGCAGGGCTTCGACGTTGATGCTGGCGGTACCGGCCTCGGCGGTGCCGCGCAGCAGGGGCTGGCCCAGCTGGTTGAGCACGCGGTAGGGCGTGGCCGTAGCAGCGATGAAGCTAATGCGGCTATGGGCCGGGTTGGGGTAAAGCTGCACCTTGGCTACTGCCGCGGCCCCCGCGCCGGTGGCCGCGACCGTGACCACGGGCGAGAGCGCCGACGTACCGTCCAGGTCTACCTGGCGCAGGCGGTAGTAGAGCAATGCGGCCGGAGCGGCCTGGTCGGAGGTGGCGTAGGCAGTGGGCTGGGCGCTGCTGCCCTGGCCGGCTACGGTGGCAATGGTGGCAAACTCGCGGCCATCCAGGCTGCGCTGCACCTCGAAGCGGGCGCTGTTTTTCTCGGTGGCCGTGGCCCATTTCACCGCCACCGCCTTGTCGGCCTGGCGCTGGGCGCTGAAGGCGGTGAGCTCGACGGGCAGCGGGTTGGTGGCGGCCAGCACGTTGGTGTTGGACAGGTCGTTCTGTGCCCCGAGCACGAAGTCGGAGAAGTTGGAGAACGTGGCCGAGGTGAGCGTGCCGGCCACGGAGGGACCACCGGCCCCGGAATCAGGGCCGGTGTTGGCGGAGCGGCCCAGGTTGATCCACTGGGTGGCGAAAGCCCCGGTGGCATCGCGCTTGGCAATCACGAAATCGGGGCTGCTGGGCACGTTCACGTAGTCTTCGGCCCCGAAGCTGAGGGCGATGGTGCCGGTGAAATTGCCAGGGGTCGTGTTCGAGGAAGTGACGGTGTAGTAGCGCTTCGATGAAACGCGGGCCAGGGGCGCGGTGCCCAGGCCGTTGCCGGCGGCCAGGGTGCGGCTGGGGTTGCCCTCCACCTGCTCGGCGGTGTAGGTGCTGGCGGCGGTTTGCGCCGTGCTGGTGAGGGTAAGGGGCCGGTAAAACGTGCCCTTGCCCACCGGAAATGCGGTGGTGGCCGCGCCGGCCGCCGTTTCGCGGGTCAGCGGGCCATTCACGAAGCTTGTGCTGCTGCTGCCGGTAATGCTCGCGCCAGCGTAGAGGCGCAGGCTGTTGGCGGCCGAAGTGTTGATTTTGCCGCTGGTCAGGGCCAGGGCACCCTCCAGATTTACGGCTCCGACGGGGGTCAGCACGTCGGCGTTGTTCAGGGTCACGTCGTAGTAGTTGCCGGCACCGATGGTGGCCCCGGCGCTGGTGTAGGTGGGGCGGCCCACGGCGGTGCCCCAGCCCGAAGCAACCCGGATGGCATCGATGGTAACGGTGGGCGCAACCCCGGCGGTGCCCTGGCGCAAGCCAAAGGCGTTGAGGGTGGTTTGCAGGGCAGCCGCCCCCGTGTTGATGGGGCCCACGGCGGGCGTGGGCTCGGCGGTAGCCACGGCGGTTGGGTCGACGACAAAGAGCGTAGCCGCGTCAATGCCGGCGGTGGCCGCGCTGTTCTCGTATTTCAGCACCACGAGGTAGGTCGCGCCAATGGTGTAGGCCGTGGTGCCGTAGTTGACGGGGGTTTCGTTGCCCATCGTAAGGCCGAAGTTGAACGTCGTGCTGCTTACCGTGCGGACGTATACCCGGCCCCGGAAGTTGGTGGCCGAGCTGGGGGCCGCTGCGCTGATGAAGTGCATAAAATAGTCGCCGCCCTGGGCCGAGGTCACCTTCAACAGGACCGCTGCGTAGGTGGCCACGGCCCCGGTGGGCTGGGCGAAGGTCTTGTACACGTCCTGCCCGCTGGTGGCCAGCGACACCTGCGTTGAAGTACCGGCCGGCGTGGCGGCCAGCACTCCGGTCGGGTACTGGTAGGTATTGCTGCTCAGGTTGCCAGTGGCGGTGGTGATTAGACTACTAACCGTCGTGCCATTCTGGTACCAGCCCGTGGTGGGCGAAGCCGTCGTTTGGCTGTTGGCCAGCTGGGTTGCGGCGGGGTAGTCGAGGTCGTCTTCCAGGGCCAGCACGCCCGGCGCGGCAGGCGGCTGCACCGGGGTGGTGAAAACCGCGCTGCTGCCGCCGGCCGGCAGGTAGTTCTCGAAGCCGGCGGCGGTGCCCACGTTGTAGCTGTACACATCGGCCACGTAGCTGGTCGAGCCCGAGAGGCCGGTAACCGTTACGCTGGTGGCATTGGCGGCGGCAAACACCACCCGGCCGGCCCCCAGGGCCGTACCCGTGCCGTAGGTGGTGCCGGCGGTGTAGCTGGTGCCGTCGGTGGGGGCCGTGGCCGTGCTGGCGCTGGGCCGCACCACCACCAGCAGGTTGGTGCCCGCGCCGGCCCCTAGGGTGAGGGGCACGGTGGTGGGCGTGGTGGTGCCGGCGGCCACGGTGGGCGCGGGCGCGGCGGCCGGCTCACCCACGACAGTGCCGGTCACGGCCACGTTCTGCGAGCCGCTGGTGCCGCCGCCGGAGTTGGCTACGTTGCCGCTGGGGGTGCTGCTGGGGTCGGTGGCGAGGCCGGCGGCCAAGCGCACCGAGATGGTAGCCCCCGAGCCCGCCACCTGCGCCGCCGTGATGCCGGTGAGGCTGGCAAAATACCCCCCGCTGGTGCTGGCGTTGGCATACACCGCCGACAGCTCGTAGCCCGTGGGGGCCACAATGCTGACCGTGCCGGTGAGGTTGACACCGGTGAGGTTATAGGTTTGGGCGGCCGAAGCCTGGCCCGCCAGGGCGTTGAAGGCGGTGAGGGTGCCCGTCGCCGTGAGCACCGGGGCCGGGGCCGTCACGGTGCCATCAACGGGCACGTTCAGCTGGGTGGCCCCGGTGGCCGTGTTGGTCACGTTGACGGGGGCACCGGGGGTGCCGTAGGTACCGGCGGAGGTGGCCGCTGCGAGGCGCACGTAGATGGTGCGGCCGGCCGTGGCGTTGGCCTGCGTCACCGACTGGGTGGCGGCGTAGGTGCCGGGCGTGGTGGGGGTGCCCTGGGCGATTTCGTAGCCGGCGGGGGCCGTCACGGTCACGGCACTGCCGAGCGTGGTGCCCGTGAGCAAGTAGGTTTGAGCGGGCGAAGCGGCTCCTTGCGTGGCGGCAAAACCGGTGAGGAACGTGGGATTGGCCGCAAGGGCCGGCTGCGCCGTGACGCTGCCGTTGGCCATTACCGTGACCGAGGCACCGCCGCCCACGTTGGTGATGCTTTCGCCGTTGTAGTTGCCCACGCTTAGGCCGGCTTTCAGGCGCACGTAAACGGGCGTGCTGGCCAGGGTGCCGGCGGCTACCGTGAACGAGGCCGTATTTCCAAAGGAGCTATTGTCGGTCGATACAGCGTAGTCGGTCGAGCCGGTAATCGTTATGGTGCCCGCCGTCAGGTTAGAGCCGGTCAGGTTGTAGGATTGCGAAGCCGAAGGGCCGCTGCCCACCACGTAGGTGCAGTTGGCGAGGGCCGAAGCGCTGAGGCTGGCGGTGGCGGTGACGCACGAAAACACCGCCGTTGCGGAGTTGCGGGCGGTTGGTGGGCTGCTCGTGGTAAAATCGGCGCTGTTCTGATTGGTGTCGGTGCAGCCGCTATTGCCCCGGACGAACGAAAAAGTATTGCCCGTAGCCGTGCCGATAGGAGCTGGCCCGGTTCCTTCAAAAGCACTTGCCGCGGTGCCAAAACCGACGTAATCCACGGTGTTGGCCGAAGTTGGGGTGATGCCAGCAGTGGAATTATCGGCAGCCAGCACGACCTTACCGGCCGTGGCGGACAGGTTCAACCCAGTGTTCGACTGGTCGGGGGTGGGGAGAACACTGCCGGGGGTGCCGTTGCTGGCAAGCCCCACCAGGTAGTAGCCCCCGGCCGGAATGCTGCCGGCGAGCGTGACGGAGTTTGTGGCCGAAGGCGCAGCAAAGGCGGCGGCGCTTGAAGCATATTGGAGCACGTACCCCGCAATGGAAACAGCGCTGCTGCTAACGTTGTGAAGCTCGACGAAGTCGTTTTTGTACGTGGCGCTGGTATTGCCGCCCCCACCATAAATCTGGCTAATGACAACGGTTGTGCTCTGCCCCCACCCCAGCAGCGGCAGCAGCGCGAGCAGCAGCCCGGATAGCCAGCGCACGGCAGCGGTTCGGGGGCTTTGGGAAGGGCCGAAGGAGGTTAAAAGTGACTTCATAAGTATGAAAAATGGAGTAAAAAGCTGACAGGGCGAACGCGGCTACAAAGTTAGCCCGCGTTGGAACCGGGCATATTACCGCAGTATTACCGCTTTGTGACCATCGGGCAAGGCTTGAAATAAAACGAGCCTGATATTATTGTATAATGATATAAAGATAGGCTACGCAGGGCGACACCCCGTGCCGGATGGCGGCAGCAACCTTGGAGCCTTTCAACTCCAGCGACTCAGAAACTGCAAAAACGCCTCCTTGTACTGGTCGCCCACGGGGATGGTGACGGCCCCAATCTGCACGGTGAGGCGGCGTACGGCCTCAATTTTATCAAGCGCCACGATGAACGAGCGGTGGATACGCATGAAGCGCCGGGTGGGCAGCTTCTCTTCCATCGCCTTGAGGCTCATCAGGCTCAACAGGGCGCGGGGCGTGCTTTTGAGGTGCACTTTCACGTAGTCCTTCAGCCCTTCCACGTACAAAACGTCGCTCAGGGCCACGCGCACCAGCTGGTATTCGGCTTTCAAAAAGAGGTATTCCTCTTCCTCGGCGGCGGCCGGGGTGGATGCAGGTTGCGCGGTGAGTTCGGCGTACGCGCGGGCCTTGCCGGCGGCCCGCAAAAATTCCTCGTAGTTGAAAGGCTTCACCAGGTAGTCCAGGGCATCGACGCGGTAGCCATCGAGGGCGTACTGGCTGAAGGCGGTGGTGAAGACCACGCGCGGGCCGGCCGGCCCCAGCACGCGGGCCAGCTCCAGGCCGTTGAGCTCCTGCATCTGAATGTCGAGAAAGGCCAAATCGACGGTGCCGGGGTGCTCGTGCAGGTACCGCAGGGCCTCCACGGCGCTGCCGAACTTGCCCACCAGCGCCAGAAACGGCGTTTTCTGGACGAAGGACGCGACCAGCCCCAGGGCCAGGGGCTCGTCGTCGACGGCAATGGTTTTGAGGGGCGGCAGGCTGGCGGGGCTCATGTTTGGTCGATTGAAAATGCAGGGGCGGAGCGGTGCTCCGCCCGTCGTCGGACGGGTAGCCATTGCCACGGTGCAAACGACGGGCAGAGCACCGCTCCGCCCCTACGCAACGTGCAACGTCAGGTGCACCCGAAATTCGTTGTCCGGCGCGTGGTCGTCTACCAGCAGGCGAAACCGGCCGGGGTAGAGCAGGTCGAGGCGGCGGCGGGTGTTGGCCAGGCCGATGCCGTTGCTGCCGGCCAGGTCGCTGGAAGGCAGCGCCAGCTTGGAGTTGCGCACTTCGAAGTCCACCACGTCGGGGGTGGGCTGGCGCAGGGCAATGTGGATGCAGCTGGCCTGGGTGGCCGCCACGCCGTGCTTGAAGGCATTTTCGAGGAAGGGCAGCAGCAGCATCGGGGCCAGGGGCACGTCGTGCAGGGGTTCGGGCCGCTCGAAGGTCACGGTCACGCGCTCGTCGAGGCGCAGCTGCATCAGGGTGATGTAGTCTTGCACGAAGGCAATTTCCTGGCTCAGGAGGGTGAGGCCGCCGGCCGTGTCGTAGAGCACGTAGC
>JANXOE010000069.1 GCA_025353745.1 Hymenobacter sp.
GGCCGTGGCCGCCGGCTACCGCATCGCCGGCCAGCGCGTGGCCGCCCGCCCAGACCTGCGCCCGGCCCTGGAAAAAATGCTGGCGCACCCGGGGCCCTTCCTGCTCGAAGTGATGGTGACCAAGGAAAACAACATCTTCCCAATGGTGCCGCAGGGGTGCAGCGTGGCCGAAATCCGGCTGAAATAGATCAATACGTAGAGCCGCGACCCTTCGCGTCTCCGGTTTGAACGGCCATCGTTCAACGATTGAGCCGCGAAGGGTCGCGGCTCTACTTTCAAATAACGCCATGAGCGCCGAACCCGCCCGCCAGGAATACAACATCACGGCTTACACCGAAAACCAGGTGGGCTTGCTCAACCGCATCGCCATCATCTTTTCACGCCGCAAAATCAACATCGAAAGCCTGAACACCTCGCCGTCGGAAATCGAGGGCATCCACCGCTTCAACATCGTGATTGTGGAAACGCAGGACGTGGTGGAGAAGCTCGCCAAGCAGATCGAGAAGCAGGTGGAGGTGCTCAAAGTGTATTATAACCCGAACGATGAAGTGATCTGGCAGGAGATGGCCCTTTACAAAGTGCCGACCGACGTGATTGCCGAAAAAGCCCTCGTCGAGCGCCTGCTGCGCGAAAACGGGGCCCGCGCCGTGGTCATCCGCAAGGATTACACGGTGTTTGAAACCACCGGCCACCGCGAGGAAACCGACAGCCTGATCCGCGCCCTGCAGCCCTACGGCCTCATCGAGTTCGTGCGCTCGGCGCGCATCGCCATCATCAAGGCCAGCGAGGGCTTCCACCACAAGCTCAAGGATTTTGAGCGCCGCGAGCCGGGCGAGGACGTGGCGGAAAACGAGTTTCTGAACAACCGCGACGCGGTGTTCACGATGTAGAACGATTTAACAACCAGTACTCAACCCCAACCCTCAACCCTTTAAGCATGGCAACCATCCACTTCGGCGGCGTACCCGAAACCGTCATCACCCGCGACGAATTTCCCCTGGCCCAGGCCCTCGACACCTTGCGCGACGACACCATTGCCGTCATCGGCTACGGCGTGCAGGGCCCCGGCCAGGCGCTGAACATGCGCGACAACGGCTTTCGCGTCGTCGTGGGCCAGCGGGCGGGCACGCCGTCGTGGGACCGCGCCGTGCGCGACGGCTGGGTGCCGGGCCAAACGCTGTTTTCCATCGAAGAAGCGGCCGAGAAGGGCACCATCATCTGCAACCTGCTCTCCGACGCGGGCCAGATTGCGCTGTGGCCCACGCTGAAAGCCAAGCTCACGCCTGGCAAAACCCTGTACTTCTCGCACGGCTTCGGCATCACCTTCAACGACCAGACGGGCATTGTGCCGCCGGCCGACGTGGACGTGATTTTGGTGGCCCCGAAGGGCAGCGGCACCAGCCTGCGCCGGCTGTTCGTGGCCGGCGGCGGGCTGAACTCGTCGTTTGCCGTGTTTCAGGACGCCAGCGGCAAGGCTTATGAGAAAGCCATTGCCATGGGCATCGGCGTGGGCTCGGGGTACTTGTTCGAGACGGATTTCAAGAAGGAAGTGTACTCCGACCTCACCGGCGAGCGCGGCGTGCTGATGGGGGCCCTGGCCGGCATCATCGAGGCCCAGTACCAGGTGCTGCGCCAGCGCGGCCACTCGCCCTCCGAGGCCTTCAACGAAACCGTGGAGGAACTCACCCAGAGCCTGGTGCCGCTGGTGGGCGAAAACGGCATGGACTGGATGTTCGGCAACTGCTCCGTCACGGCCCAGCGCGGGGCCCTCGACTGGAAAGGCCGCTTCCGCGACGCGACGCTGCCCGTGCTCAACGAGCTCTACGACAGCGTGGCCAGCGGCGCCGAGGCCCGCCGCACCATCGAGCGCGGCACCACCCCCAACTACCGCCAGGAGCTGGACGCTGAGCTGAAGGAAGTGCGCGACTCGGAGCTGTGGCAGACCGGCGCCACGGTGCGCGAGCTGCGCTCGCGCACGAGCGAAAGCGTGGAGGCGTAACGTTACGAGCTGCTTGGGCCGGGCTGCCCGCTTTTTCGGCGGGCAGCCCGGCCAACAGGCCCCCTATTCCCAGCACCATGCTTCCAGCCCTGAGCACCAAAACTCCCGTTACCCTGGAAAACGTAGAAGCTGCCGCGCGCCGCCTTAAGGGCGTGATCACCAAGACGCCCCTGATGCAAAACCTGGGGCTCTCGCGCAGCTACGACGCCACGATTCTGCTCAAGCGGGAGGACTTGCAGGTGGTGCGCTCCTACAAAATCCGGGGGGCTTACAACAAGATTGCGACGCTGGCCGCCACCGTGCCGGCCCGGCAGATTGTGTGCGCCAGCGCCGGCAACCACGCCCAGGGGGTGGCCTACGCCTGCCAGCTGCTGGGCCTGCGGGGCGACATTTTCATGCCCGCCCAAACGCCCGCCCAGAAGGTGGACAAGGTGCGCCTCTTCGGCAAGGACCTGGTGGATATTCACCTCACCGGCCGCACGTTCGACGACTGCTACGGGGCCGCCCAGGCGTTTTGCGACGCGCGCGGCGGCACCTTCGTGCACCCGTTCGACGATTTGGCCATCGTGGAGGGCCAGGCCACCGTGGGGCTGGAAATCCTGAAAGCGGTGCATAACCAGCCGATTGACTTTTGCTTCGTGCCCATCGGCGGCGGCGGGCTGGCGGCAGGGCTGGCCAGCGTGTTCCGGCAGCTCAGCCCGCACACCCGGCTCGTCGGCGTGCAGCCGCTGGGGGCCCCCAGCATGCACGACGCCATCCGGGCCGGGCGGCGGCAGGCGCTCAGCCGCCTCGATACGTTTGTGGACGGCGCGGCCGTGAAGTGCCCGGGCGAGCTGACGTTCGGCATTTGCCGGGCGCTGCTCGACGAGGTGCACCTCGTGCCCGAGGGCCAGGTGTGCGAGGATTTGCTGAAGATGTACAACGAGGAAGGCCTGGTGCTGGAGCCCGCCGGCACGCTCGCCATCTCGGCCCTGCACGCCTACGCCGACCAGATCCGGGGCAAAACGGTGGTGTGCGTGGTCAGCGGCTCCAACAACGACATCACCCGCATGGAGGACATCAAGGAGCGCGCCCAGCGCCACCAGGGCCTGAAGCACTACTTCATGGTCACCTTCAACCAGGCCCCCGGGGCCCTCCGGCGCTTCGTGAACCGCGTGCTGGCCGAGGGCGACGACATCATCCAGTTTCAGTACATCAAGAAAAACAACAAGGAAAAAGGCCCCGTTTTCATCGGCGTGGAAGTCAAAAACCCGCACGACGTGGATGGCATCAAGGCGCGGATGCGGGAAGAAGGCTTCGGGTTTGAATACCTGAACGGCCAGCAGGATTTGCTGAGCCTGCTGGTTTAAGTTATTTGTAAACAATGTGTTTCAGCAGAAGGCAGCGGCTACGGCAGCTTTTCGGCCAAGTAGTAATACGGCTGAAAAAGGTGGTGCCGGAAGAGCTTGCCGGGGTCGTTGGGGTAAAGGGCGTAGTAGGCGGCGTCGGCGGGCAGCACCACGGTGGGGCCCGCGCGCATGTAGTTGCTGCTGGGGTAGAAAGCCGGCCCCTGGTAGCCGGGCAGGCTTTTTTTGATGGCCTTGCCCACGTAGCCGCCCAGGTAGCGCCGGTAGCGCCGCTGGGCCCGGGCCGAGGGCGCGGCCAATTGGCGGAAGGCGTGGCGCGCCACCAGATTTTTTGGAAACGGCTGCTTTTTGAACAGGGCCGAAACCCCCACGAACGGGTTGTTGGGGTTCACGTCGTGCATGGTTTGCACGGTGAGGGGCATTTCGGGCACCCAGTCGGCGGGGTTCACCACGTTCACCGCCCAGCCGCCCTGGGTGGCCCGCTCGTAGTCGTAGGCGTAGTAGAGGTTGCCGGGCTTGGGGCCGGCGCTGCAATAAGTTTTCAGGCGAATATCGGCCGGGAGGCGGCCCTGCTGCTGCAAGCTGCGCAGGTGCGAGGTGAGCAAAAACGCAATGGCTCCGCCCTGGCTGTGGCCCATGATGAGAAAGTCGCGGGTGCCGCGCCGGTAGCACGAGTCCACCTTGTGCAGAATGCCTTCCGCCTGAAACGCCAGGCCCAGCAGCCAGCCCGCGTGCACGGCCGCCTGGGGGTTGGTGGCCAGGCGGTAAGCAAAGGTGCGGCCCGGGGCCAATTGCAGCTCGCCTGTGGCCGGCACCATGGCGGCGTGCAGGTTCTGGAGCCAGCTTACCTGCGCCGTGGTGGTGCCCCGGATGCTGATAACGGCCTGCGGCTGGGCCCCGGCCTTGGTCCACAAATCCCACCGGTTGTCGAGCCCCACCACCGGCGAGCGGTACTCAAGCCGGAACTGGCGGGGCCGTGGAATGCCGGCCCACCACATCGAGTCGGCGCCGCCCATGCGGGCGTGCAGGCGCAGCAGCTCCAAATATTCGGCTTTGTCGAAGCCCGGTTTCAGGGCCTGGGCGGGCAGGCGGGTGGCGCCGGCCCAGGCCAGCAGCAGGAGAAGGCAAGCTACGCGGCGCATCGGCGGGGCCGCCGGGGGTAGCAGCCGGCGGGCCGGCGAATATCGTAACTGTTTGCTTGGCAAAGCGCGGATTGCGGTCCATTAATCGCCGCTTCGCCAGCAACTTAAAGCGAATCCAGCCCGGCCCCGAGCAACTGCTGCTGGATGCGCTGCCGGGCGGCCCCCGGCAAGCCCGGCAGCGCACCGGGGGCCCCCGCACGGGCTTGCGCCAGCTGCACAATTAGCACGGTTTGCCGGGCGTAGCGGCGGCAATAGGGGCAGTAGCGCAGGTGCAGCCACAAGCTGCGCCGGTCGCGCGGGGGCGGGGGCGCATCGGCGCGCTGCTCGATGAGCAGCGTTGCTTGGTGGCAGGAGATGAGGCGCAGCATGGCGAAAGGAAAAAGACAAATCAAGCGCGGCCCAGGCCGTGTTTTTCGAGGCAGCGCCGCAGCTGGAGCTTGGCCCGGTGCACGATTACCCAGTAGTTGGCCGCCGACAGCGAGAGCTCGCGGCAGATTTCTTCGGCCGGCAGCTCCTCCACGAACCGCAGCGCGAACACGGCCCCGTGCCGGGGCGGCAGGCGCTCCTGGCACCGTTGCAACGCGGCTTGCAGCTCCTGTTGTTCCAGGGGGCCGTCGGCGGTGCGCCAGCTGGCGGGGGCCTGCGCCGCCCGCCAGTGGCCGTTGGCGGCTTCAAAAAAATCGGCTTCCGTGGGGCCGTCGGGGGCTAGCTCGGCGAGCGGCACTTCCGGGCAGCGGGCCTGCTGGCGGTAATAATCCAACACTTGGCGCTTCAGGATGGCAAACAGCCACGTGCGCTCCGAGGCCTCGCCCCGGAAGCGGCCGAGCGCCTGGAGGGCGTGGAGCAGGGTGGTTTGCACCAGCTCCTCGGCGCCGTGGGCGTCGGCCACGCGGGCCAGGGCGTAGCGGTACAGCTCGTCGCCGTAGCGGGCCAACCACTGCCGCGGCTCGGGGGCAGGGAAAGGCGTCGTCAGCACCGCAAACCACTGTTAATCCCAGCCGTCGCCCCCGCGAGCGGGCCCCTTCGGTGGGTAGGCCGGTTAACCAACGTCCCCATCAGTGGCCCGAATCCCAATCGTAGCCCAGCTCGGCCCAGTAATCGGCCGGGCGCTCGTCGACAAACGCAATGGTGCCGATGCGCTTGAGGTGCTTGATGCCGTACTTGAGCGGCGTGACCAGGCGCAGCGGCGCGCCGTGGGGGCCGTCCAGGGGCCGGCCGTTCATCTCGTAGCAAAGCAGCGTTTGCGGGTGAATGGCGTTGGACAAGTCGAGGCCCACGTAGTATTCTTCGTCGGGCGTGACGAGGCTGACGTAGCGGGCCGAGTGGCCGTTGGCGGTGGCCAGGGGGTATTTGGCCAGGAAATCGGAGAAGCGCGCCCCCACCCAGTTCACCACGATGCTCCAGCCCTCGATGCACTTCAGCTCGGTGGTCATGTCCACGCGGGGCAGGGCCTGGATGTCGGCCAGGGTAAATTCCTGGGTGCGGGCCGGGGCCCCGGGCGGGGCGTAGCCCTGCACCTGCAAGCGCCAGGCGGCGGGGTCGAAGCTGCCCAGGCCGACGTTGCCGTTTTGGCGGGTAGTGGCCTTCGATTTGGGGAAGGTGGGGGCCAGCCGCGTCTCGCGAAAGTACGCCTGCGAGAGGCGGCCGTTGGCGTCGAGCACCCGGCGGAAGGGCCACGGCGTGCCGTCGGCGTCGGGGCGCGTGAGCAGCCAGCGCCAGCCGCCCACGCCGGCCAGGGCCGCCAGGCCGCCCACGATGAAGGCCCGGCGCGAGCGGCTGGCCGCCCGTTGGGCCACGGCGGCCGCGGGCTCGCCGGCCGGCGAAGCCGGCAGGGGCGGAGCGGAGTAATCGGGATTGTTTTCCATCACAAAAACGGGCTAAGCGGGCAGGGTAGGAGCAGCGGGCCCCGGGGCCGGGCCGTCGGCGGCGGGCCCCGGCGCGTTCACGATTTCGAAGCCGGCCACCATCGAGCGGAAGTTGTTCCAGCCCGCCCGCACCACCTGGGCCACGTGAACCAGAAAAAATCCAACGTAGCCCATCGTGAGAATGAAGTGCTCGGCGCGGGCCCATTCGTAGCCGCCGAGCAGGCCCGTGAGCCAGGCCAGCTGCGTGGGTTTGTAGATGGCCAGGCCCGTGAGTAGCGACCCCGCGCCCATGAGCACGACGGCGGTGTAAGCGATTTTCTGGGCCCCGTTGTACTTCACCACCGGCGGCTCGCCCTTGCGCAGGCCCAGGTCGTGCAGCGTCACTTGAATGGCTTCCCGCAGCGAGTTGCGGTCGGGCAGCAGGTGGCGCCACTCGCCCGAAACCAGGGTGTAGCCCACGTACAGCACGCCGTTGATGATGAAAAGCCACATCAGCGTAAAGTGCCAGTTCATGCCCTGGGCCAGCCGCTGGGAAATGTTGAAAGCTTTGTAAAACGACTCCGGGAAAAACTTGAACAGCGTGGTACGGCCCCAGCCGATGCGGTACACGTCGTTGGCCCAATAAATCAGCATTCCGCTCCAAATCATGAGCGCGAGGATGGGAAAGTTCAGCCAGTGGAACCAGCGGATGGCCAGCGGGTGCTTCTCGACGAGGCGTTTCATGGGCGGCGGAAAACGGGGGCGGGAAAAAGGGACAGGAAAGATACCGGCCGGGCCGCGATTTGGCAACGGCCCCGGCCGGGCCTGCGTTCGCGGCGGTAGACGCGGCGCGGCGGCCGGCCTTACAGCCGGGGAACATTTTTTTTCGGCCCCCGATTGTAAGCCTGTAAGGTTCCGCGCCGGGCGGCGTCTAAACGCCCGAAACCCGTTTACTTGCCTCACCCCAAACCTCGTTTACTATGAAACGCTTCGTGCTTGCGGGCCTGCCCGTGCTGGCGGTGGCCAGTGCCTTTGCCGCCCATCGCCCGGCCCCGCGGCCGGCCGCCGGCCGGGTGCCGGTGGTGGTCGAGCTGTTCACTTCCGAAGGCTGCTCCAGCTGCCCGGCCGCCGATGCCGCCCTGCGCGAGCTGGAAAGCGCCCAGTCGGTGCCCGGGGCGGAGGTCATCGCCCTCGGCCAGCACGTCGATTACTGGAACCGCCTGGGCTGGAAAGACCCGTTCTCCTCGGCCCAGTTCACCGACCGCCAGCGGGCCTACGCGGCGGGCTTCGGCACCGGCTCCTACACGCCCCAGGCCGTGGTGAACGGCCGGTACGAGCTGGTGGGCGGCAACCGCCCGGCGCTGGTTGCCGCCATTGCCAAAGCGGCCCAGGGCCCCCGCGCCACCGTGCGCCTGGCCCGGACGGCCGGGGCCCTCACCGTGCAAGTGGCCGACCTGCCCGCCGGCACCAAAGCGGCCACCGTGTTGCTGGCCATCACCGAAACCGGCCTTTCGACCCAAGTGGGCCGGGGCGAAAACGCGGGCCGCCTGCTGCGCCACGCCGCCGTGGTGCGCGAGCTGCGGCCCCTGGGCACGGTGAGCGGCAGCGGTGCTTTCACCGCCCCGCTGGCCCTGCGCCCCGAGTGGCGGGCCCCGAACCTGCGCGCCGTGGTGCTGGTGCAGGATGCGGCCACGCGCCGCATCGTGGGCGCGGCCGGCCTGCCGCTGGCCGCCGGCGTGGCCGCCAATTAGTCGTCCTCACGGTTCGCGGTGGCGGGGCTGAACGCGGGCACGCACACCGACCAGTACTCGCACTCCTCGTCGAAGGGGTTGGCGTAGCGCACCCGGGCCCCGGCTTTGATGAGCAAGGCTTGCCCGGCGTGCAATTCCACCGTGTCGCCGTCGATTTCAAACCGCTTGCGGCCGCGCACCACAATCGTGATTTCGTCGAACGCGGGCGTCTGGTGGGGCTCGCTCCAGTGGGGCGGGGCCACCATGTGGGCCAGGCTGTAGGCCGCCGTGCCGGTGCTGGCGAGGCCCACGTGCTCCTCGATGAGCTTGCCGTCGGCGGTGGGCACCACGAAGGGCGCGGGGTTGAGAACGTAGCGTTTGTCGGACATGGAAATTGGGAAAGATTTTGCTTGTTCAGCTCATGGTTTGAGTTTTTCCAGCAGCCGAAACAGGCGCGAATGGTATTTCCACACGAAGAAATACGGCGTTTGCACCGCCCCGAACTGCGTCCGCATCCGTTCGATGGCCGGCAGCATGCTGCCCTCAAAGTCGAAACACGCCACGCCCAGCACCTCGCTGGCGTAGCGGATGGCCTCCCACACCAGCAAAATGCTGGCCCCGCTGGCGCGCAGGGCCGGGTCGTCGCCGGCCAGGTGGTAGTAGGCCGCCTGGCCGTCCCACACGAGGCAGGCGGCCGCGTGCACGCGGTGGTCCGCGTCGACGGCAAAAAAAAGCTGGCGGGCGCGGTGCCGGGCCAGCGCCGCGTCGAGCCGCCCAAACTGCGCCTGGGAGTAGGGCAAGGGCAGGGCTTGGCGGCCAAAGCTCTGGCGGGTAAGCTCGTATAGCACCGAGGGTCCCAGGTCGTGCACCACGCGCACCTGCTCCCGGGCCTTGCGCAGGTTGCGCCGCAGGTTGCGGTTGAGGCCGGCTTCCACCACCGCTAGGTTGGCCAGCGGGCGGATGCGGTAGGTGTAGTAAGTGGTTTGGCGGTAGCCCGCCCAATAAAACGGCAGCCAGTTGGTGGCTGTGGGGTAAAAATTCTGCTTGAAAGCGGCCAGTGCCGGCAACTGGGCCAGCAGCGCTTCGAGCAGCCGGTGCTCGTGCGGCAGCACGCCCCGGAACTCGGGCAACACGTAGGGGCCCAGCCATTTCAAAAACGGCGGCATGGTGGCGTAGCAGAACGGCCCCTTCCGCTTAAAAAAATACGGCAAAGCGGCCACGATCCGGCCTTGTTCGCGCACCAAGGCCACGTCCCAGGCGCCGCCGTCGGCGCAGGCGTCGAGGTACCAGGGCTGGGCAAAAACGGGCAAATCGGGCGCGTCGAGGCAAAAGGTGCGGTAGTCGGCGTGGGAAAGCATAGGGTGGAGTGGGCAGCGAAAATACGCGCCGTTGGCGGCCGGGGCGTTAAATTTGCTGCACACCTCAACCCTCGCCGCGCCGCGTCGTATTAGGCTGCAAGATGCCCTGCCGCGGCCAACGGCCCGCGGCATCCCCGATTCTTTCACTTTTTTACCCTTTCCCCATGTCGTACCAAGAAGAAGACAACAACGCTGGCAAAATTCTCCTCGCCGCCCTCGCCGGTGCCGGCGCCGGCATCATCGCCGGGATGCTGCTGGCCCCGGACAAAGGCTCGGCCACCCTCGAAAACTGGAAAGGCATCGCCGGTAAGTACAGCGGCCAGCTGGGCGAGCAAGCCAACAAGCTGGGCACCGACCTCGAAGCCAAATTCAAAGAATATTCCGGCAAGCTCGAAGACCTCGGCCTCACTGGGGCCGGCAGCAGCCTCAACATCAAAGGCGACTGGAACGACCTCAAAGGCAAGCTCAAGCAGCAATATGCTCAACTTACCGACGAAGACCTGACCTACGCCGAAGGCAAAGGCGATGAGCTGGTGGGCCGCCTGCAAGACAAGCTCGGCAAAGGCAAAGCTGAAATCACCAAAATGCTGAACGATTTGTAAGCTGGCCCCGGTCGCTTACCCAGAAGCCCCGCGCCGCCAGGCGCGGGGCTTTCTTTTTCGCTGATTTTCGAAAATCAACCGCGATTTTGCCGATTGATTTGGTTTTTTTGGCGAAAGCTGGCGGCTGGCTGTACCTTGCGTTATGGAACAAACTAACTATTAAAACGCTGATTTTCTGCAAGCCATGAAAGACGACAAAGGCAAAGTCATTTTTTCGCTGCTGGCCGGGGCCACCGCCGGCATTGTGGCCGGGCTGCTGCTGGCCCCCGAAACCGGCGACGACGCCCGGTCCAATCTGCGGCGCTCCGCTGCCAAATGGAGCGACGACCTCGGCAAGCTGATCAAAGGGGCCCTCGCCAAAGTGCCGGCCCCCGACGCCCCCGGCCACACCAACCCCGACGCCGCCGTGAGCGAGGATAAAGACGCCGCCGACCGCCTCCTGCAAGGCATGAGCCGCGCCGTGTCCACGGCCCACACCCACAACGACGCCAACCCCGACTACGACGGATTCGGCGACGACGCCCGCTACCGGGGCCCTGCGTAGCAGCCGCAAAAAGTGGAAAATATTTTTAAATATTTTTTGCTAAACCTGTAACGCTCAGCCGCAAGCTTACGTAAAACAACTGCCACCGACTCGAAAAAAGGGCCGAAACGTGTTGTTAGCAAAATTGCCGGCCGTAGGAACTTCTACTGAAACTGGTTAAACATTTCGGTAGCAAAATCAGACGGATCCATCGCAAACTTCTGACGGCAATAACGGCTTGACAGGTGAGTAAGTGGTAAAAGAAAAGCCCCGTGCGACGTATCGTGCGGGGCTTTTTGATTATATTGACTGTATGGACCAGGCCCGCTAATCCAGCTTTTCCGGTTTCATCTGCGGGAAAAACAGCACGTCCTGGATGGAGTTGGAGTTGGTCATGATCATGCTCAGGCGGTCGATGCCGATGCCCAGGCCGGCCGTGGGCGGCATGCCGTATTCCAGGGCCCTCAGGAAATCCTCGTCGAGCACCATGGCTTCGGTGTCGCCGCGCTTGCCCAGCTCCAGCTGCTCCTCGAAGCGCTGGCGCTGGTCGATGGGATCGTTCAGCTCAGAGAAGGCATTGCAGATTTCCTTGCCGTTGCAAATGGCCTCAAACCGCTCCACCAGGCCCGGCCGGTCGCGGTGCTTTTTGGCCAGCGGCGACATTTCCACCGGGTAATCGGTGATGAACGTGGGCTGGATGAGCCGGGGCTCGACGTGTTCCCCAAAAATCTCGTCGATGATTTTGGCCTTGCCCATGCTCGGGTCCAGCTTCACGTGCAGCTCGTGGGCCGTGGCGCGCAGCGCCGCCTCGTCCATGTCGCCGATGGCCTTGCCCGTGTATTTCTCGATGGCCTCAAACATCGTCAGGCGCTGCCAGGGCCGCTGAAAGTTGATGACGTTGGCGCCCACTTGAATTTCGGTGTGGCCGTGCAGCGTCATCGCCACGCGCTCCACCATTTCCTCCACCAGGTCCATCATCCAGTTGTAGTCTTTATAGGCCACGTACAGCTCCATTTGGGTGAACTCGGGGTTGTGGAACCGCGACATGCCTTCGTTGCGAAAGTCCTTGCTGAATTCGTACACGCCGTCGAACCCGCCCACGATCAGGCGCTTTAGGTACAGCTCGTTGGCAATGCGCAGGTACAGCGTCATGTCCAGCGTGTTGTGGTGCGTTTTGAAAGGCCGGGCCGCCGCGCCGCCGTACAGCGGCTGCAAAATCGGTGTTTCTACTTCCAGGTAGCCCTTGTCGTTCAAAAAGTTGCGCATGGATTGCACCAGCTGCGTGCGCTTAACGAACGTGTCGCGCACCTGCGGGTTCACGGCCAGGTCCACGTAGCGCTGGCGGTAGCGCTGCTCGGGGTCGGTGAAGGCGTCGTAGGTCACTTTCTGGCCCGTGGCCTCGTCCATTTTCTCCTTCACCACCGGCAGCGGGCGCAAGGCCTTGGCCAGCAGCTTCAGTTCCGTCACGTGCACGGTGGTTTCGCCCATTTGCGTGACGAACACGTGGCCCTTCACGCCGATGAAGTCGCCCAGATCGAGCAGCTTCTTGAACACGTTGTTGTAGAGGGTCTTGTCTTCGCCGGGGCAAATCTCGTCGCGGTTGACGTAGAGCTGAATGCGGCCCGAAGTGTCCATCAGCTCGGCAAACGAAGCTTTTCCCATCACGCGCTGCGACATCAGCCGCCCGGCCATGCTCACTTCCTGGAAGTTGTTGAGCTCCGGGTGGTAGTTGTCGAGGATTTCTTTGGCGTAAAACGTTACGTCGAATAGCTCCGACGGGTAAGCCTCGACACCGAGCTTTTCCAACTCTTCAAGCTTGTGGCGGCGTTGAATTTCCTGATCGCTAAGGTGTTGCATAAAATTTTCTGGACCACGGATTGGTGCGGGTTTTTCGGAGGCCACGGATTTTGTGGACGATTCAACCCGCAAATCGAGCTGCCTGCCTTGGCAAACGGCCAGTGGTGAATGAAGAGTGAGCCACAAAAGTACAGTACGAAAAAAGCCGCCCCGAAACCGGAGCGGCTTTACGTTCACAAAACCCGCTGAATCCGAAAAATTCGTGTTTTCGTTCTTACGCCGCCAAACGGTACTGAGTGGCTTCGGCCGCCACGGCCGGGGCCGCGGGCGGCGTGGGGGCCAGCACGGGCTCGACGCGGCTGCGCAAGCGCTCCTGCACGAAGCCGGCTTGCAAATGCGCCGGCAGCTCGGCCACCAGCTGGCGGTAGCGCGGCAGGCCCAGGGCCTTGGCCACGTACGTTTCGTGAATGCCGTTGAGGTAGCTCACGATGTTGAGCAGCGAAGCGTGGAACAGCTTGAAGTCGATGTCGGCTTCCACGTAGCGCTCGATCTCGCGGCTGCTTTGCGAGATGCGCAGGCGGCCCAGCAGGTCAAAAACCGTGGTGTAGCCCAGCCGCCAGGTAATCTGCTGCCAGTGCGCGGTGGTCCACTTATCGAGTGGCCGCCCGGTTTTTTGGCTGCGGATGGCCGTGTTGGGGTTGGCCTGTACCTGGGCGCGGGTCCACTGGGCCTTCATTTTGCGCGTGGTGCGCAGGAACTGGCCGATCTGCGCCTGGGCGTCGATCTCCTTGCCGGCAATGTGCAGCCCGGCCTTGTAGCCGGCCAGCGGCAGCCGGTGGATGCTGAAGTCGCCGTACGCCCCGGCTGCGTAGAACGACACCGGGCGCGGGTAAGCGTTCTTCACCACCAGCCGCCCCACCTCGCGGCGGATGAGCTGGTTGTTGCTGCTGCGCACCCCCGTGGTGTACAGGAACGCCTGCAAGCCCGAAAGTATGGCGTGGTACGCCTGCGGAAACGTCCAGTGCAGGGCGTTGCGCAGGAAGTTGTCGTCGCCCAGCTCGGCCGTGGCGCGCAGCGCGTACTCGGTGCTCCAGCACGTGTGCAGCAGCTTGGTGAGGGCCCCCGCGTCGGCGTCGGTCAGCTCAGCGGCGTGGTTGCGGAAAAATGGCAGGCTCGCCAGGCCGCTCAGCGCGTCGTCGCTCGCCTGGATGTGGTAGTTGATGGCAAAAAAATAGTTCAGAAACACTTGCGCCGGGATGGACTTGCGCCAGGCTTCGTCAACCACCTTCTGCTGCGGCTCGTCGGCCCCCAGGTCCACCTGCGGGATGAGCGGAATGATGCGGGTTTCTTCTTGCGTCGTCATGATAGCTAAACAGCGATACGTAGCAGATTAGTTGCCTATTTACTAATTTTTTTGTCTTATAAATATTGCACTTTACTTATTGATTGTTAGATGTTTAACTTTTAAAAGTAAACGATATATTCGTACTTTTTATTAAATTGATTTACTAACAGACATAGTGTCGACCCAAATCCACAAAAAAGCCCCCGGCTGGTGGGCCGGGGGCATTTAAGGCGGTAGGGCAGGGGCCCTACAGCTGGCCTTCGATAATCGACACGGCCTCGCCGATGGTGATGTCTTTCTTCAGGGTTTTGGTAAAGCGCTGGGCGCGGTTCACCTTCACCGTATCGCCGCTGGCAGCTTGCACATCGGCGTGCAAGGGCGAGAATGCCAGGGCCGTGGCGGCTTTTTGGGCGGCTTCGTACTTATCGGCTTCGGCCTTGTTCTGGCGCTGCTTGGCGCGGTAGGTGGCCAGGTTCAGCGACTCGATCGACTCCTTCTTGCGCGAGAGCATGAGCTGGCTGGTTTCGTTCATCACGTTGAAACCCTGGCTGGTGGCCACGCGGGCTTTGCTTTCGGCGCGCAGCTTGTCGTAGGCGGGGGGCGTGTTCCAGGGGCGGTAGCGGGCCGGGGCAATCTCGTCCCACTTCAGCGGGTAGTCCGACCCTTTTTCGCCTTCTTCCAGGTACGAGTACATGTCGGGCAGGATGATATCCGGTACCACGCCTTTGAACTGCGTTGAGCCGCCGTTCACCCGGTAAAACTTCGAGGTCGTGAACTTCAGCGAGCCGAAGGGCTTGAGGCTGTTCAACTCGTTGGGCAGGCTTTCGTCCAGGTCCACGATGCGCTGCACCGTGCCCTTGCCGTAGGTGCTGGCCGAGCCCACGATGACGGCGCGCTTGTAGTCCTGCATGGCGGCGGCCAGGATTTCCGACGCCGAGGCGCTGTACTTGTTCACCAGAATCACGAGCGGGCCGCTGTATTGCACACGGGGGTCTTTGTCTTCGAGCACCTGGGTGCGGCCGCGGCCGTCGCGCACCTGCACCACGGGGCCACTGTCGATGAACAGGCCGGCCATGTCGACGGCATCGTTCAGCGAGCCGCCGCCGTTGTAACGCAGGTCCAGAATCACACCTTTCACGCCTTCTTGGGTCAGCTTGGCCAACTCTTTCTTCACGTCTTCGGCCGAGCTACGGCCCCCGTCGTTGTTGAAATCGGCATAGAAAGTCGACAGCTGCAAGTAGCCGATTTTCTGGTTCTTGTCGCTGATGGCCGCCGAACGGGCATAGGCTTCTTCGTTGATCACCACGTCGCGGATGATGGACACGATTTTGGTGGTGCCGTCGGGCTTGCGCACCGTCAGGCGCACCTCCGAGCCTTTTTTGCCTTTGATGAGCGTCACGGCTTTGGTGATGCGCCAGCCTTCGATGCTCACCGGTTCGGCCGCGCCCTGGGCCACGCGCAGGATGGCGTCGCCCTTCTTCAGCTCGCCCTGCCGCGCAGATGCCGACCCGGGCAGAATGTCTTCGATGTAAATCAAGCCGTCTTTTTCGCGCAGCTGGGCCCCAATGCCTTCAAAGCGGCCGGTGAGCTGGTAGTCAAAGTCGTCCTTGGCCTTGGGCGCAAAGTAGTCGGTGTGCGGGTCGTAGGTGTTGGCAATGACGTTGGCGTAGTTGGCCAGCCGCTCGTTGGCGTCCACATCGGCCAAGTCGGTAAACTGGTCATCGTAGTACTTCAGGACCCGCTTCCGGGCTTCGGCCTCCATTTGGGCGGGGGTGCGCACCGGCTCCGGGGCCGTGGGGGCCGCCGCATTGGCCGCCGCGGGGGCAGCGGTGGCCAATGCGGGCTTGGCGGTTTTGGCTTTCTCCTGAGCGTCCATCATTTCCGACACCCGGCTCAGGGTTTCGTACTTCAACATTTTGCGCCACAGCTCGCGCTGAGCCGCTTTGTCGGCCGGGAAAGACGCTTTTTCGGGGTCTGTCTGAAAGGTTTCTTCGGCGGTGAAGTCGAAGGGCTTGGCCAGCAGCTCGCGGTACAAGGCCTGCATCTCCTTCACACGCTGGGCCATCAGCTGGGTGCTCAGGTCGTAGAAGTCGCGCCGGCCGCCTTTCACTTCGTCGTCAATATCGTTCTGGTAGCGGCGCAGGTTTTCCACGTCGCTGGCCAATAAAAAGGTTTTGCGGTAATCGTCGCGCTTCAGCGACAAATCGAACACGCGCTTGGAAAACGTGTCGTCGAGCTTTTCGGGCTGGTAGTGCGCCTGGCTCAGGCCCTGCACCATGGTGCCAATCAACACTTGTTCCTTCGACGGGCTGTCTGCCGTGTTGCGCCGGAACAACCGGTACGAAGCCAGGACGAACACCGCCATTACCAGAAAGGCGTACAGTCCAATTTTTAGGCGAGGGAATGACATCAGCAAAGAATAAACGATAAAAAAATCAAATATACGCGAAACAGCCAAGGGCCCTCGGGTCCAGTCGCTGGCTTCAAAACGTACCCAGCCGCCCAATAAGTGCCCCGCCAACGTGGGCAAAAAACGACTTCTCTCAACTAACGCAAAGTCGGGGCCCCAGGATGAAAAGTTGCAACAAAAAAAGCCCCTCCCGGTTGGGAGGAGCTTTTTGCGTCAAGCGGCCGAAGCTGCTTAGTAGCGATAGATTTTATCGCCGTTGTTCTTGCGGAACTCTTCTTCGAAGTATTTGGCATCTTCGGCGTTGCGGGGCTTCACGCCCATCACAATGCCGCCGTCTTTGATGCCCGACTCGTATTCCGCCGCGTGCTCTTCGGGGATGCCCGAGCCCACTAAAGCGCCCACCAGGCCGCCCGTGAGGCCGCCGGCGCCGGCGCCGGCCAAAGCAGCGGCCAGCGGGCCAGCAATGATCAGGCCCAAGCCCGGCAGTGCTACCGAAGTACCAATGGCCGCGATGGCCCCAATAATGGCGCCGGCCGTGCCACCGATGGCCGAGCCCACGCCCGCGCCTTCCATGGCCTTATCTCCCAATTCGGTATGAGCCGATTCGTCGCCGAAGTGCGTTTTGCGCGTCTCGTCCGACATCAGCAGGTTCACGTCGTCTTTGCTATAGCCGCGCGAATGCAGCGAGTTATAGGTTTTCTCAGCGCTGGCTCGGTCGCGGAACATGCCGCTCATGGTGCTGCCGTCGCGGTAAGGCTCGCCGGTCACGGCGTGCGCGGCGCTGTCGGCCGTGTTCTGGATGCCATCGATGGCGCGGCCCACTACGGCCCCGGCGGTGCCGGCCACCGCAGCGCCTTTGGCGGTAGCGCTGAAGTCGTCGCCATCGGTGGCGTTGCTGGTCGAAGCGCCAGTGCCCGCGTTGTAACTGGTGCCTTCGTTGCTCAGGCCCGTGCTGTTGCCTACGCCCGTGCCGGTATTGCTGGTGCCGTAGTTGGAGCCGGCGCCGGTGCCGGTATTTTGCGGGTTGTTCGAATCGTTGGTGTTCATGGTAGCGTGGGAATTGGTGATGAAGGAAATGAATTGCCCCGGCTCAGCCGCTGGCCCCGGTTCTAACGGTACAGCCCCGCGGGGGGTTGCGCCTTGTCCTTCATTCAACCAACGCTGCCTGCTAATTAGCGCGACTTTAAATTCAGGTAAATTGTTGAAAATTAGCTTCATTAAGCCAAAATTCGCGACAGGTACGCACCAGGTTTTTTAGGAATTCTTCGTCTTGCTTGAGGCTGCGCCACTCGCCCATGCCCATCTTTTCGCACAGCTTGTAAAAATTATCGCCTTGCCCTTTGGAGCCCGGCACTTTCACCAGGCAGCTCAGCGGGGGGCGGCCTTCGGTGTGCTCGGTGCTGGATATTTCGGCCAGCATCTCGTTAAGGCGCGATTTTTCGTGCGAAATGTCGAGGTTGAGGCCCAACTCGGCTTCTTGCACAAGGGTGAGGTAGCTCACGGTACCGGCTTGTTGGCGAGCGTAGCGGATAAGGTAGGTGCGGATGCGACCAGTCATGGCAAACAAAAAGGGGGCAACCCGTGGGTACCGCGAAACGCGTGGCCGGCGCACCGGCCCACTAAAATAAAAAAACACCCGAACCGGGTGGTGCCACCCCACAAAGGAGCATGGCACCACGGTTCGGAAACGGAGCGACCGGACAATTCCTGCCGCGACCGGCGCTTTTTTACAGGCAATTGTAGTGCCAACCTGCGCCGCCGCCGCGCTCCTAACGGCCCCGGCGGCGGCGCAGCTCGCGCTGCACCAGCAAAAATTCGCGGCTGCTTTGGCCTGCGATGGCCGTGTTTTCGTTGGCGCGGCGCAGCAGGTAAGGCATTACGGCCTCCACGGGGCCGTAGGGGAGGTACTTGGCTACATTGTAGCCGGCATTGGCCAGGTTGTAGCTAAGGTTATCGCTCATGCCGTAAAGCTGGGCAAACCAGATGCGCTCGTCGCCGGGCGCCAAACCAGTTGCCTGCATCAACTGGGTGAGCAGCAGCGAGCTGGCTTCGTTGTGGGTGCCGGCACAAAAGCTCACGCGCTCTACGTGCTGCACGCAGTAGCGCAGGGCTTCGTCGTAGAGGTCGTCGGTGGCCTGTTTGGTGGGGTTGATGGGCGTAGCTTGGCCGCGCTGGCGGGCCATGCGGGCTTCTTTTTCCATGTAAGCTCCGCGTACTAGCTTGGCTCCCAAGTAGTAGCCCGCCTGGTCGGCTGCGTCGTGGGCGGCTTGCAGGGCCTCCAGCCGGTCGCGCCGGTAGAGCTGATAAGTATTCCAGACGATGGCTTGCCCGCGGTTGTACTTGGCCATCATCTCATCGGCCAGCGCGTCGATGGTCTGCTGAAACCAACTTTCCTCGGCGTCGACAAACAGGCGGATGCCGTGCTGATGGGCCCGGGCGCAGAGGGCCTCCACGCGGGCCACGGCGCGGGCGTGGGCTGCCTGCTCGGCGGGGGTGAGGGCCTGCCCGGCCTGAATTTTTTCCAGAATGGCTGCGCTGGCCACGCCCGTAACCTTGAACACCGAAAACGGGATGTGCGTCGAGCGGTGGGCTTCGTCGATGGTGGCCAGCAGCTCGTCGCGGGTGCGGTCGTAGCTGGCGTCGTTGCCCTCGCCTTCCACCGAATAGTCGAGGATGGTGCCGATGCCGTAGCGCCCCAGGGCCGCCACCACCGGGCGGCATTCGGTAATGGTTTCGCCGCCGCAAAACTGCTCGAAAATCGAGTGCTTAATCAGAAATTTGGTGCCCGGAAGGCCCCACTTCAGCGCCGCTTGCATGAGGCCGCTGCCGGTTTTCACGAGGCCGTTGTTGTTCATGGCCGCAAACAGGCCGTACGTTTTGCGGAGTTGGGCGTCCGATTTAGCGGCGAAGGCAATCTGCGTGTTGTCGAACGAAATGGGCAGGGCCTGGGTGGGAACGGGGGCTGACATAGGGAAGATGTTACGACCGGCACCGACGGGCCCCGGCCGGGCGCGAAGGTAATTGCCAAACGCCGGCCGGGCAGCGGAACGTTTCGCCCGGGGCCCCCATCTTTGTGGTAACATGGAAATTAACACCGCCCCCGCCACTTACTTTACCCGTTTATTGGCCCAGAAAGGTCGCCCAATTGTCATCGCGGGGCCCTGCTCGGCCGAAACCGAAGCCCAGACCCTGGCCACCGCCCGCGGCGTGCAGGCCCTGGGCACCGTCGACCTGTTCCGGGCCGGGGTGTGGAAGCCCCGCACCCGGCCGGGCTCGTTCGAGGGGGCCGGCTCGGCGGC
This sequence comes from Hymenobacter sp., assembly GCA_025353745.1. GTDB lineage: Bacteria > Bacteroidota > Bacteroidia > Cytophagales > Hymenobacteraceae > Hymenobacter. Next base: position 19,396 of record JANXOE010000069.1, read on the forward strand.
CCTGCCCTGGCTGCAACGCGTGACGCAGGAAACCGGCCTGCCCACCGCCATCGAAGTGGCCACCCCGCGCCACGTGGAAGAGGCGCTGGCCCACGGCATCAGCGTGCTCTGGATCGGGGCCCGCACCACCGTCAATCCCTTCGCAGTGCAGGAGTTGGCCGACGCGCTGGCCGGTACCGGTGTGCCGGTGATGGTCAAAAACCCCGTCAACCCCGACGTAGCCCTGTGGGCCGGGGCCCTGGAGCGGCTCGAACGGGCCGGCATCACCGATTTGGCGGCCATTCACCGGGGATTCAGCACGTTTGCGCCCAGCAAATACCGCAACCCGCCCACCTGGATGCTGGCCATCGAACTCAAAACACGCTTCCCGCACATACCCTTGATTTGCGACCCCAGCCACATCGGTGGGCGGCGCGACCTGCTGCTGCCCATCGCCCAGAAGGCCCTGGATCTGGACTACGACGGGCTCATCATCGAAACCCACCCCGACCCCGACCACGCCCTCAGCGACGCCGAGCAGCAGGTGACGCCCGTGCGGCTGGGCCAGATTCTGGGTGAGCTCAAGTACCGCCGCCGCTCCTCCAGCAACGAGGATTACCAGGCCAAAGCCGAAGAGCTGCGCCAGAAGATGGACGTGGCCGACCGCGAGATCATCGAAGCCCTGGCGCGCCGCATGGCCCTGGTGGAAGAGCTGGCCGAGTACAAAAAAGCCAACGACGTCAAGATTTTGCAGTTCGACCGCTGGAAGGAGATTTTTACCACCCGCTCGGC
>JANXOE010000091.1 GCA_025353745.1 Hymenobacter sp.
CAAACCTCAACGAAGCGGCCCAGATTCCTCGCTGCGCTCGAAATGACAACGTTTTGGGAACGAAAACCTTCCGGGGCCGCGGCTGCTTCCGGGAACGACGGCCCAAAAGCCGCTACGCCACCACCCCGAGGGCCCCCACGCTGTCGGCCACCTGGCGCATCAGCCACAGCGGCGTGCTGGTGGCCCCGCAAATGCCGACCGAAGCCGCGCCCACAAACCACTCGCCCTGTATTTCCGCTTCGTTCTCGATAAAATAGCTGCGCGGATTCACCCCGTTCACCACCGAAAACAGGGCTTTGCCGTTGGAGCTTTTGCGGCCGCTCACGAACAGCACCACGTCGTGCTGGGTGGCAAAATTGGCCAGCTGCGGTTCGCGGTTGCTCACCTGCCGGCAGATGCTGTCGTTGGCATCAAAGCTTTCCAAGGTGCCCCCGGCGGCCAGGATGCGGGCCTCCATCAGGGCCTTCATCTTGTAGAAGCCGGCCGTGCTTTTGGTGGTTTGGCTGAACAGCGTAACGGGCCGCGAAAAGTCGATCTGGTCGAGGTCGGCTTCCGTCATCACGATGAGGGCGCGGTCGCCGGTCTGGCCCGCGAGGCCGGCCACTTCGGCGTGGCCGGGCTGGCCGTAAATCACAATCTGGCCCTCCTGGCGCTCGCTCAGGTCGAAGGCGTGCTTGACGCGGTTTTGCAGCTTGAGCACCACCGGGCACGAGGCGTCGATCAGCTCCAGGTTGTTGCGCAGGGCCAGCGCGTAGGTTTCGGGCGGCTCGCCGTGGGCCCGGATGAGCACCTTGCAGTCGCGCAGGGCGGCCAGCTGTTCGCGGTCGATAACGCGTAAGCCCTTCTGGTGCAGGCGCTCCACCTCCATGCGGTTGTGCACGATGTCGCCGAGGCAGTAGAGCTGCTGGCCTTGGGCCAGCTCGTCTTCGGCCATCTGAATGGCGAACTCGACGCCGAAGCAGTACCCGGAATTCTTATCGATCGTGACTTCCATACACTACATAAAACACCGCGCGGCGGGAGGAGTTTCGCCGCCGCAAAAGTACAACGGGCCGCCGGGCCCCACGGCCTAGGCCCGGCCGGCGGCAAACAGCGCCGCCGACACCTGGTCGAGCACAAAATCGACCTGCTCGCTGATGGTGATGTGCGTGGTGTCGAGCAACACGGCGTCGGCGGCGCGGCGCAGGGGGCTTTCGGCGCGGTTCGAGTCGATGTGGTCGCGCTTGCGCAGGTTTTCGATGATTTCGGCCAGCGGCACGTGCTCGCCTTTGTCGGCCAGCTCCATTTGGCGGCGGCGGGCGCGCAGCTCCATGTCGGCGGTCATGAAGATTTTCACTTCCGCGTCGGGGAACACGGTGGTGCCGATGTCGCGGCCGTCCATCACCACGCCGCGCTTGCGGCCCATGCGCTGCTGCTGGGCCACCAGGGCGTGGCGCACCTGCGGAATAACCGACACCTCGCTCACGGAGTTGGAAATCCGCATCTGGCGGATGTCGTCCTCGCGGTTCACGCCGTCCAGAAACAGCTCGTTGCGGCCGGTCTGGCGGTTGCGCCGAAAGCTGACGCTGAGCGTTTTGAGGGCCTGCTCCACCGCGGGCAGGTCGTCGCAGGCAATGCCGTGCTCCAGCAAGTAGAGCGTGACGCCCCGGTACATGGCCCCGGTGTCGACGTAGGCGTAGTGCAGCAGGTGGGCCACCGCTTTGGCGGTGGTGCTTTTGCCGCAGGAAGAATAACCATCAATGGCGATGACGAGCTGTTTCATAACAAAGCGGGCGGCCATTGGCCCCGCAAGATTACGAAATCCAACGCGTACGCCCGGCCACCGGGGCCGCCAGCCGGCCCGGTACCGACGCAAAGAACGCCGCCACGGAAGCCGTATCGCCCCTATCCAACTGCTGGCTAACCAAATAAAACGGGTTGAAAAAAAGTCGGCCCACCAGGCCCACGCCGGTGCTGCCGTCGGGCCCGGCGGCCCACTCGCCGCCGTACACCCGCACCAGGCACTCGCCTAAGTAGCAGCCAAACGCTTTGGCCACGCCCGCGCGCTGGTCGGCCACCACCTGCCCGCGCTGCGCCGTAATGAAATGGTCGAGGCGGGCCACGCCTTCGGCGTCGAAAGCGGCCACGCCCAGCTGCTGGCGCACCTGTTCGGCGGCGGCTTCGAGGGCGGGAACGGGGTTGGGGGTGTATTGTTCGGGCATTGGGCAGGAAGGGTGGGGGCCGCGCCGGGGTGCGCGGCTAGTGGCCCTCGCACGGGCAGGGCACGTGCTTGCCGGCGCTGTGGTGCTTGTACCAGCGGGTTTTCTGCTGGAGCGAGCCGTGGCGGGCGCAGCCGCTGCCGGCCAGCAACAACGGCGCAAGGAGCAGCACGGACACAATTTTTTTCACTGGCGGGAGGATTTTCTGGCTCAAATGTAAGGTTCTTTGCCGGCCTCAACCCCATTTCCTGGCTCGTCCGTTCCCGCCCATGGCCCCCGATTTCTCCCTGCTCGCCAACGTCGTCGACGTGTTTGCCCGCACCGTGCGCCCCGCCACCATCCGGGTGGCCGGCGGGCGCATCGCGGCCATCGACCCCGCAAAGGGCCCCGGCGCGGCCCTGCCCTACGCCCTGCCGGGCTTCGTCGACGCGCACGTCCACGTCGAAAGCTCCTTGCTGGTGCCCACCGAATTTGCCCGGCTGGCGGTGGCGCACGGCACGGTGGCCACCGTGTCCGATCCCCACGAAATCGGCAACGTGCTGGGCGTGGCCGGCGTGGAGTACATGCTGGACAACGCGGCCGCCTCGCCGTTCAAGTTTTGTTTCGGGGCCCCGAGCTGCGTGCCGGCCACGCCGTTTGAGACGGCCGGGGCCGAAATCACGGCGGCCGACATCGCCCGGCTTTTTCAAAACCCCAAAATCGGCTACCTGGCCGAGATGATGAACTGGCCCGGCGTGCTGAACCGCGACGCGGGCGTGATGGAAAAGATTGCCCTGGCGCACGCCGCCGGCCGGCCCGTCGACGGCCACGCGCCCGGCCTGCGCGGGGCCGACGCCGCCCGCTACGCCAGCGCCGGCATCGCCACCGACCACGAGTGCTTCACCGCCGACGAGGCCCGCGACAAGCTGGCGGCGGGCATGAAAATCCTGATCCGGGAGGGCTCGGCGGCCCGCAACTTCGATGCCCTCATCGAGCTGCTGCCCGCGCACTACCCCAACCTGATGTTCTGCTCCGACGACAAGCACCCCGACACGCTCGTGCTCGGCCACATCGACGCGCTGGTGCGCCGGGCCGTGGCCCTGGGCCACAACGTGTTCGACGTACTGCAGGTGGCCTGCGTGAACCCCGTGCGGCACTACCGGCTGCCGGTGGGCCTGCTGCGCGTGGGCGACCCGGCCGATTTCATCGTGGTCGACAACCTCGCCGATTTCCGGGTGCAACAAACTTACCTCGACGGCCAGCGGGTGGCCGAAAGCGGCCAGGCGCGGCTGCCCGCCGCGCCCATCGCCGCGGCCAACAACTTCCACGCCCAGCCCGTGCAGGCGGCCGATTTTCGGGTGAAAGCGCCCGCCGCCGGGGCCCCCACGCTGCGGGTCATCGAGTGCTTCGACGGCCAGCTCATCACCGCCCGCCGCGACTTGCCGGGCCGCGTCGCGGCCGGCGCGCTCGTGGCCGACCCGGCCCGCGACGTGCTCAAGCTGGCCGTCGTGAACCGCTACCGGGCGCACGTGCCGCCGGCCGTGGCCTTCATCCAGGGGTTTGGGCTGACGCGTGGGGCCCTGGCCAGCAGCGTGGGCCACGACTCGCACAACATCACGGCCGTGGGCTGCGACGACGAGAGCCTGGCGCGGGCCGTCAACCTGGTCATCGGCGCCCGGGGCGGCCTGGCGGCGGTGGGCCCCGGCGGCGAAGCGCTGCTGCTGCCGCTGCCCGTGGCCGGCCTCATGTCGGACCAGCCGGGCCCCGCCGTGGCGGCGGCCTACGCCGCCCTCGACGCGCTGGCCAAGCGCCTGGGCTCGCCGCTGGGGGCCCCCTTCATGACGCTCTCGTTCATGGCCCTGCTCGTCATCCCCAGCCTCAAGCTCAGCGACAAAGGCTTGTTCGACGGCGAGGCCTTCCGGTTCGTCGACGCCGTGGCCTGAGCCGCGCACGCGCAAAAAAGCCGCCACGCTGGCTGCGCGGCGGCTTTTCTAGCCAATGGGTTAGCCTGGCTTTCTAGGCCTGCTGAAAGCGCTTTTCGAGCAGCTTCAGCATCTTTTCTTCGGTCAGCGGCTTGGTCAGGTATTCTACGTTGGGAAACTCGGCCACGCGGGCGGTGTCGGCCTGGTGCATTGAGGTGGTGAGCACGGCCATCACCGTCCGGTCTTGCACGGGCTGGGGCAGGTGGCTGTACATTTTCAAAAACTCGAACCCCGACACGCCCGGCATTTTCAAGTCCACAAACACCAGGTCGGGGGCCTGGGCGCCGCCCGCCTCGCCGGCGCCCCAGAGCTGGGCAAAGGCCTCGTCGGCGCGGGTGTAGGTGGTTACCTGTTCGGCCACCGCCAGCCGTCCCAGCAGGCGGTTGTTCAGAAAACTGGTGGTTTCGTTGTCGTCCACCAGCACAATGTGATTGAGGGAGCCGGACATAAAATCGTTGATTTTGTTTCCTTACGAAGTTACGACCCCGGGCCCAACCCGCAAAGCTGGGCTCGTCCTTGCAAGTGCATAATTTTGGCTTTTTTCGCTATCGGCCCTACAGCCAGCCCTGGGCCCGCATCCAGTCGTCGTTGTAGATTTTTCCCAGGTAGCGGGTGCCGTGATCGGGCAGGATGACGACCATCGTGTCGGCTTCGGTGAGGTGCTCGCGGGCGTATTCGAGGGCCCCGAACACGGCCGAGCCGCAGCTCCAGCCCACAAACAGGCCTTCCTCCTTGGCCAGGCGGCGCGTCATCAGGGCCGCGTCTTTGTCGGTTACCTTGATAAACTGGTCAATCAGGTCGAAATCGACGTTTTTCGGCAAAATGTCTTCGCCGATGCCTTCGGTCTTGTAGGGGTAAATTTCTTTTTCGTCGAACACCCCCGTCTCCTTGTACTTTTTGAATACTGAACCGTAGGTGTCGAGGCCCAGCGTGAACACGGCCGGGTTCTGCTCCTTCAGGTATTTGCTCACGCCGCAGATGGTGCCGCCGGTGCCCACGCCGGCCGCCCAATGCGTGATTTTGCCTTCCGTACCGGCCCAGATTTCGGGGCCCGTGGTTTCGTAGTGGGCGGCGGTGTTCGAGAGGTTGTCGTACTGGTTGGGGTAGAACGAGTTGGGGGTTTCGGCGTTGAGGCGGCGGGCCACCGAGTAGTAAGAGCGCGGGTCGTCGGGGGCCACGTCCACGGGGCACACCACCACCTGGGCCCCCACGGCGCGCAGGATGTCCTGCTTTTCCCGGCTCTGCTTGTCGCTCATCACGAAGATGGTTTGGTAGCCTTTGGCGATGGCGGCCAGGGCCAGGCCCATGCCGGTGTTGCCGCTCGTGCCTTCGATGATGGTGCCGCCGGGCTTCAGCAGGCCGGCTTTTTCGGCGTCTTCCACCATGCGGATGGCCATGCGGTCCTTCACCGAGTTGCCGGGGTTGAAGTACTCTACTTTGGCCAGAATGGTGCCGCGGATGCCGGCGGTGACGCGGTTGAGCTTGACGAGCGGGGTGTGGCCCACGGCCTCGATGATGTGGTTGTAGTGCATTGCCAACGGTTGGGTGGAATGCCGCAAAGGTACGGCCCCGGGGCCCTCGCGCCGGGCACGCGCACGGGCGCGGGCAGATTTCCGCGCGCCGCCGGCCGCCGAATTAGCCCTACTTTTGTGGCGGCGCAGGCCACCCGCTTCCCCACCTTTTTCATCCCCAAATCCCCAAGAATGAGCGTTCTGGTCAATAAAAACTCCAAGGTTATCGTGCAGGGCTTCACCGGCTCCGAGGGCTCGTTCCACGCCGGGCAAATGATTGACTACGGTACCCACGTGGTGGGCGGCGTGACGCCGGGCAAGGGCGGCACCCACCACCTCGACCTGCCGGTGTTCAACACCGTGGCCGACGCCGTGGCCGCCACCCAGGCCGATACCAGCATCATTTTCGTGCCCCCGGCCTTCGCCGCCGACGCCATTTTGGAAGCCGCCCAGGCCGGCATCAAGGTGATCGTGACCATCACCGAAGGCATCCCGACCAAGGACATGATCGCCGTGAACCACTACCTGAAGGACCGCCCCGAAATCACGATGATCGGGCCGAACTGCCCCGGCGTGATGACCGCCGGCGAGTGCAAAGTGGGCATCATGCCCGGCTTCATCTTCCAGAAAGGCCGCGTGGGCATCGTTTCCAAGTCGGGCACGCTCACTTATGAGGCCGTGGACCAGCTCACCAAAGCCGGCCTGGGCCAGACCACGGCCATCGGCATCGGCGGCGACCCCATCATCGGCACCACCACCAAGCAGGCGGTGGAAATGCTCATGAACGACCCCGACACCGAAGGCATCGTGATGATCGGCGAAATCGGCGGCGGCATGGAAGCCGAAGCCGCCCGCTGGATCAAGGAAACCGGCAACAA
>JANXOE010000097.1 GCA_025353745.1 Hymenobacter sp.
AGGAGAGCAAAGGGGAACAACACAAATATTAACTACCATAGCACCATCTATTATCAGGCCCCTTTCTACGAAGGTAACAACAACAACAAAGCACCAACACAGTCGTAAATATAGTAATACTATTTATTGATACAGTACTTAATTAAATAGAAAGTCATTCCAATCGACCCGTTGCCTAAAGCATCCACCAACTGGACCTTGATAGCTAAAATACAACTGCCCGAAAATGCATTAGACATTTGACAGCAGATGTAATTTTAGTTTACCCGAATGCCTGATTATTTGAAAAAGAAGCTGGCTAACACGGGTTAAATCGTGTCAAGTATTTAGTTTTGAAGCCCCTGGGCCGGCACGAGCTACGCTGCGCTAAACTCGCGCCAGTCGGGGCCAGCTAAGGGTCTCATCTGGCCCGTATTCGCGCTGGAGGCGGGCTTTTTGTTTGGCGCGGCGGCGCAGCGGTTAGCGCTGGGGCAGCGGTATTACGCTTTTCTAACATATGGTGGGCTCCCGCAAAATCATTCACCTTGACATGGACGCGTTTTACGCGTCCGTGGAGCAGCGCGACGACCCGGCGCTGCGGGGCCGGCCCGTGGCCGTGGGCGGGGCCCGCGCGCGGGGTGTGGTGATGGCCGCCAGCTACGAGGCGCGGCAGTTTGGGGTGCGCTCGGCGATGCCGGCGGCGGCGGCGCGGCGCCAGTGCCCGGCGCTGGTGTTCGTGCCGCCGCGCTTCGAGGTGCACAAGCAGGTGTCGCGGCAGCTGCACGCCCTATTTGCCGAGTACGCGGCCCTGGTCGAGCCGCTGTCGCTGGACGAGGCCTACCTCGACGTGACGGAAAACCTGAAAAACGAGCCCCTGGCCACGCGCCTCGCCGCGGAAATCCGGGCCCGGATCTTCGCGCAAACCCGGCTCACGGCGTCGGCGGGCATCTCGTACAATAAATTTCTGGCCAAGCTGGCGTCGGATCACTGCAAGCCCAACGGGCAGTGCGTGATCCGGCCGCACGAGGGCCCCAGCTTCGTGGAGGGGTTGGCGGTGGGGCAGTTCCACGGCATCGGGGCGGCCACGGCGGCGCGACTCAACGGGCTGGGCATCTTCACGGGGGCCGATTTGCGGGCCCAGCCGGAGGCGCTGCTGCGGCAGCATTTCGGCAAGGCGGGCGGCTACTACTTCGCCATCGCCCGGTGGTGGCCGACCGCCCGCGCAAGTTCATCGGGGCCGAACCCACGTTTGCCCGCGACCTGCGCGCCTTCGACGAGTTGGCCGCCGGCCTGGGCCCTGCGTCGAGCAAGTGTGGGGCCACTGCGCGCGGGCCGGCCTGCTGGGCCGCACCGCCACGCTGAAGGTGAAGTACGCCGACTTTCAGCAGGTGACGCGCAGCCGCAGCTTCGCGGCGCCGGTGGCGGGCCCCGAGCAGCTGGCGCTCATCGCGCTCGACTTGCTGCGCCCGCTGCTGCCGCTGCCCCAGGGCGTGCGCCTGCTGGGCGTGTCGCTCTCCGACCTGGGGCCGGCGGTGGAAGCCGGGGGCCAACAGCTGGCGCTCGGGCTGTGAGCGGCGGGCGTCAGTGGCCGGCCTGCTGCTTTTTGCGCAGGTAATACGCCTGCAAGCTGTAGAAGGCCTGTTTGCGCACGCCGCGCTCCGAGAGCAGGCCCTTGCGGTTGTAGTAGTCCTGGATGCCGGGCAGGGGGCGGCGGGCGGAGTGAAAATCCATCAGCACCCAGGGCGAGCAGCCGCGCAGGAAGGGGATTTGGTCGAGCATCCGGAAATTGTTTTCGAACACCGCCGTCTGGTATTCTTCGGTCCAGCGCTCGGTGGCGGGGCCGTGGCGGCCCTGCAGGGCGTCGCCGCCGAACTCGCTCATCACGACGGGCTTGTCGAAGGTGGTTTGCCACCGCAAGTCGCCGCACGATTCGGGCGTGCCGGCGTACCAGCCGCAGTAGCTGTTGATGCCGATCACGTCGAGGTACTGGCCCAGCGGGTCGTCGACGGTGCGCACGCCGGCTTCGGAGGTGTGAATTTCGAGGGCCCCCGTCACGAGGCGGGTGGGGTCGAGGGCGCGCACCTGGGCGGCCAAATCGCTCAAAAACTTCAGGCGCGGCGGGCTCAAGGGCGTCTCGTTGGCCACCGACCACAGCACGACGGCCCCCCGGTTGTGGTCGCGGGTGATCATGTCGGCGAGCTGCTGGCGGGCGTTGGCGTACACGGCCGGGTTCTCCCAGTCGATGGTCCAGTACACCGGAATCTCCGACCACACGAGCAGGCCCAGGCGCTCGGCTTCGCGCACCATGGCTTCGTTGTGGGGGTAGTGGGCCAGGCGCACGTAGTTGCAGTTGAGCTCCTGGGCCCAGCGCAGCAGGGTGCGGTCTTCCTCCGGGGTTGTCACGCGGCCGCCCGTCATGGGGGCCACTTCGTGGATGGAGATGCCGCGCAGGTAGATGGACTGGCCGTTGAGCAGGATGTCGTGGCCGCGGGTTTCGATGGTGCGGAAGCCGATGGAATCCTGGTACACGTCGGGGCCGCTGCGCACCTGCACCCGGTAGCGGCGCGGGTGGCCGGGGGCCCACCGGTCGAGGCGCTTCACGCGGCCGGCGAAGCGGGCGTAGCCGTCGGCGTTGGGCGTGGCCGTGGCCTGCCAGCGGGCTTCGGGCAGGGCCACCGTCACGGGCCGGGCGCGGGCGGGGCCGTCGACCTGCACCCAGCCTTCGAGCTCGTCGGCGCTGCCTTTTTTGAGCTGCACGAAGGCGTCGCGCACGAAGGTTTCGGGCGTTTCGACGAGCTGCACCGAGCGGGTGAGGCCCCCGAAGTTCCACCAGTCGCTGTTGTTGGTGGGCACGTCGGTGCGGTGGCGGGTGTTGTCCACCTTCACCACCACGAAGTTGTCGCCCTCGCGCAGGGCCGTCGTCACCTCGAAGTTGAAGGGCGTGAAGCCGCCGGTGTGCTCGCCGAGCTTGGCGCCGTTGAGGTACACCTTGGCCTCGTAGTTGGCCGCCCCGAAGTAGAGGAACTGCCGCTTGCCGGGCGTTTGGTGGAAGGTGAACGACTTCTTGTACCAGACGGTGCCTTCGTAAAAAAACAGCTTTTCCTGCTGCGTGTTCCAGTCGCCGGGCACGCGCAGCTGCTCCGACGTGTCGAAGTCGTACTCCACCAGCTCGCTCTTGTCGCGGGGCTTCTGGTTTTTGAAAAAGCCGTTGTCCGAGGGCACGCGGCGGTAGGTGTAGTACCCGTTTTCCATCGGGTCGACGATGATGCGCCAGGGGCCGTCGAGGCTTTGGGCGGGGCGGTGGGGCACGTTGGTGAGCAGCGGGTAGGCGGCCGGGGCGGGCTGGGCCGCCGCCGGCAGGGCCCCGGCCGCGCCGAGCCAGAGCCAACAGGAAAGGATTCTCATGCCGCGAAAGTAGCGGCGGGCGGACATCGCTCAGTCCTCGGCGTTTGGGCCGGCGCATTCTTGGGCTTTCCCGCGCCCTGCGCCCCGCGAAGGGCCGGCGCCGCTCAGCCTTCCGCCCGCAACACCTCCAGCGGGGGGCGGCGCAGCACGTCGCGGCTGTTGAAGAGGCCGATGGCCGCCGTGAGGGCCGCCACGCCCGCCGCCAGGCCCAGCAGCGGCAGCGGGTTCGGCGCGTACGACGCCTCGAACACCCAGGCGGCCAGGGCCCACGCCGCCAGCGCCGCCAGGGCAATGCCGGCCAGCGCAGCCAGCAGCCCCAGCAGGGCGTACTCGACGAGCGTGATGCGCAGAATCTGGCGGCGGCTGGCCCCGAGCGTGCGCAGCAGCACGCTTTCGCGGGTGCGCTGGTAGCGGCTCACCACCACCGAGCTGGCCAGCACGAGCAGCCCGGTGGCGATGCTGAAGCCCGCCATGAAGCGGATCACGAAGGAGATTTTGCTCAGGATGTCGTCCACGGTTTGCAGAATCAGCCCCAAGTCGAGGGCCGACACGTTGGGGAACTCGCGCACCAGGGCCTGCTGCACCGCGCCCAGCGCGGCCGTATTGGGCGTGCGCGTGAGCACGACGTGGAACTGCGGGGCCCCCTCCAGCACGCCATTCGGGAAGAGCACCAGGAAATTGGTTTGCACCCGGCTCCAGTCCACTTCCCGCGTGCCGCCCACGACGGTCAGCAGCGGGGCCCCCTGCACGTTGAAGGTGAGCGTGTCGCCGAGCTTGAGCTGGGCGCGCTCGAAGTAGCCGTTGTCCACCGAAACGTAGGGCACGCCGCCGGGGCCCAGGCGCGGCAAGGTGCCGGCCTTGAGTTTTTCCGTGCGGCTGAGCGTGTCGCGGTACGTCACGCGGTACTCGCGGGAGAGAATCCAGGCCGGAATGCCCTTGCCGCCGGCCGTGTCTTTCTTCAGCGCCGACACCGTTTGGCGGTTGATGGCGGCCAGGCGCATCGTCACGATGGGCACGCGCTGCATCACCGGCAGGCGGTGCTGCGCGAGCAGGGCCTCCACGCCGGCGCGCTGCGCGGGCTGGATGTCGTAGAGCACCAGGTTGGGCTGGCGGCCGGCGTCGGCGGTGGCCACGCGGCCCAGCAGCAGGCCCTGGGTGAGGTAGAGCGTGGCCAGCAGGAACGTGCCCAGCCCGATGGAGGTGAGCAGCACCAGCGTCTGGTTTTGCGGGCGGTAGAGGTTGGCCAGGCCCTGCCGCCACACGTAGCCCCAGCCCCCGGGGAAGTAGCGCCGCACGGCCCACGTCAGCCCCCAGCCCAGGCCGGCCAGGGCCCCCAGCGCCGCCGCCAGCCCCGCGCCGAAGCCCAGGGCCAGCTTCCACTCGCGGGTTTGGAAGTAGGCGAAGCCGAAAATGCCCGCCGCCAGCAGCGCCAGCACCAGCCCGCGCAGCGGGTCGGGGGCCGCCGTGTCGGCCTCGAACGCGGCGCGCAGCACCCGCAGCGGGGCCACCCGCCGGATGCTGAGCAGCGGCAGCAGCGCGAAGAGCACCGCCAGCCCCAGCCCCGCGCCCACGCCCGTGGCAATGGCCGGCCACGACACGCCCACGCGCACCGCCACGGGCAGGAAATCGCCCAGCACGCGCGGCAGCACCGCCTGCACCCCGGCCCCCAGCGCCGCCCCGAGCAGGGCCCCCAGCAGCCCCAGCCCGGCCGTCTGAATCAAATAAATGAGCAGCGCCTGCCGGCCGCTGGCCCCCAGGCAGCGCAGCACGGCCACGGGGGCCAGCTTTTCGCGCACGTACAGGCTCACGGTGCTGGCCACGCCCACGCAGCCCAGCAGCAGCGCCACAAAGGCCACCAGCCCCAGGTAGCGGGTGAGGTCGTGGAAGGCGCGGCCGGTGCGCTGCTGGCGGCTGGCCACGGTGTCGGAGTCGATGTTGGCCTGGTCGAACCGGGTTTCGAAGGGCTTGATTTTGGCTGCCGCGTCCACGCCCGGCGCGAAGCGGAAGTAGCGCCGGTACTGCACCCGGCTGCCGCGCTGCACCAGCCCCGTGCCCGCCACCGCCGCCCCCGGAATGAACACCGTGGGGGCCACCGCGCTGCCCAGGCCCGACTGCCCCGGCGTGTGCAGCACCCGCCCCACAATGAGAAACCCGCTGCGCCCGACCCGCACCGAATCGCCCACCCGGGCCCCGAACTGCGCCAGCAGCACGTCGTCGACCAGGGCCCCGCGCCCGGCCCGGTAGGCCGCAACGGCCCCCGCCGGCCGCACGTCCCAGGCCCCGTAGTACGGAAAGCCGCCGCTCAGCCCGCGCACCTGCGCCAGCCGCACGCCCCGCACCCGCGGAAACTGCACGAGCGAGCCAAACGCCTGCTCCTGCGACTGCACCGGGCTCAGCTGCCGCAGCGCCGGCACCAGCGCGGAGTCGAAAGGCTGGCTGGCCGAGAGCACCAAATCGGCCCCCAGCAGCTCGCGCGCCTGCTCGTTGATGCTGCGGGCCAGGTTGTCGCCAAACGAGTTGATGCCCACCAGCGCCGCGATGCCCAGCGCCACGCCGGCCACAAACAGCAGCAGCCGGCCCCGCCCGCGGCGGCTGTCGCGCCACGCCATGCGCAGCAGCCAGCCCAGGCCGGCGCTCGCGGCCGCAACGGGCGGGGGTGGGGAAACGGTCGGTTGGCTCACGGAGTAGGGGGCTGCGTTGGTTGGGAATGGGTGGGCGCCTACGCCCGGGCCGGGGCCCCGGCGGGCTCGTTGCGGTAGTCTTCCTGCACGGCCCCGCCGCGGAAGCGCAGCGTGCGCTGGGTGCGGGCGGCCAGTTCCAGGTCGTGGGTCACGAGCACGAGGGTGGTGCCGGCTTCGCGGTTCAGCTCAAACAATAGGTTGACCACCGTTTCGCTCGTGTCGGGGTCGAGGTTGCCGGTGGGCTCGTCGGCAAACAGCAGGGCGGGGCGGTTGGCGAAGGCCCGGGCCAGGCTCACGCGCTGCTGCTCGCCGCCCGAAAGCTGGGCCGGGTAGTGGTGGGCGCGCTTGCCGAGGCCCACGCGCTCCAGCAGGGCCCGGGCGGGGGCCGCGCTGCCTTTTTCGCCGCGCAGCTCGAGCGGCACCTGCACGTTTTCGAGGGCCGTGAGGGTGGGCAGCAGCTGAAAATTCTGGAAGATGAAGCCCACGTACTGGTTGCGCACCGCCGCCCGCTGGTCTTCGCCCAGCTTATCGAGCGGCACGCCCTTCAGCCACACGCTGCCCGAAGTGGCGCGGTCGAGGCCGGCGCAGAGGCCCAGCAACGTGGTTTTGCCGCTGCCCGAGGGCCCCACCACGGCCAGCGTGTCGCCGGCCCCGATTTCAAAGCTGACGCTTTGCAGCACCGTCAGCGGCGCGCCGCCCGCCGCGGGGTAGGCTTTGGTGAGGTTTTCGACTTTGAGAATGCTCATGGAAAATTGCTGGCGAGAAAAAAGGATTTGTCGTGCCGGGCGAGGGGAGGAGAGGGGCCTTTCAACCCCGATTCCTCCCCTCGCCCGGCACGACAATGGCGTTGGACCAACCTTGGACAACCGCACGGACGCAGGCGCTGCCCAAATACTTGACGCCGGGCGGCCCGGTAGCATAACGGCCAGGGCCCCCGCATCGTTTGAGGACCGGGCCAAACTTTCGCCCGCCGCTCCGGCTTCTGCCCCAAATCTTTGCTCATGAAACCGCCGCTTCCGTTGGTTGCCGCGCTCCTGGCCCTGGGGCTGGGGGCCTGCAACCCGACCCCCACCGCCGCCACCAAACCGCCCGCCGCCGCCCCGGCCCCCGCGCCCGACACCAAGCGGCACATCCTGTTCTTCGGCAACAGCCTCACCGCCGGCCTTGGCGTCGAGCCCGAGCAGGCCTTCCCGGCCCTTATTGGCCAGAAGCTCGACTCGGCCAAGCTGGATTATGAAGCCGTCAACGCCGGCCTGAGCGGCGAAACCACCGCCGACGGCCGCAGCCGCGTGGGCTGGGTGCTGCGCCAGCCGGTTGCCGTGTTCGTGCTCGAGCTGGGCGCCAACGATGGCCTGCGCGGCCTCTCCCTCGCCGCCACCCGCGACAACCTCCAGGGCATCGTCGACACGGTGCGGCGGCGCAGCCCCGGGGCCCAAATCGTGCTGGCCGGCATGCAGATTCCGCCCAACCTGGGCCAGGCGTACGCCGCCGATTTCAAGCAGCTCTACCAGGAAATAGCCGACCGCAACCACCTCGTGCTCATTCCTTTCCTGCTGGCCGGCGTGGCCGGCGACCCCAAGCTGAACCAGAAGGACGGCATCCACCCCACGCCCGCCGGGCACCGCATCGTGGCCCGCACGGTGTGGGGCGTGCTCCAGCCGCTGCTGAAATGATCATTCCCGCCCTCGAAACCGCGCGGCTGCGGCTGCGCGGCCACTCGCCCGCCGACCTGGGGCCCTTCCTGGCCATGTGGCAAGAGCCGGCATTCTACCAGTTTTTGGGCGGCAAGGCCCTGCCCGAGGAAGAAGTGTGGACCAAAATCCTGCGCCACGCCGGCAGCTGGTACCTGTGCGGCCACGGCTTCTGGGCCGTGGAGGAGAAAGCTACGGGCCAGTTCATCGGGGCCGTCGGCTTCGGCGAGTGGCAGCGCCTCATCGAACCCCCGCTCAAAGGCTGGCCGGAAGCGGGCTGGGTGCTGGCCCCGCACGCCCACGGCCGGGGCTTGGCCGCCGAAGCCGTGCAAGCCGCCGTAGCCTGGGCCGACGCGCACCTCGTCCAGCCGCGCACGGTTTGCCTCATCGACTGCGACAACGCGCCTTCGCTGCGCCTGGCGGCCAAGTGTGGCTACCAGGAGTTCTGCCGCACGCTGTACAAAGGGCTGCCGGTGGTGTTGCTGGAGCGGTTGGCCGGCGGCTAGGCGGGGCGGCCGGGGGCCCTGCTTGGCGCTGGCATTGGCTCACGCGCAGCCCGTCCAGGTCCACTTCGTCGTGCAGCAGGTCGTGGGCGCGGCAGGCCAGGGCGTGGTCGGTTTCGGCCAGAAAGGTGTTCATGGCGGGCGAATAACAAGAAAAAATTCGACCGGAAATACAGGCCCGGGCCCCACCGAAATAAGCGCCGGCCGCACCGTTCGCCGCCGCCGCTACCTTTGCCCCATGAATTCCCCCGCCGCCCCCGACCCCGCCGCCCGGCCCATTGGCTTGTTCGATTCCGGCATTGGGGGCCTCACCGTGGCCCGCGCCGTGGCCCAGCGCCTGCCCCACGAGCGGCTGGTGTACTTCGGCGACACGGCCCACTTGCCTTATGGCGATAAAAGCACGGCCGCCATCCAAGCCTACGCCGTCAAAATATGCGACTTGCTGCTGCGCCAGCACTGCAAGGTCATCCTCATCGCCTGCAACTCGGCCTCAGCCGCCGCCTACGAGCTGGTGCGCGAGTACGTGGGCAGCAAAGCCCAGGTGCTCAACGTCATCGACCCGATTGTGGCCCAAATCGGCCGGCACTACGCCGGCCGCCGCGTGGGCCTCATCGGCACGAAGCAGACGGTGAATTCCAACGTCTACAAAAAGAAGCTCGACGCCCTCGACGCCGGCGTGGAGCTTTCCAGCCTCGCCACCCCGCTGCTGGCCCCCATGATCGAGGAGAACTTCCTGGCCAACGCCGTCAGCGACGACATCATCGCCGCTTACCTGGCTCAGCCCGTACTGGCCGACGTGGAGGCCCTGGTGCTGGCTTGCACGCACTACCCGCTCATCAAACCCCAGATTGACCGCTACTACGCCGGCCGCGTGGCCGTGCTCGACTCGTCGGACGTGGTGGCCGCCCACGCCGAAGCGTACCTCGCCGGGGCCGGCCTGCTGGCCCCGGCCGGCCCCGGCGCCCCGGCGCACCACTTCTACGTGTCCGATTTTACCCCGGCGTTCGAGGAAAGCACGCGGCTGTTTTTCGGCCAGGAAGTTCGACTCGAGCATTACCCGCTCTGGGAGTAAAAGAATTTTGGGCAAAAAAAAGCTCCCGCGCAACGAGCACGGGAGCTTTTTTTGAGCATTAAAGCCGCTTTACACCGAGAAGCTTTCGCCGCAGCCGCAGGAGCGCGAGGCGTTGGGATTGTTGAACTGAAAGCCTTTGCCGTTCAGGCCGTCCGAAAAATCAAGCTCGGTGCCGGCCAGGTAAAGGAAGCTTTTCATGTCGACCACCACGCGCACGCCTTTGTCCTCGAACTCCTGGTCCATCGGGCGCACTTCGTTGTCGAAGTCCAGCTTGTAGCTCAGGCCCGAGCAGCCGCCGCCGGCCACCGAGGCGCGCAGGCGGTAGGTGGCGTCGAGCTCGGAATCGTGGATCAGGCGCTCCACTTTCTCCTTGGCTTTGTCGGAAACGGTAATCATGGCAAAAATCAGTTGGGTTATCGAACGCACGGGCCCGCCCGGCGCGGCAGTTTTTTAACAAAGATACAGCCAAGAAGGATTCTAAATAAGCCAAAAAAAAGCGGGCGACGCCCCGGAACGGCCGTAGCGGTTCCGGGGCGCCGCCCGCAGTGTGGCCAGCGCGGCTTAGTGGTGGGCCAGCTCCAGGGCCGGCAGGCCGTTTTTCACGCGGTAGTCCGAAATGGCCGACTTGATGGCGTCTTCGGCCAGCACCGAGCAGTGAATTTTCACCGGCGGCAGGGCTAGCTCTTCTACGATCTCCATGTTGTCGATGGCCAGGGCCTCGTCCACGGTTTTGCCTTTGAGCCACTCCGTGGCCAGCGACGACGACGCAATGGCCGAGCCGCAGCCGAAGGTTTTGAATTTGGCGTCGGTGATGGTGTTGGTGGCCTCGTCCACCTCAATTTGCAGGCGCATCACGTCGCCGCACTCGGGGGCCCCCACCAGGCCGGTGCCCACGTTTTTCTTGCTTTTATCCAGCGTGCCCACGTTGCGGGGGTTGCTGTAGTGGTCGATTACTTTATCGGAGTAAGCCATTGGGTTGGTTTGATTAGAATTTAGGTGTTAGAGCTTAGAGCGGAGCAACAGAACAATCTAAGCTCTTTGGTTTGATTGGAATTTAGAGCTTAGAACTTAGAGCCGAGCCACAGAACGAGCTACGTTCCAAGCGCTAACCTCTAAGCTCTAAAAATCAGTGTTCGGCCCACTCGATTTTGCTCAGGTCGACGCCTTCCTTGTGCATTTCCCACAGCGGCGACATTTCGCGGAGCTTGGTGACGGCTTCTTTTACGTGGTTGATGGCGTAATCAATTTGCTCGTCGGTGGTGAAGCGGCTCAGGCCGAAGCGCAGGGAGGAGTGCGCCAGGTCGTCGCTCAGGCCCAGGGCCTTGAGCACGTAGCTGGGCTCAAGCGAGGCCGAGGTGCAGGCCGAGCCCGACGACACGGCCAGGTCTTTGATGCCCATCATCAGGCCTTCGCCTTCCACGTACTTGAAGCTGATGTTAGTAACGTGCGGCAAGCGGTGCTCGGTGGAGCCGTTGATATAGGTTTCCTCCATCGTCATCAGCTCGCGTTCGAGGCGGTCGCGCATCACGCTCAAGCGGGCGGTGTCGGCGGCCATTTCGAGGCGGGCCAGCTCGCAGGCCTTGCCCAGGCCCACGATGCCGGGCACGTTGAGGGTGCCCGAGCGCATGCCGCGCTCGTGGCCGCCGCCGTCCATCTGCGAAGTCACCTTCACACGGGGGTTTTTGCGGCGCACGTAGAGCGCCCCCACGCCCTTGGGGCCGTACATTTTGTGGGCCGTGAAGGCCATGATGTCGATGCCGTCGGCGATGACATCGACCGGAATCTTGCCCACGGCCTGCGTACCGTCCGTCATGAACAAAGCGCCGTGGCTGTGGGCGATGCGGGCAATTGCGCGGATGTCGTTAATCGTGCCCGTCTCGTTGTTGCCGTACATGATGCTGACCAGGATGGTCTCGGGGGTCATGGCGGCTTCGAGCTCGGCGAGGCTGATGAGGCCCTGCTCATCGACGGGCAGGTAGGTGACCCGGCCGCCCAGCTTCTCGATGTGCTTGCAGGTGTCGAGGATGGCCTTGTGCTCGGTGGTGGCCGTGATGACGTGGTTGCCCTTCTGGCTGTACATCTCGAACACGCCCTTGATGCCCAGGTTGTCGGATTCGGTAGCGCCCGAGGTGAAGATGATTTCCTTCGCGTCGCAATTGATGAGCTTGCCGATTTGCTCGCGGGCGTAGTCCACGCCCTCCTCGGCCGCCCACCCGAAGGGGTGGTTGCGCGAAGCAGCGTTGCCGAACACGTCGGTCAGGTAGGGCATCATGGCCTCCAGCACGCGCGGGTCGAGGGGCGTGGTGGAGTTGTTGTCGAGGTAAATTGGGAGCTTCAGCATTGCGCGTGGCGGGATGGCAAAATGATAAACCAATGAATGACTGGTCGGCCTCTAGAACACGGTTCGGGGGCAATCAGTTTTCTTTGGTCTCACAAAAGTAGACACAATCTAAATAGGGAAATGCGCCGACTTCCGGCCGCGCCGCCAAATGCCCGCTAAAACCGGTTTTGTGGGCCGCTCGGCGGCATTCTCCCCCGAAATCCTCCCCCATGATTACCAACCTCGAACACCTCGGTTTGGCCGTGCACGACCTCGAAGCCGCCACCTCCCTCTACACCACGCTGCTCGGCGCGGCACCTTATAAACAGGAGCACGTGGCCAGCGAAGCCGTGGACACGGTCTTCTTTCGGGTTGGCGGCGCTAAGATTGAGCTGCTGGCAGGCACGTCGCCGGACAGCGCCATCACGAAATTCCTGGCCAAAAAGCCGGAGGGCATCCACCACGTCGCGTTTGAAGTGGACGACATTCGGGCCGAGATGGCGCGGCTAAGAGGGGAGGGCTTCGTGCTGCTGAACGAGGAGCCCAAGCGCGGGGCCGACAATAAGCTGGTGTGCTTCGTGCACCCCAAAAGCGCGGCTGGTGTGTTGGTGGAGCTTTGCCAGACCACAGATTCAACGGATTTTAACGCATGAAACGGACTATTGGTGGTTCGGCCCGGTTCGATAATTTTGCGGAGTCGGGTGGCGCAATCGAAAGCAAGGGGTTGAACAGACGGAACCCCAGCTAGTCCGTTAAAATCCGTTAAATCTGTGGTCACAAACAATCCGCGAAATCCGATGAATCTGTCTAAATCTGCGACGCAGGAAGTCGATGCCACCGTTGATGCGCTGCTGTTGCAGCAAGTCATATTGTACCCGACCGATACCGTGTGGGGCGTGGGCTGCGATGCCGAATCGCCGCCCGCCGTGCAGGCCCTGTATAAGCTGAAGGGCCGCGAGGCCGGCAAGCCCAGCATCGTGCTGGTGGCCGACTTGGCCATGCTCAAACGCTACGCCGCCGAAGTGCCGGCCGAGCTCGAAGCCCTGCTGGCCGCCGACACGCGGCCCACCACCTACATTTTGCCCGCCAGCCGGGCCGTGGCCAGGGAGCTGGTAGCGCCCGACGGCACCGTGGGCCTGCGCGTGGTGAAGGACGAGTTCTGCCACAAAGTGGTGCGGCGGCTGGGCCACGGGCTGGTATCGACTTCGGCCAACAAGGCCGGCGAGCCCACCCCGGCCGTGTACGCGGAAGTGGACGCGGCCATCGTGCGCGGGGTCGACCACGTGGTGAGCTGGCGGCAGGACGACGCTGCCCGCACCGCCCCCTCGCGGGTGCTGCGGCTGGGGGCCGGCGGGCAGCTGGAAGTGGTGCGCGAGTAGGCGCGTGCCCCGAAGCTGTGCTTCGGGGCACGGTTCTTTTGCGAACTTTGCCTCCATGAACACGCCCCGCCTGCCCGAACTGCCCATTTTTCGTACCATTGCCGAAGCGGCGGCGGAGCTCGGCCAGCCGGCCTACGTCGTCGGCGGCTACGTGCGGGACCTGGCCCTGGGCCGCGCGAGCAAGGACATCGACGTGGTGACCGTGGGCGACGGCATTGCCCTGGCGCAGGCCGTGGGCCACCGGCTAAAGGGCCGGGGCCGCGTGCAGGTGTTCAAGAACTTCGGCACGGCCATGCTGCCCACCAAGGAGGCCGGCGACATCGAGTTTGTGGGAGCCCGCCGGGAAAGCTACCGCGCCGAAAGCCGCAAGCCCGAGGTGCAGGCTGGCACGCTGGACGAGGACCTGGCCCGCCGCGACTTCACCATCAATGCCCTGGGCCTGAGCCTGAACCCGGCAGATTTCGGGGCACTCGTGGACCGCTACGACGGCCTGAAGGACCTGGCCAGCAAAACCATCCGCACGCCGCTGGGGCCGGACGTGACCTTCTCCGACGACCCGCTGCGCATGATGCGGGCCGTGCGCTTCGCGTCGCAGCTCAACTTCGACATCGAGCCCGACACGTTCGAGGCCATCATTCGGAACAAGGACCGGATTCGGATTGTGTCGCAGGAGCGGATTACGGTCGAGCTGAACAAGATTATCGAGTCGCCCACGCCGAGCTACGGGTTCAAGCTGCTGTTTCAGACGGGGCTGCTGCCGCTCATCTTCCCGAAGATGGCGCTGCTGCACGGCGTGGAAAAAGTGGGCCAGCACGCCCACAAGGACAACTTTTACCACACCCTGCAAGTGCTCGACAACGTGGCGGCCGCCGGCGGCGACCTGTGGCTGCGCTGGGCCGCCGTGCTGCACGACATTGCCAAGCCCGCCACCAAGCGCCACGACCCGCGCGTGGGCTGGACGTTTCACGGCCACGAAGACAAGGGGGCCCGCTGGGTGCCGGGCATCTTCACGGACCTGAAACTGCCCCTGGGCGAGGAAATGCGGATGGTGCAAAAGCTGGTGCGGCTGCACCTGCGCCCCATTGCGCTGGTGAAGGAAACCGTGACCGATGCGGCCGTGCGCCGCCTGCTCTTCGAGGCCGGCGACGACATCGACCGGCTGATGCTGCTGTGCCGGGCCGACATCACGAGCAAGGACCACACCCGCAAGGAGCGGTACTTGCGCAATTTCGGGCAGGTGGAGGACAAGTTGAGGGAGGTGGAAGCCAAGGACCACCTGCGCCGCTTCCGCCCGGTCATCACCGGCGAAATCATCATGGCCACCTTCGGCCTGAAGCCGTCGCGGGCCGTGGGCGAGCTGAAGGAGGCCGTGATGGAGGCCATCCTCGACGGCCTCATCACCAACGAAATGGAGCCAGCCCTGGCCTTCCTGTTGCAGCAGGGGGCGGCCAAAGGACTGGCTCCAGAAGAGGGCTTCGCTCACTCACCAAACTAGGCCCGGCTTCTTTTTTTGGTTCTCGGGAGGATAGATGCCGGCTGTACGGCGAGGGTTGCCCGAGGAGTTATTTGGTAACAAGTAAATTCTGGCATTTACAGATGTTTGACGCTGGAGGGGCCGGTGGCATCCACGTTCACCTTCGCGGGCTTGCCGCTGTAGGCCACTTCGCTGGCCCCCACGGCATCGCCTTCGAGGCTGCCGGTTACGTTGAGGCGGGCCTTGCACACCCCGGCGATGGACACCTTGGTGTCGGTGGTTTTGAGGTTGGCCCCGGCCAGCTCGCAGGCCCCGGCGGCATCGAGGTCGAGGTTGTCGGCCTGGCCGGTGGCGGTGGTGCGGCAGGCCCCGGCCTGCGCCAGTTTAAGGGTGCCGAAGCGGCCGTTCAGGCGCAGGTGGCTGGCCCCGGCCTGCTCCACGCGCAGCTCGTTCTGGCGCTCGAAGCCGCCGTAGTCGGCCTGCACGGCCCCGGCCAGCTCCAGGCGGTCGATGCGGGGCAGCTCGATGCGGATGAGCACCTTGCGCTGGCTATTGCCCCAGCTGCCGCCAAAAAAGCTGCTGCTGTTGCGGGACCGGATTTGCAGCTCGTCGCCTTCGACCTCCACGCGCAGCTCGCTCAGGGCCTTGTCGTCGCCGCCGGCCTCAATCCTGAAGCTGTCGCCGCGGCGCACCACCACGCGGTAGCCGCCGGCCACGCTCACCCGCGTGAAGCCCGTTTCGGCGAAGGTGCGGCGGGCGCTGCCGTAGCTGCCCAGGTCGGTGTCGAAGGAGGGTGCCCCGCCGTAGTTGAGGGTGGTGCCGCTGTTCGAGCCCTCGTCGTTGTCGCTGTCGCTGTCGTCGTTGTTGTCGGCCTCGTCGCTGCTGTCGTTATTGTTGTCGTTGTCTATCCGAACGTGCACGCCATTTTCGTCGTCGTTGATGTTGCCGTTGAGGGAAAGGCCGTCCTCGCCCCCGTTCTTGGTGCGGCCCAGCTGCTCGGCGGTGCAGCCGATGCACTCCAGCTTGTTGCCGCGCAGGCGGTAGCGGTGCTGCTCGGGGTCGGTGGGGCGGCGGTTGTTCACAAAGTCGTTGTCGTCGAGCAAGTCAAAAGCGAAGCGGCGGCTGAGGCGGAAGGTGCGGTCGCGGGGCAGGCGCAGGGTCAGGGCCAGCTCCTGCTTGCGGTAGGCCGCGTTGGGCAGGAAGGAGAAATGGTCGTCGAGCACCAGCGACGAGTCGCCGCGGGGCCGCACCGTGTAGTCGATGGTGGTGAGGGCCGTGCGGCGGGCCACGTCCTGGCTGGGGCCGCTGGCCCGCAGGGTGCGCAGCACTTCCACCGCTTTGCCGCTGTCGGCGGCGGCCAGGCGCAGGTCCACGCGCTGTTCCCACTGGCGGTTCACGTTGCGGGCATCCAGCACCACAACCGGCGTGGTCAGCTTCGGGAACTGCTCCAGCTGCTCCACTTCGGCATCGTCCTCGTACTGATGCAGCTGTTGCGATACGCCGGCCACCACGCCCACGATGCTCAACAGCCACAAGCCCAGCAGCGAGAGGCCCACGGAGCGCGTCAGAACCGTGTGCCGGAACAGCAGGTTCAGCCCGCCCAGCAGCAGCCACAGCGCCGGAATGCCCGCCGCCAGCAAGCCCGCCAGCAGCGCCCAGCCCGGAATGCCCTGGAGCATGACGTGGGCCGGGGCACTGCCCATCACAATGTTTTGCGAAGCCGGCAGCAGGCCAACGCCCGCCCCGGTACACACCACCACGGCCAGCAGCAGGCCAAACCCCATGATGGTGAGCAGCACGCCGGCCGCCACCCGAATGGCCGAGCCGGCAAAGTTCACGGCCGGGCCCAGGGTGCGGGCGGCATCCTCCACGAACGCGCCCACGGGGCGGTTGGTGGTGGCCGGGCCGTCGGCGAAGGCGTTGCTGCGGGCGCTGCTGTCGAAGCTTTCCAGCGTCATCGCGTCGCCGCGCATCCGCAGCTTGTCCGAGACCGTTTTGGCCTCGGGCAATACTATCCACAGAATGATGTAGAGCAGGAAGGTGAAGCCCCCGGCAAACAAGCCGGCCAGCAAAATCACCCGCATCAGCGTCACGTCGATGTTGAAGTAGGCGGCTAGGCCGGCGGCTACGCCTGCCACTTTGCCCGTGCCCGTGTCGCGGAACAAGCGGCGGCCGGCCAGCGGGCCCGAGTTCAGCAGGGCCTCGGGGTGGGCGGGGGCATCGTAGCGCTTGGGCAGCAGAATCCACAGAATGATGTAGCCCAGCGCCACCCAGCCGCCCACGTCGAGCCGGCCGTGGCGGCCGATGCCCCAAATGCGAACGGCGGGCAAGGAAATGGTCAGGAACACGAAGGCCAGCCGAATCCAGAGCGGGTTCACGGCAAAGTACTGGGCGATGCCGGCGGCCACGCCCGCCACTTTGCGGTTGGCCATGTCGCGGTACAGGCGCTTGGGTTCGGCGGCGGCCGTAGCGGCCGTAGCAGTGGCAGTGGCGGCGGCGGCGGCGGCGGCCGGACCGTAGGGGTCCGAAGCGCGGCCGGAATCGGTCGAAGCCGAAGCCGAAGCGGCGGCGGCTTCGTCGGCCGGTACCTCGTCGTCCTCGTCGGCTTCGGGGGCGAAGTCGCTCACCCGGCCCATCTTGGTCGTCATGGCATTCACGTCATCCAGGGTGATGACCTGCTGCATGGGCGAGAGGCGGGCGGCAAAGAGCTCGGCGATGCGGCCCTCGATGTCGGCCACGATGTCCTGGTGGCCGCGGTAGCTGGCGAAGTGGGCTTTCACCTCGGCCAGGTAGCGGCTCAGGACTTCAAAACCGTCTTCCTCGATGTGGAAGACGATGCCTTGCAGGTTGATGCTGATGTTCTTTTTCATGTGAAAGAAGGCCGAACGGGCCAATGGAATGCGGGTGAGTGAAGCAGAAAAAGCGGCGGGCTAGCGGCTGTCGCCGGGCGGCCGGCTGTGGCGGATGATGCCCACCGAAGCCGCCATTTCCTCCCAGGTGTCGCGCAGCTCCGCCAGAAACTGCCGGCCGGCATCGGTGAGGGTGTAGTACTTGCGGGGCGGGCCGCTGGTGCTC
>JANXOE010000106.1 GCA_025353745.1 Hymenobacter sp.
CCTGGAACTGGTCATACCCCACCTTACCGGGCTGGGCACCTACCATTTGCCTCGGTACGACCGATACACGCCCTACTACGAGAACTGGGTCTTCGAAGAAAACCCAGGCAGTGCTACCCAATACTGTAGCGCGGGGGTGCAGGTCCGCATCAGCCGGTTTGACCCAGTGGCGCGCGTTGCAGCGGGTACCTTCCAGGGCTACCTTGAGGTGGTCCAGTTATGCGGGACAGTTTAAGGCAGTTGGTTGAAGAAGCTGTTGGTGAGCACAATACGGAAGCTGGTAGTCGATGCTGGAGTGCAGACGTTCGTGATTGTAATAATCAAAATAGTCGGCTACGCTGGCTCGGGCGTCGGCTAAGTTGGCAAAAACGGGCCACTCGCGGGCTTCGAGTTCTTCGGTTTTGAGCCGGGACCAGAGGCTTTCGGCCTGGGCATTATCGTAGCATTCGCCCCGGCGGCTGTGCGAGCGCAGGGCCCCGTGCTGGTGGAGCAGGGCCCGGTAGGCCTTGCCGCAGTACTGGCCGCCGCGGTCGGAATGCACCACCAGATCAGCCGCCGGTCGCTGGGCGAGCAGCGCCCGCTGCAGGGCCGTCGTGACCAAGGCTTCGGGCATGGTGCCGAGCACGTGCCAGCCCACGACGAATTTGCTGGCCACGTCCTGGAAAGCGCACAGATAGGCCCAAGCCCCGCTGGCCAGGGGCAGATAGGTGATGTCCGAGACCCAGACCCGGTTGGCCTGCACCGGGGGCAGCTGGTCGAGCAGGCGGTTGGGCGCGCAGCGCAGGCCGTGGGTCGAATCGGTGGTGCGCGGGGTGTAAGCCTTGGGCTGCAAGGCCCGCAGGCCCCGGCGGGCCAGCGCCGTGCGCAAGGCCTGACGCCCTACCCGGTGACCCTCATGGTGCAGGGCTACGCGCAGCCGACGCGTGCCGTAGCGACGCTTGTGGCGCTCAAACACCGCCACCAACGCCGTTTCCCAGGCCGGCGTTTCCTGCCCTACGGCCCGCCGCTGGCCCTGCAGCCACGCGTAGTAGCGACTCGGCGCCACGCCGAGCGCACGACACAGGCCCCGCACCGGGTAAGCGCGCGACTGCGCGTCAATGAAGCGGTAGCGGTTCATTGGTCCGGTGTCTGTGAGAAGATGGCAATGGCTTTTTTTAAAATCTCCAGCTCCTGCGCCTGCCGACGCGAAAGGGCCCGCAATTGGCGCAGCTCGGCGGCCGTGGCCGGGTCCAGGCCCGCCCCTAACGCGGCCGCGACGGGCGTTTGCGCCTCTTTTTGCCACTTATAGAGCAGCTTGGGATTGATGTTCAGGGCGCGGGCCGCCGCTTGCGTCGAGCGGCTCTCGCCGGCCAGGCGCAGGGCCTCGGTGCGGAAGGCGGCGTCATATTTACGCCGTATGATCGGTTTGGGAGTAGGAGGCATGGCACAAGAAAGGTAAGTCCCTGTTGTGTCCCGCTTGGCTAGACCACCTCATTATTACCGGTGTTACGTATGTTACAGGTATTACTGATGTTACTTGGCTAAAGTAAGGCGGGAATGGGGTAAAATCGGGCTGGAATCGTTACTTTTGGTTGCTGTGTGTGCGGCCTGCCTTACCTGATTCTCATGACTTCTTCCAGCCAAGATGCTTACCAGGCCCTCCGGGACTACCTGAACGGGCTCCTTAACCCGTCGCTGGCTGACCAGGCGCTGGCCGACGTGCCGGCGGCCCTGCGTCCCGGCTTGGAGGCGTTTATGGCGGGCAAAACCGAGTACCAGGGCGAAGCTGGCCAGCGCATGATTTACGCGGCTGACTTGGCGGCATGGGCAGCGGATTTGATTTACGGCGCGGGACTGACCGCGCCCCTGCCCCTGGCCACCGTGGACGTGGCCGCGCTGCGGGCGGCCACGCTCTGGCACGCCGCATGACGTGGACTCAGATTGAGCAACTGACTTATCAGGTGCAGCAGCTGCCGACCAACCGGCAGCAGACCAGCCAGCAGCTGAGCCAGGTCATGGTGTCGGCGCACTCTACCATGATTGAGGGCTCCCGCGTGACGGTACTGGAAGCGTTTGATTTTCTGCTCGGGGCAGCTCCCACCCTGGGACCGGGCAAGCCACTAGCCGGCTACGACATGCTGGGCGACCATGCCCGCGCTCTGGACCTGGCCTTGCTGCGGGCCGATGCGCGGCAGCTTCCCGGCCCGGCCTTGCTGCGCGAGCTGGCGGCGGCCGTGATGCAGTCTACTGGCCGCTTAACCAACACGGCCCTGGGCACCGTGGACCCCACGCAGGGCGACCTGCGCCGCGGCAATGTGTTCATCGTTGGAGCCAGCTCCTTCCCCAATGCCCAAAAGGTGCCGGCCCTGGTAGCATCGCTCAGTGGTGGGCTGCGCGAGCGGATGCCGGTGGCCACCACGCTACGCGAGCAACTGGAGTTGGCCTTTGAGGCACATCAGCGCCTGGTCAGCATTCACCCCTTCAACGATGGCAACGGGCGCACCTCCCGGCTGCTCATGAACTACGTGCAGCGCTACTATGGCCAACCGCTGACTATTGTGTTTCGCGAAGGCCGGCAGGCGTATTTCGCGGCGCTGGAAGAAAGCCGCGTTGCGGATGACCTAACAGTGTTCTTTGATTTTATGCGGGGCCAGCACGGCAAATCATTAAACTACCAACTTACAGCGGCGAAGCCCCCTGCGGTTAATTAGTTATGTTACCGGTGTTATTTGTGTTACCAATGTTATCAGTGTTACTCTAAGAAGCTGTTTGAGTTAATTTAGCTTGGTGAAACAAGCAGAGGGAAAAGTTGCTCGAAAGCGGTACAGTTCGGATTTGTCGGCGCGGGACTGGCCGCAGTTGGAGCCGTTGCTGGTGGTACGCCGCCGGGGCAAATGGCCGCTGGGGGAGGTGGTGAACGCCATTTTGTCCGTGCTCAAAAACGGGTGCGTGTGGCGGGATTTGCCGGGCGATTTACCGCCCTGGAGCACGGTGTACTGGTATTTTGCCAAATGGGAGGCCGACGGCACGTGGCAACGGGTCAGCACCTGCCTGGACGTGAGCAGCCGGGAACGGGCCGAAAAAAAGCGTGGCCCACGGCCGTGATTCTCGACACGCAAAGCGTCAAAAACGCGGCCACGGCCACCGGGGCTACGGTGGGCTTCGACGCGGGCAAGCTGGTCAAAGGCCGCAAGCGCTTGGTGCTGACCGATACGTTGGGCAACGTCTTGGCCAGCCGGGTCCTGCCGGCCAACACCGCCGACGGCCCGGCCGCCATCGCCTTTTGGGACGAGGTGGCCGCCACGCACGACTTGCTCGGGCAAGTGCAGGTGGTATTCGTTGACGGCTCGTTTAACGGCGTTTTTCGCGAATACCTGGCCCGGCGCTACGGCATCCGCGTCGAGAAACCGGCCCACGTGCTGGTCGAAAAAAAGAATTTCTGCATTCATGCCTGGCGCTGGATTGTCGAGCGCACCTTGGCGTGGCTCAGTGCTAACCGCAGATTGTCAAAAGAATACGACCGAAGTTTACGCCCTGCCAACGCGTGGATTTGCCTAGCCAACATCCGGCGTATTCTCAAGTTCTGCTGACTCAAACAGCTTCTTAGTTGCTGGCGGGGATGGCCGGCGGCGCAGCCTTCGGCAGGCCGGGCACCTCGTCGCAGATGCCGTGCTCGTGGGGGATGGCCGTAAGCTGCTCCACTTGCAGGGTGGAATGGCCGATTTTAAACTGCTCCGCCAAAGCCTTTTGCACTTGTTCGATAAAGGCGTTGTCGCCGCCTTGGGGGCGCACGAGGTGGGCCGTGAGGGCGGTATCGGTCGTGCTCAACGGCCAGACGTGCAGGTCGTGCACCTGCGTGACGTCGGGCTGCGCGAGCAGGAAGGTGCGCACGGCAGCGAGGTCGATGCCCTCGGGCACGGCGTTCATGCTCAGTTGGAGCGTTTCGGTAAGCAAGCCCCACGAGCCGTAGGCAATGACGCCGAGCAGGGCAAAGGCAATGACGGGGTCCACCCACGTCCAGCCGGTGAAGTAGACCACGGCCCCGCCCACGACCACGCCGGCCGACACGAGCGCATCGGTGAGCATGTGCAGGTACGCCCCGCGCACGTTCACGTCGCCTTTCTGCCCGGCCCGGAAGAGCCAGGCCGTGACGCCGTTGACGAGGATGCCGGCCCCGGCCAGGAGCATCACGAGCTGGCCGTTAACGGGCTCGGGGTGGCGCAAATGGCCGATGGTTTCCCAGAGGATGACGCCCAGCGCGGTGTACAGCAGCAACGCATTGAGCAGGGAGGCTTGAATGGTTAAGCCCTTGAAGCCATACGTATAGCGCCCCCGGGCCGGCCGCAGGGCCATCCGCCCGGCGCCCCAGGCCAGGCCCAGGCCGAGCACGTCGCCCAGGTTGTGGCCCGCGTCGGAAAGCAGTGCGGAGGAATGCCCCCAAAAGCCGCCGATGGTCTCGGCGATGACAAACGAGAGGTTTAGCGCGATGCCGACGCCGAAAGCGAAGCTGAACGGCGTATCGGGCGAAGGGCCGTGGTGGTGGCCGCTGTGGTCGTGCCCGCTGTGGTCTGCGGGGCCGGTATGGTCGTGACCGGGTGCTTCGTGGTCGTGAGTGGGGTGTTCGGCGTGGGGCTGCATCGGAGAAGAAATAAATGAATTACCAGAAATAAACTGCGGGTGGCCTACCTTCTTAGGCCCCGGGAGTGGCCGGGCGAGCCACGGCGGTGCCGGCGGCACGACGGGCCAGCAGCCAGGTGCCGGCCAGCAAGGCCAGCGCCACCACGCCGCCGTACAGAAAGGAGCGGGTAGCGAAGTGGATGCCCAGGAAGCCGGCGAGTGGGTAAGCAAAGGCCCACCACAGGTGGCTCCAGGCAAAGTGGGCGCCGTAGACGCGGCCCTGGTGGGCCTCGTCGGTTTGCGCGGCAATGAGGGTTTGGGTGGCCAGGTTGACGGCGTTCTGGCCCGCGCCGGCCAACAGCCAGAGCCCCATCAGCAGCCCGAGGCCGGCGTGGTTGGCGGGCAGCACGGCCAGGCTGGTGAGCACCGCGCCGAGGATGACGAACGTGGTCTGGGCAAGGCGCTTGGTGAGGGCGCCGGCCAGCAGGGCCGCCGCGGTGGCCCCGATGCCAAAGGCGGCCATCACCCACCCGTAGCGGGCTTCGGGCAGGTGCAGCGGGCCGCGCACCAGACCCACGGTGTTCACCAGAATCAGGGCCCCGCTGACGGCGGCCACCAGCTCCAGCAGCAGGGCGTAGCGCATCACGGCGTTTTTCCAGAGCAGCTTCGTGCCTTCCAGCACGGCCGCCACGGTTACCCGCTCGTCGGCGCTGGCCGGAGCGTCCTCGTTGCGCAGGCGGGCCGGCAGGGTAAAAATGAGCACCCCCGATATCAGGAAAGTGGCCGCGTCGATGAAAAAAATGTCACGGGCTCCCAGGAAGGCGGCCACCCCGCCCGCGATACCCGGCCCGAGCACTCCCAGCAACTCGTTGGTGGCGCTCGACAAGCTCAAGGCGGCGGGTAGCTCCTCATCCGTTGTCACGGCCGGCAGCGTGGCCTGGAAGGTGGGCGTGAAAAAGGCCGTGAAGGCATTGACCGTGAACATCAGCGCGTACACTTGCCACACCTGCGTCACAAAGGGCAGCAGGCCGATGACGACCATGCGCGCCACGTCGGCTGTCACCATGATGGTCTTGCGATTCAGGCGGTCGGCCAGCACCCCGGCCAGGGGCGAGAGCAGCACAAAGGCTGTCACGCGCAGGGTCAGGGCGAAGGCCAGAATCTGCGCCGAGTGGCCGCCGCCCAGCTCAAAAGCCAGCAAGGCCAGGCCCACCCAGGTCAGGGCATCGCCCAAGAGCGAGGTGGTTTGGGCGGCATACAGCCGGGCAAAGACGAGGTTGCGCAGGCTTTTGAAGGGTGCGAAAGCATCACTGAGGTTCATGGTAATAGCAATAATTACGCGTGCTGATGCGCCGTAGCGGTGGCGGGGTCGGTGTGTACCAGGGCGCTGGTCAGGTACTGCACGTCCTGGCGCAGCCGGGCCACCACCTGGTTGCCCAAGTCGTGGGCCTGGCCCACGCTCAGTGTGTCGTCCACGGTCACGTCCACTTCGGCGTTGAGCTTGTGGCCGAGCCAGCGCAGGCGCACGTTGCGCACCCCGCGCACGCCGGGCACTTGCAGGGCGCTGGCCCGCACGGCGTCGCCCACGGCCGGGTCCACGCCGTCGAGCAGGCGGGTGAAGATGTCCTTGCCCGAACGCCACACGATTTTCATAATCACAAAGCTGATGATGAGGCCGATGATGGGGTCGGCCAGCGGGAAGCCCAGCCCGATGCCCATCACGCCGAGCAGCACCGAGAGGCTGGCGATACCATCGGTACGGGCGTGGTAGCCGTCCGCGACCAGCGCCGCGCTGCCAATTTCCTTGCCCACCTTGATGCGGAAGATGGCCACGACTTCATTGCCGATGAAGCCAATAACCGAGGCCACGCCCACCGCCCACAGGTAGCGTACCGGCTCGGGGTGGTAAAAGCGCTGGATGCTCTCGTAGCCCGCCACAATGCCGCTGGCCAGGATGATGAGCAGAATCACGACCCCGGCCAGGTCCTCAATGCGGCCGTAGCCGTAGGTGAAGCGCTTGGTCGGGGCCCGGTTGGTGTAGCGGAAGGCAATCCAGAGGGGAATGGCCGTGGCCGCATCTGCCACGTTGTGAATCGTATCGGCCAGCAGGGCCGTGCTGCCCGAATAAAAGAACACGATGACCTGCAACAGCGAGGTAATGGTCAGCCCAATGAAGGACCACTTTAGGGCCCAGATGCCGCGCTCGGAGGTGGTGGCCACGGCATCGAGGCCTTTCTTGGCCCCTACGGGGCCTTTAGCTAAAAAGTCTTGAAGAAATTGTGGTAACTGCATGGGGCAAATAGGGGGAGGTGAAAGGGATGGCCAGAAGGGCATAGGGCGGGGCAACCGCCGCGCT
>JANXOE010000127.1 GCA_025353745.1 Hymenobacter sp.
CCACGCTCAGCGTGAGCCAGTGGATGCTGGGCTACGCGGGTTGGTTCGACAGCCACGACGGGCATTCCACGGTTATGTTTTACGTGCCCTGGCACGTGGGCACGGCCCTGGGGCCGGGCTATTTCCTGTACTTCCGCAGCCTCACCAACCAGGAGTTTCGGTGGCGGCCGCAGGCCCGGCACCTGCTGCCGGCCCTGTTCGAAACCGGCCTGTTTGCCGCCTCGGCGGCCTACGACCTGCTGTGGCGCCGGGGCGTGCTGCGCCGCCCGCTGCCCGATTTCTTCGGCACCAAGGGCGCGGCGGCGACGGCCCTCGACGGCCTGGCCCTGCCGCTGGCCCTGCTGGGGCACGCGCTGCTGCTGGGCTACGGCCTGCGGATGCTGGCCGACTACCGCCGCTACCGGCGCTACCTCGACGACAACTTCTCTGACCCGGAGCGCCTGCGGTTTGCCGGCCTGCGCCAGCTGTTGCTGCTGCAATTGTTGGTGCTGACGCTGGGGCTGCTCTACACTGGCCTGAACGCCCTCTTCGATTTCAGCTACGATGCGGCCTGGAATTTTTTCGCCCTGCGCGGCATCCTGATTTACGGGCTCGTTGTGGTGGGCATTCAGGCCAACTACGCAGCGGCCACCAGTCCGCTGCGCTTCGAGTCTGGCGCCGTGCCCGGCCCGGTTTCGGGGCCCCCGGCGGACGAGCCGGCCAAAGCGGAGGCCGCGCCGAGTGGGCCCGTGGCCCCGGCCCCGCTCCGCCCGGGCCCGCCCGCCGCGCTGCTGCCCGAGTTGCTGCCGTTGCGCGAAAAGCTGCTGGCCCTGATGCAAGCCGGCCGGCCCTGGCTGGAGCCCGAGCTGACCCTGACCGAGCTGGCCCAGCGCCTGCGCACCAACCCGGGGCTCCTGTCCAAGGTCATCAATACCGGCTGCGGACAGAACTTCAACGACTTCGTGAACACCTGCCGCGTGGCCGAAGCCCGCCGCAAGCTGGCCGACCCGCGCTTCGGTCACTACTCGCTGGTGGGGGTGGCCCTGGAATGCGGTTTCAACTCTAAATCAACGTTTAACCGCGTGTTCAAGAAGCTGGCCGGCCAGGTTCCCGGCGAGCTGATGCGCCCCAAATCATAAGTTGGGCCGCGCCAGATCATGGTTTGGAGCGCTGCGAACAAGGTGGGGAAAGACCTTTGAGCCATCGTTTCACCCAGCCCCCAGCCCCCGCCCCATGCATGTTTTCTCTCGCTCCGTCCTGCTGCCGTTCTTCGCGCTACTCACCGCGTGCAACGTCACGCGTCCCATCTCAACATTGAAACCGGCAAGCAATTCGTGCTGGGTGGCCAGCAGCGCGGGGCCATCCGGGTGAAAGCCCGCAATACGGGCCCGGTGCCGGTGAGCGTGGGCGAGCGGCTCCCCGACGGCACTGTGCGCGAGCTGGGCCGCCCCGAACCCCGGCAAGCTACGCGGCTGGCGTTTGCCGCCGGCTCGGCGGCGCTGGTGCGCACCCTGGGCGAACGCGGGGCCGGGCTCGACGTGGTCATTACTGGAATTGATGTGTCGTACAAGATGGGCATGGGCTACGAGGACCTCAAGAAGTAAGCCCACCGCCGGCGGCTTTTGGCTGGTAGCCGTGCGCCGTAACTTTTGCTGCCCTGCCCCGGTAGTCGGGTCGCGGCCGCCTAAAATTAACACGGGACCAAGCAACCCGCCTGCCGCGGCGGACATCTCTGTAGGGGCCCTCCTGCCTTCTTTCCAACCGGTGTTTATGAGAAACGTTGTGCGCAATGGCTTGGCAGGTAGCTTGCTGGGTTTGATTTTGTTGGGAACGGCCCGGCCTGCTGCCGGCCAGGCCCCCGCCCCGGCCGCCGTCGGTACCGGCTCGCTGGCGGGCACCGTGCTCGATTCGGCCAGCCGCCAGCCGGTGGCCTACGCCACGGTGGTGCTGCTGCCCGCCGCCCCGGCCGGGAAGCCCATTACCGGCGTGGCGGCCGACGATCGGGGCCGTTTCGTGCTGAGCAAGCTGGCGCCCGGGGCCTTCCGGTTGCAGGTCAGCTTCGTGGGCTACGCCACCCGCACCCGGCCCGTAACGGTAGCGGCCGGGGCCACCGACGTGGGCCCCGTGCGCCTGCCGGCCGCCACCCAGCGGCTCGCCGAAGCCGTGGTCATCGGCTCGAAACCGGTGGTGGACGTGCGCCCCGACCGCCTCGTGTACAACGCCGACCAGGATGTGACCAACGCCGGCGGCACTGCCGCCGACGTGCTGCGCAAAGCCCCGCTGCTGGCCGTGGACGGCGACGGCAACGTGAAAATGCGGGGCTCCAGCAATTTTAAAGTGCTGGTGAACAACAAGCCCTCGCCCACGCTGGCCCAAAACCTGGCCGAGGCCCTGAAAAGCATCCCGGCCGACCAGATCCAGAGCGTGGAGGTGATTACCACGCCGCCGGCCAAGTACGATGGCGAAGGCACGGCCGGCATCATCAACATCGTATTGAAAAAGGGTGTGGACCAGGGCGTGAATGGCCGCGTGGGGGCGGCCAGCGGCAACCGCAACACCAACTTCAACTCGGCCCTCAACTTTAAAAAAGGCAAAGTCGGCTTTACGTCATCGGCCAGCACGGGGCTGTGGTACAACCCCGGCCAGTTTGAGCGCCGGCGGATTGGCTTTGCCCCGGCGGGCCCCGACTCGCTTACGCAAGCCGGCAAAGTGCACAACAACGGCCACTGGTACTACGCCACCCTGGGCCTCGACTTCGACCCGGCCGAGCACCATAGCTTCTCGCTGGCCGGCTCGCTCAACGGCTACCGGGGCAGCAGCCAGCAGGAGCTGCTCAATCGCTTCGTTGCGCCAAATCCTGCTTACAACCAGGTTTTTAATCGGGCTACCGATAACATTTTCAGTAGCCTCAACGGCGAAGCCACCGGCACCTACACGCGCACGTTTGCCCAGGCGCGCCGCGAGTGGAGCGCACTGGGCCAGTACGCGCTGAACAATGGCACGTCGGGCTACGACTTCGACCAGTACCAAAACTCGCTGGTGCCGCTCGAATCCGGCCGCGCCAGCTACCGCGAGCGCAGCCGGGGCCGTACGCCCGGCCACGAGCTCACCGCCCAAACCGATTTTACGCAGCCCTTTGGCGAGAAAAAGACGTTGGAAGCGGGCCTGAAAGCCATCTGGCGGCGTACCGGCTCGGTGGCCGACGTCGATACGCTGACGCCGGGGCGGAACGCCGAATTTGTGAGGGCCCCCGGCCGCGGCACCGATTTCACCTACGCCCAGGACGTGCAGGCGGCCTACGCCACCTACTCGTTTGGGGTGGGCAAGAAGCTGACGGCCGGCCTGGGGGGGCGCGTGGAGCGCACGGCCCTCGCGGCCAACTTCCGGGCCGGCGGGCCGGGGTTCGGCCGCAGCTACGCGTCGGCACTGCCCAACGGCAACGCCCGCTACGCCTTCAGCGACGCCACCAGCTTGCGCCTGGCCTACAGCCGCCGCATCACCCGGCCGTCCATCGACTACCTCAACCCGTTCGTCGACCGCACCGATCCGAAAAATATTTCTTACGGCAACCCCGCCCTCGACCCCGAGCTCACCGATTCGTACGAATTAAGCTATAATACGACCGTCAAAACGGCTACGCTCAACGTCTCGGGCTCGGTGCGCCGCACCGGCAACGCCATCGAGCAGGTGCGGCTGCCCACGGGCGAGCCGGGCGTCACGGCCCAAACCTTCGCCAACGTGGCGGCCAACAGCTTTTACCAGCTTAATTTTTACGGCTCGGCCAAGCCCACGCCGCAGTGGGACATCAGCGGGGGCCCCGACGTGCAATACATCGTGCGCCGCAGCCCGGCCCTGAACGCCGAGCGCCGGGGCTTCACGGCCGGGCTGAACTTCAACACGTCGTACAAATTCCCCAAAAAGCTCACGGCGCAGGCTTTCCTGTACAGCTCGCTGCCCACGCCCGAAATCCAGGGCCGGGGCTCGGCCAACCTGTATTATTCGTTTGGGGTGAAAAAAACCGTGCTCCACGACAAAGCCGACCTCACCCTGAACGTGACCGATTTGTTCAACAGCTACTGGCCCTACCGCAACACCACTACCACGACTGCTTTCGACGAGCGCAGCGAATACCGCGCCTACCAGCGCGCTTTCCGTCTGGGATTCGCCTACCGTTTTGGGCAAGAGCAGCAGGGCCGCCAGCGCAAGCAAGTGAACAACGACGACCGGAAAAGCGGGGCCAGCAAGCAAGGCAACTAGGGCCCTGGCGGCGTAACTATTTGAGCTTCCGCAAGGAGCGTTTTACTTCGCGGCGGGCCGTTTTCATGTAAACCTTGAGCTGCTTCCCGTTCGCTTTCGTGGTTATTGGCGGAAGCAGCTGCACCACGGCCGGCTCACCGCCGGGCTGAAAAGTGGTGTTGACTTCGGTGCACCCGGGGTAGGTGACCACGGCCGCCAGGGGCCCCGCGTCGGCGGGTACGGTCAAGAAAAACCCGCCCTCTGAGTTGGTTACGCACATTTTATTGAAGCGGGGCACCCGCACCACGGCCCCGGACAAGGGCCCTAGTGTGGTTTCAACGCGGCCGGTCAGGTTTTGCGTGGCGGGCCCGGTTGGCATCGGGGCTGGGGTCAGCTGGCCGAGCGGCAGAGTGTTGGTACCAACCGGCTTGACCTGAGCCCAGGCGGGCCCGGCTATGGTAAAGAAGGCCAGCAGAATAATAAAAGAGAAGCAGCAACGGCGTTTCATAACAATGATTAAAAAATTATTTGAATAATTTAATAACAGGAAAATATATTTGCCATATTTTTAATAATTCCTCCAATATACGAAATTGTCCGGCCAATACCTGCAACCGCCCGGGGCCCTGTGAAAAAAGGCTATCTATTTCTCCATATCATGAAGAAGCCTTTATATAATACGTAGTCGCTTCCAAGTAGCGCATCGTTAAACCGACTGCGGCCGTCCAATAAATATGGGCGGCCGCGGTTGATCTAATTAAAAACTTGCACCATCTCGGGTTTGTTTTCTGTCGATGGCTTTTGGGGCGTGATATCAGCCTTCACCGACTACCGCAAACGGCTCGATGTAAGCTATTAAAAATCTTAAAAATATTTTAACGGTACAATTAAGTTCGCATTGCTAAGCGGGCTGCTGGGCTGCTTGTGCCGCTTCGGTGGGGGCGCTGCGCATCCAGCCCATGCCGCATTTGGCCTGCATTTGCTGGCGAAACTTTTCGCGGGCCTCAGGGCTGAGGTGTTCCATGCGGCCGGCCATGCGCTGCTGCCAAGCGCGGCGATGCCGGGCCCAGCCGCCGCCCCGTCCGCCCCAGCCGCCAAATAGTAAGCGGGTAAGCAGCAAGAGGCCAAACGTTTGGCCCAGCGTAATAAGGGGCCCGTGGAACAGCGCGGGCACCAGCCAATTCCAGAGCGACTGGGTGAAGAAGGCCACGGCGGTAATAAACAGGGCCGCGAAAACCAAAAAGCGAAGGCCGCGCAGCAGCCAGAATTTGCGTTTCATAATAAATTAAATGATGTAGTTATTGTTCGGTGAATTGTTTCATCAACTCGGCTTGTAGTGAATTATCTATTGTTTAATAAATAATTAAACAATAGATAATTCAGCAATTTCAAATGCTGACTCCAAAGCCCCGCAAGGCTTAATCCGTGAACAGCTCGTCGTAGAGCTTTCGCAGGCGCTTGCGCAGGTGCAGCACGGCGTAGTGCTTGCGCGAAATCAGGGTTTTGAGGGGCACGCCGGTTTCGGCCTCCATTTCGCGAAACGACTTGTCGTCGAGCTCGTGCCACACAAACACCTGGCGCTGGGCCTCGGGCAATTCGGCCAGGGCGTCGGATAAGGCATCCATGAGGGTTTCGCGCAGCAGGCGGTTTTCGGGCGAGTCGTCGGGGGCCGGCAACAAATCGGCCAGCAGCAGCCCTTCGCCATCGGGTTCAGCCTCGGCGGCCCCAAAGGCCGCCTCCAGCGACACCGGCCGCTGGCGGCGGTAGAGGTCGATGATGCGGTTGCGCGCCACCCGGAACAGCCAGGCCGCTGCCTGCTCCACCGGCTTGAGCAAGCGGTAGCTCTCCACCAGCTCGGCAAACACGTCTTGTAGTAAATCCTCGGCTTCTGCCTCGTCCGGAATGCGGCGGCGGATGAACTGCAACAGCCGGGGCCGTTGCTGGCGCACGGCGTCGGCAATTTGCCGGTCCTGTTGCGAAGCCGTCATCGGAAGCAGGGGAGAAGCGAGCGAAAGAGCCAGGTTTTCCATGTTGGGCCAGCAGACGCAGCCGCGCCGGCAATACTTTAACCAGCGGGCGGTTTGCTTTTTCAGGATACCTTTGCCTGCCCAAATTACGGCCCAAACCCGGCCCGATTCTCCCCCCGCATGGAAGCCACCGTTCCCGAAGTTATCCGCACCGTTCCGCTGCAGTACTACGTTTTTCTGGCCACGGCCCTGTTTGCCATCGGCGTCGTCGGGGTGCTCACGCGGCGCAATGCCATCATCATCTTCATGTGCATCGAGCTCATGCTCAATGCGGTGAACGTGCTGTTGACGGCATTTTCTGCTTACCGGGCCGACCCCAACGGGCAAATCTTCGTGTTCTTCATCATGGCCGTGGCGGCGGCCGAGGTGGCCGTCGGCCTGGGCATCATCGTCATGATTTACCGCAACTTCCAAACCACCGACGTCAACCTGCTGAGCCGGCTCAAATGGTGAATAAGCAAACGAGTGACTGAGCGAATGGGGCATTGCCCCCGCTTTTTCGCTCGCTTGGCTTTTCTCCTTCCCCCATCCGCTCATTCGCTCCTTCACTGATGGAAATTGTTCTCCCCGGCACCAACGCGCCTTACCCCACCTTCCTTTACGTTCTCATTCCGCTGCTGCCCTTCGTCGGTTTTTTGCTGAACGGCTTGCTGAACAAGCGCTTGTCGGCCACGGCGGCTGGGCTGCTGGGCAGCGCCACGGTGCTGGGCTCGTTCGTTATCTCGCTGGTGCTGTTTTTCAATTTCAAGTACCAATACACCGTCGAGCTGTTCGATTGGATAACGGTCGGCTCGCTGCAAATTCCGTTCAGCTACCAAATCGACCAGCTCAGCTTGGTGATGCTGCTGCTCGTGACCGGCGTGGGTTTCCTCATCCACGTCTACAGCATCGGCTACATGGCGCACGACGAGAACGTGGGCAAGTTCTTTAGCTTTCTGAACCTGTTCATATTCAGCATGTTGGTGCTGGTGTTGGGAAGCAATTTCGTCATTCTCTTCATCGGCTGGGAAGGCGTGGGACTGTGCTCGTACCTGCTCATCGGTTTCTGGAACACCAACACCGACTACAACAACGCCGCCAAGAAAGCCTTCATCATCAACCGCATCGGCGACCTCGGCTTTCTGCTGGGAATCTTCCTGATTTACCTGACCTTCAACTCGGTACAGTACGGTGAAGTGTTCCAAAAAGCCTCGCTGAGCCAGTTTGGGCCCTACACGGCGGGCATTTGCACGGCCATCACGCTGCTGCTGTTCGTGGGGGCCATGGGCAAATCGGCGCAGCTGCCGCTCTACACCTGGCTGCCCGACGCCATGGCCGGCCCCACGCCGGTTTCGGCCCTCATCCACGCCGCTACCATGGTCACGGCCGGCGTCTACATGGTGTTGCGGGCCAACGTGCTCTTCACCCTGGCCCCCCAAACGCTCGAAGTGGTGGGCATCATCGGCCTGGCCACGGCGCTGTTTGCCGCCACCATCGGCCTGGCCCAGAACGACATCAAGAAAGTGCTGGCCTACTCCACGGTGTCGCAGCTCGGCTACATGTTCCTGGCGCTGGGCGTGATGGGGTATTCCTCGTCGCTGTTCCACGTGCTCACCCACGCCTTTTTCAAGGCGTTGATGTTCCTGGGGGGCGGCTCGGTCATCCACGCCATGAGCAACGAGCAGGATTTGCGCCGCATGGGCGGTTTGCGCAAGTACTTGCCGGTCACCTTCTTCACCTTTCTCATCGGCTGCCTAGCCATCTCGGGTATCCCGCCGTTTGCCGGCTTTTTCTCGAAAGATGAAATCCTGAGCCACGTCTACGAGCACAGCAAGCTGATGTGGGCCGTGGGCCTGTTCACCTCGTTCCTGACGGCGTTCTACATGTTTCGCCTGCTGTTCCTGGCCTTTTTCGGCGAGTTTCGCGGCACCGAAGAACAAAAGCACCACTTGCACGAGTCGCCGGCCAGCATGACGCTGCCGCTCATCGTTTTAGCCATCCTGGCCGCCGTGGGCGGTTTCATGGGGGCCCCCATGCTGCTGGGCAAGCACTACCTGGCCGATTACCTGGCCCCGCTCTTCACCTATTCGCGCCGCCTCAACCCGGCCGCCTTCGCCCTGGAGCCCGACCACGGCACCGAGCTGATGCTCATCGGTTTGTCGGTGGCGGCCGGGGTGCTGGGCATCGTGTTGGCGTACGTGCAGTACGTGGTCCGGGCCCAGCGCCCCGTGGCCGACGACGCCCCGCGCCCGGCACCCGAAAACCTGGTCTACCACAAGTACTACATCGACGAGCTGTACGACGCCTTGTTCGTGCGACCCACGATGGCGCTGTCGCGCGGCCTGTACAAGTTTGTGGAGAACAGCGTCCTCAACCCCCTCACCAACGGTTTTGGGCGGGCCGTGCAGGGTGGCGGCTTTTTGCTGCGCTACGTGCAGACCGGGGCCGTCGAAACCTATCTGATCCTGATGGTCGTCGGCATTGTGCTGATTTTAGGATTGAACTACGGCCGGCTCTAACGCAGGCCGTTGAGTTGAAGCACTAAAGTTGCCGACAAAGCTTGTAACGGAGATTTTGGTAACGCTGGCCATGGCTCGGACGACAACTTTTTGTGGGAGATAAAAGTATAGTGACTTATTCCTATTCAGGGATTTATCACTTTATTCTTCTTCCCATGAAAATAAACTTTTTCTCGTCTAGGGCCCTCATGCCCGGCACTGCGCTACTGGCGCTGGTGCTGGGAACCACATTTGGGGCCCAAGCCCAAACGGCCGACCGCAAAACGGCCATCAGCGGCAATGCCAGCGTGCTGCAATACCGCGGCGAAGTAGGCAAAGACTGGTGGGATTTGGGCCGCAAAGACCTGCGCTTCGGTGTTGGGGCCGGCATCACGCGCTACTTGTCGCCTTCGTTCGACCTGGGCCTGCTGGCCAACTACCAGCTCTACCGCTTCCCCAAAAACCAGCCTTACGTGCAGAATTCTGGGTTTGAAGTGAAATCCGGCTTTCTGGACCTGGCCTTGAAGCTGAAGCTCAACAACGGCCATCTACTTAAGGAGGACGCCTTCATTCAGCCGGCCATCCTGGGCGGTGGCGGGTTTTACCTGGCGCACAGCATGGGCAATAATGGTGCGGCGAGGTTCGACAATGCCATTGGCCGGCCCGATTTCTTCGGTGGGGCCCTGTTGCGTTTCCGCCTTTCGCCAGCCCTGTTCCTCGACCTGCAATCGACCTACCACTACCCCCTAACCGAGCGGACCGATAACCGCTACGACCCGGACGATAACCGCTACGACGAGTTCCTGGTGCATTCGTTGGGCCTAACCCTGGCCCTGGGCAAAGCCAAGGATACAGACGGCGACGGCGTGCCCGACCGCAAAGACAAGTGCCCCGACACGCCGGCCGGCGTGAAAGTGGACGCCACCGGCTGCCCGCTCGACCGCGACGGCGACGGCGTGGCCGATTACGTGGACAAGTGCCCCGACGTGAAGGGCCTGGCCGCGCTGCAGGGCTGCCCCGACGCCGACGGCGACGGCGTGGCCGACGAGCAGGACAAGTGCCCCGGCACGCCGGCCGGCGTGAAAGTGGACGCCGCCGGCTGCCCGCTCGACGCCGACGCCGACGGCGTGGCCGAC
>JANXOE010000134.1 GCA_025353745.1 Hymenobacter sp.
TTAAAGCGTTTTGCGCATCACGTAGTCGTTCATGAAGTAGGGGCCGATGGGCACGTCTTCCTCGCGCTGCCGCACGAAGCCGCGCCGCTCGTAGAAGCTGATGGCGGGGTTGTAGCGGTTCACGTTCAGGTCGAGGGTGCGGCCGCCGACGGTGCGGACGGCTTCTTCCACGGCTTCGATCAGGTGCACGCCCAGGCCCTGGCCCTGCTGGGTGGGCAGCACGTAGATTTTGTGCAGCTTGTACTCGGCGGGCGGGGCGTCGGCGCCGGGGCCCTCGCCGGCGGGCGGCTGGGGCCCGAAGGAGGCGTAGCCCGCCGGCTGCCCGTCCACGTAAGCCAGCAAAAACGTGTGGTGCTGCTCGGCCATCTGGCGCTGGAGGGCGGCGGGCGTGTAGATGACGCGGTACATGTACTCCAGCTGCTCGCGCGAGAGGATGAAGCGGTAAGTCGGCTCCCAGGTGCCCTCGGCCAGGTGGATGATGACGGGAATGTCGTGGAGGGTGGCGGGCACGATGCGCGGCGGCGCGGCAGGGGTGGTCATACGGCGAAGCAAAACGCGAAATTGGGGCCAAAAAAACAAAAATTGCCCGCTTTTTGTACGGGAAGGCCGTTCCCCACGTTCATCTCACCTTGGCGCCCCCGGCGCGCCGCCACTATTATGCCCCACTTCCTGAAACTGACCTTGCCCCTGGCCGGCCTGCTGCTGGCCGTCGCGGCCCCCGCCCACGCCCAAATCTCCAACGTGCCCGACAGCCTGCGCCGCGCCGGCGAGCTGGTGGGCAGCCGCCCCAGCGCCGGCCGCCCGGCCCTCGCGCCGCGCGCCGCCGCGGCCCCCACGCCCACCGCCCGCCTGCTGGGGGCCGCCGCCGACCCGGCCCGCGCCCGCGCCGAGGAGCTGCCCGGCCTCTACGAGCACTTCATCCAGGTGAGCCAGGAGCAGCGCCGCCAGTGGGGCGAGGCCGACTGGGACGCCGCCGCCGCCGTGCTCGCCCGCCTCAACCAGCGCTACGAGCAGGTGCGCACCGCGCTCACCATCCCCGAGCGCATGAACATCCGCTCGGCCCAGGCCGAGTTCCACACCTTGCGCGGGGCCCGCCAGCTCAAAGAGCGCCTCGACAACTAGGCGGGCGGCGCGGCCCGGCCGTACCTTTGGCTTCGCAATTTTTGCCCAGTTAAGTTTAGCGTAAGCGTAGTATGCACATTGCAGTTGTCGGCAACATCGGGGCCGGCAAAACCACCCTGGCCCACAAGCTGGCCCACCATTTCCGCTGGGAAGTGTTTCTGGAGGACGTCGACGACAACCCCTACCTCAAGGATTTTTACCACGACATGCCCCGCTGGGCGTTCCACTTGCAGGTGTATTTCCTGAACGGGCGCTTCCGCCAGACGCAGCGCATCAAGGAGTTGACGCGGGCCGGCAAGGGCGTGGTGCAGGACCGCACCATCTACGAAGACGCCCACATCTTCGCCGCCAACCTGCACGAGTCGGGCCTGCTCTCGACGCGCGACTACGACAACTACTACGCCCTGTTCGAGTCGATGGTCAACCTCGTCGAGCCGCCCGACCTGCTGCTCTACCTGCGCGCCGACCTCTCCAAGCTCATCCGCCAGATCGAAGCCCGCGGGCGCGACTACGAGAGCAGCATCAGCATCGAATACCTCAAAAACCTCAACGAGCACTACGAGAAGTGGATCGCCGGCTACACCGGCCGCCACCTCATCGTGGACGTGAGCGAGCTCGACTACGTGCGCAACCCCGAAGACCTCGGCGAAATCATCGAGCGCATCAACGCCACGCTGTTCGGGCTGTTTTGAGCCGCGCTACGGGCCGCCGGGCTCCAGCGCTTCGTTGAAAAAATCGACCAGTGGCCGCGCCGCCGCGATGCCGGCCACGGCCCGCGCCACGAAGCCGGGGGCCGTCACCTCGTCGTCGGAATACAAGCGGACGGCCCCGAAGGTCTTGAGCTTCAGCCACGCCAGGTCGGGGTGGTCGGCGGGGTAGCCTTTGGGCGGGCGCGCCAGCTGCTCGCCGTCGGTGGCCAGGCCGGCCGGGAAGTGGCGCAGCAGCGCCGGGGCCCGCCGCAGCCGGTGAAACGCGTCGGCGTTGTAGTGGATTTCCTGGCGGAGGGCCCCCAGGCCGGCGGGCGTGGCGTTGAAAAACCCCGCCCGCAGCGACGAGCGCCCGTCGGGCTGCACCCCTAGGTAGTAGCCGGCCCGCGGCGCGTGGCGGCCCCCGCGCAGCAGGCCCGCGCCCATGCGCCGCTTGTAGGGCTCGGGGTCGCGGTGCCCCCGGTCGTTTTTGTGGAGCCGAAACAGGGCGTCGGCCGGGGCAAGGGCGGCCAGCGAGGGGTCGGCTGTGGCGGCCCCGGCCAGCACCTGCGCAATCAGCTCGGTGAAGGCCCCACGCGCCCGCTGGTAATCGGCGCGGTGCGCGGCCATCCAGGGCGTGTTGTTGTTGGCCGCCAGGCGGCGCAGGAAATCGAGCAGGTAGGCGAGCTCCATCGGGCGCGGGCGGGTTAGCGGCGGCGCAGCACCGTCAGGGCGTCGCCCACGCGCAGGCGGCCGCGGCCGGGGCCCGTCACGTTTTGGCCGAACAGGGTGCCCCCGTCCGTTCTGCGGTAGGTGGCCAGCGTGCGCAGGGGCTCGCTGTGCGGGTCTTTGGCGGCGGTTTGCTGGTCGATGGTCGTCATCACGCAGCGCCCGCAGCCGCGCACGGCCCGGAAGGGCACGTCGCCCACCGCAAACTCGGCCCAGGCGTCGTCGTCGTACGCCGGGCCCCCGGCGAACACCAGGTTGGGCCGGAAGCGGTCCATCGGCAGGGGCGCGGGCAGGCGCTGGTTGAGGTCGGCCAGGGCCGCTTCGCCGATGAGCAGGAACGGGTAGCCGTCGGCGAAGCTCACCAGCTGGCCCTCCGGGTTCAGGGCGGGCTCCACGTCGCGCCGCACCATGTCGGACATGTACACGAGCCGGATTTCGCTGCCCAGCGCGTCGCTGAGCCATTCGTCG
The DNA here is from genome assembly GCA_025353745.1 of Hymenobacter sp. GTDB lineage: Bacteria > Bacteroidota > Bacteroidia > Cytophagales > Hymenobacteraceae > Hymenobacter. Next base: position 3,006 of record JANXOE010000134.1, read on the forward strand.
GCCACTTCGGGGCCCCGCCAGGCCCACACCAAATCGTCCCAGATGGTGGCGAACAGGGTGCGCGCGGGCGTGGCCTCGAACGGAATGTAGAGCGGCAGCAAATCGGGCCGCTGGCGGTGCGTGAGCAGCCAGCCGTTGTGGGCCGGGGCCAGCGCCAGCAGCGCCAGGCCGGCGTGCTGGCGCTGGGTGAGGAAGCGGTTGTTGCCGTCGACGAGCAGCCAGCGGCGGTCGTGGCGCAGGCCCCGGCCGGTCACTTCCGCTTCGGCCACGGCCACGCCGCCGACCGACTTGATGGGGTAAAGGAGGAGTTGAGTGAGGATCATTATTCGGTAAAAATTCAACAGCTGTCAGGGAGCGGGCTGTCATTCCGAGCGCAGCGAGGAATCTGGGTTTGATGCTAACTCAGATTCCTCGCTGCGCTCGGAATGACAGCCCGCGGACTGGCAACCCGCTTCCTGTTCTCTAAAAAGCTACTGCGCGAGCTGCGCGGCCAGCTTCACGGCTTCGTACAAATCAACCACGCCGCCGGTGTTGGAGAGGGTGGCGAAATCAACCTTCTTTTCGTTGCTGCCGGGCACCAGCACCAGCGTGTGGTGCACCTGCGCCGAGCGCCGGATGATGTCCTTCAGCTGCACGGCCGTGAGGGTGGGAAAGTACGACTTGAGCGCGGCCGCGACGCCGGCCGTCACGGGCGAGGCCATGCTCGTGCCGCTCTCCGAGCCGTAGGTGCTGCCGGGCAGGGAGCTGTAAATCTGCACGCCGGGGGCGAACACGTCGACCTGGCGCTTGCTGTAGTTGGAGAAATCGCCGGGCAGCGTGGCGTCGTCGTGCGCGCTGCTGGCCCCCACGGTGATGAGGTTGGGGAAGGGCAGGCCGGCCAGGGTGAGGGCCGCCGGGTAGTGGTTGGTCACGTCGAGGTTGTCGTTTTCGTTGCCGGCGGCGTGCACCAGCAGCACGTCGTGCTCGGCGGCGTACTTGAAGGCCGCTTCCACGGCCGGGCGCTGGGGCGAGAACTCCTTGCCGAAGCTCATGTTCACCACCTTGGCCCCGTTGTCGACGGCGTAGCGGATGGCGTTGGCCACGTCCTTGTCGCGCTCGTCGCCGTTGGGCACGGCCCGCACCGTCATGATGCGCACCAGGGGCCCGGCCACGCCCTGCACGCCGAGGCCGTTGTCGCGCACGGCCGCGATGATGCCCGACACGTGGGTGCCGTGCAGCGGGTCGGGGCCGTGCAGGTCGTTGTTGCCGTAGCTGCGCTGGCTCACGTCGTCGGGGTTGTCCTTCACGATGTCGGCCCGGGGGTTGAAGGCCAGGTTCAGCGAGTTGTCGAGCAGGCTGCGCTCTTCCTTGGCCCCGTTCGCCAGCTCCTTTTCGAGGGCGTCGGTGTCGGGCAGGCCCATCTGGCGCAGGTTTTGGTCGAGGGCGTGGCTGAGGCTGCGCAGGTTGGGGTTGGAGGGCACGGCGCGGCGCAGGGTGGCCGTGTCGAGGCGGTCCACGTTGAGGTCTTTCTTGAGGGCCCCCACCATCATGCGCACCGGGCCGGCCATGTCGTCGACCTGCGCGGCGCGCTCGGTTTCCTGCTTGGTGCGGGCCACGAAGGCTTTTTCGGCCTTCGCGTACATATCAAACTCGGCGCGCTGGGCCGCCGGCACGGCCGTGCGCGCCTTGCCCCGGAAGCGCGGCCGGTACTTGGCCACGATGCGCGTCACCTCCAGGCTTTCGTCGTCGATGTTGCGGCCGTCGGCCCCGCCCAGAAAGTTCCAGCCGTGCACGTCGTCCACGTAGCCGTTGTGGTCGTCGTCGATGTGGTTGCCGGGAATTTCCTTGGGGTTGGTCCAGAAAATTGGCTTCAGATCGACGTGCGCCGTGTCCACGCCCGAGTCAATCACGGCCACCACCACGGGCGTGGGGGTGCGGTTTTTCAGCAGCTCGGCGTAGGCGCGGGTGGCGCCCGTGCCGGGCACTTTGTCGAGCTGGGGGTCTTTGAGGTACCACTGGGCCGCCGTGGCTTCGGCCGCCGTGGGCCCCGCGATTTTGGGTGGGGCGGGCGCGGGGGCCGGGGCGGCGGGCCCCGGCGCGGCGGCCGCCGGGGCCGTCGAAACCGCCGCGCCGGGCTTGTTTTGGGCAGCCGTGGTGGGCACGGCCCCGCGGGTGCAGGCGCTCAGGGCCAGGGCAGCGGTGCAGGCCGCCAGCAGCGGCCGCGGAAAGGAGGCAGATATCGTCATACACAGCAATAGACGCCGCAGCGGCGCGGCACGCTGCAAAGAAACCGCACCCCGGCCAAACACGTGCCCATTCGTGGCAGGATGCCATTATTTTACCCCGTCAACCCGCTGGTGCAGCACTCGGCGGGCCCCCGTTTCTACCCCCCGGGGCCCCGCCAACCCAACCGCTCCCAGCCGCGGCCTACTCCGGGGCCGCGGGCCGGGGGCCCGCCACCACCGCCAGCAAGGCGTCTTCGGCGGCGCGCGTCAGGCGCCAAAAGCGCCGGTAGCCGCGGCGCTCGGCGGTGGCCAGGCCCAGGCGGTCCAGCTTGCCCACCCCGCGCATCGCGGCCCGGTCGGTTTGCCCGGCGGCGGCCGCCAGCTGGCCGGTGGTGCACTCGGGGCGCTGCATCAGGGCCCCCAGCATGCGGGCCAGGCGCAGGCGGCCCCGCGCGTCGCGCTCGCCGTGCACGGCGAGCAGCCACGCTTCGAGGCGGGCCTGCACGGCGGCCGGCTCCTGGCTCAGCGGGGGCGGCGGGGGCGGGTTGTCGCGC
>JANXOE010000154.1 GCA_025353745.1 Hymenobacter sp.
GCGCTGCCCACCCAGCGCAAACGTGGCCCGGCCCCAGGGCGTGTAGGGCTCGGTGCGGCGGTCGCTCATCGGCATGGGCACGGGGCCCAAGCGGGCCAGGGGCGCGTACCGGGCCGTGACAACGTATTTTCGGTCGGGCGCGAAGTACTTCAGGCTATCGAACTGCGGGCGTTGGGCAGCCGTCAGCGGCGACGCGTTGCCTTGCCGGAAAGCCCGGTTCTTGGCCCTGCGGGCCTGCTGCACTTGGGCAAAGTATGGGTCAGAGCCCCGGGAGATGTCCAGCACCGAAAACCCTATCACGGCCAGTATTCCGCCAACAATCAAAAGCTTGGTTTTCATAACACAGACGTCAGGTGCACATGGAGCTTAAAAGGAGAAGAAAAGAGTATCACGGAGAATTGTTGACCCGATAAAACCCCCTTTTCTTCTTTTGAGCTCTGTGCAAATTACCTAGAGCGTGCCCTCGTCGGCGAAACTGTAGTAGCCGCGGTCGGTGTAGATGAGGTGGTCGAGCACGGGCAAGTCGAGGAAATCGCCGGCCTGGCGCAGCTTTTTGGTGAGGGCCAGGTCGGCGGCGCTGGGCTGGCGGTTGCCGCTGGGGTGGTTGTGCACCAGAATGATGCTGCTGGCCAGCTGCTCCAGGGCCTCCTTGAAAATCATTTTGGGGTCGGCCACGGTGCCGGCCACGCCGCCCTGGCTGATGGCCACCTTGCGCATCACCGCGTTGGCGCGGTTCAATAAAATCACCCAGAACTCTTCGTAAGGCAGGTCCAACAGGTTGGGGCGCATGAGGTGGTAGATGTCGCGCGAGCAGGTGATGGTGGCGCGGGCCGGGGCGTCGGCTTCCTTGCGGCGGCGGCCCAGCTCCAGGGCCGCCACCACGGCAATGGCCTTGGCCTCGCCGATGCCGGGGTGGCGGCAGAGCTGCTTCACGCTTTGGCGGGCCAGCTCGTTGAGGTCGTTGCCCACGCCCTGCAGCATGAGCTTGGCCACATCGACGGCCGACAGCCGGACCGTGCCCGAGCCCAGCAAAATGGCGATCAGCTCGGCGTCGGAGAGGGCGGCGCGGCCCTTGGCCAGCAGCTTCTCGCGGGGGCGGTCTTCCTCGGCCCAGCTCTTGATGCCCAGGGCCGCCGGGGCCGGGTAGGGCCGTTCGGTTTCTTCGGCCAAATAATCGGTCACTTGCATGCGGCAGGGCGTTGGTTGAGAAGCGAAAATTAGCGCTTGGAAACTAACGGCCGGGGCGGTGGTGCTGCTGCGCTGGTTTACGGGGATGTTTTCGCGGGGGCCCAAGGCCGATGTTGAAAAGCTCCGGGCGGAAAACGGGCAGCGCCGCCAGCATAGCGGCCAGCTAACCAAAGAAGGTACTTTTTACTTGGATCAAGTGCAGCGCTACCGGGCCAAATTTCCCAAGACCGCGCCCTGCTTTCCGAACCGTCGCGCCGTCCGGTAACAGGTTTTGCCCTGGTTGTTCAACCATTCCCTGCGAGGGGCGAACGGCGGGTAACCGGCTGCGGAGGCCCCCGGCGGGCCCTAGCCCACCTGAACCGTGCGCATGCTGATGCCCCCGAACGTTACTTCCTGGTGAGGATAGGTCAGGGCCTCGTCCGGCTGCGCCAGGCCCGCGCTGTAGAGCAGCGGCAGGTAGTGGTCGGGCGTGGGCACGGCCAGCGGCCCGCTGGGCCCCGCCTGCTGGTACGCCACTAGGCCCAAGAAGTCGCGCTGGTCGAGCTTGTTTTTCACCCACTCGTCAAACTCGGTGGCCCACGCGAAGGGGGTCGTATCGCCCGCCCGGAGCCGGGGCACGCTCAAACGCGTGTTGTGCACGACGTTGCCGCTGCCGATGAGCAGCACGCCCCGCTCGCGCAAAAAGCGCAGCTGGCGGGCAAAGTCGAAGTGCCAGGCCAGGGACTTGGTGTAGTCGAGGCTGAGCTGCAAGACCGGGATGTTGGCCTGCGGGTAGAGGTGGTGCAGCACCGTCCAGGTGCCGTGGTCCAGGCCCCAATCGGCCGCGCCGTGCACCTCCTGCACGTGATCGATGATGGCCTGGGCCAGGTCGGGGGCCCCCGGCGCGGGGTACTGCATGTCGAAGAGGGCCTGCGGGAAGCCGCCAAAGTCGTGGACCGTGGGCGGGCGCTGGTTGGTGGTGACGCGCGTGCCCGCCGTTTGCCAGTGGGCCGAAATCACCACGATGGCCTTGGGCGGCGTCAGGCGGGCCCCCAGCTGGTGCAGGCTGCGCGTGAAGGCGTTATCGGCCAGCCCGTTCATCGGCGAGCCGTGCCCGATGAACAGCACGGGCATGAGGGGCGTGACGGGGTAGCCGGCCGCGGCGGCAAACAAGGATTTTAGGTTCATAACAGGGGGCAGCAAAGGCAGGCTGACAAGGGAATTTTAGCAACTGGCGGCGCTGCATGGGAACTCGTGGGGAATGAAATAAGTAACTACTCCCCGCAACGGCCCCCTTATTCGGGCACCGCTGCGGGGACCAGCCAGTTGGGCTTAGACGGCTACGCTGTCAATCCCCTTTTGTACCGCAGTCGCCTGGAATTCGGGCAGCTTCAGGCCCTCGGCGCGGGCCACGGTCACGTCCGTCATGCCCAGGAAGCCGAGCATCCAGCGCAGGTAGGGCGTGGCAAAATCGTAGGGCTGCATCGGGCCTGCGGAGTAGATGCCGCCGCTGGCCACCGCCACGTACACTTTTTTGCCCGTGATGAGCCCCTCCGGGCCGGTGGGCGTGTAGCGGAACGTGATGTTGGCCCGCGTCAAATGGTCGAGCCACGCCTTGAGCGAGGAGCTGATGCTGAAGTTGTAAAACGGCACCCCGATGACGAGCACGTCGGCGCCCATGACTTGCGCAATGGCCTCGTCGGAGTGGCGCACGGCCTGCTGCTGCGCGGGCGAGCGGCCCTCGGCGGGCGTGAAATAGGCGTGCAGGTGGGCTTCTTCGAGGTGCGGGAACGGCGCTTGGGCCAAATCCCGCACGACGACCGTGCTGCCGGGATGCACGGCCAGGAGCTTGTCGATGATGCCCTGGCTGAGTTGGGTGCTGAACGACTCGGTGCCCCGGGCGCTGGAAATGATTTGCAGAATCTGCATGAGTAAAGGGGTAAAAGGGGTAAAGGGAGAAAAAAGGCGAGCTATTGACGCTGCACTAACCGGCCCCCAACCGCCGCTCGCCAACTAAGCGGCTGGGTAGGCTGTTGGGTAGTCTGATTACCTCAAGCCATCGGCTGGCGCTTTGTTCGGGCCTTTCGGCCACTACAGATTACCAGTCGGTAGCCTGATTACCAGCAGGTAATCACGTTCTTTCGTCGCTCCGCAACCCCTGCTCCTGCCATGACCAATTCCGAAACCGACCAGTGCGTGCACACCCTGCAGGGGCTGCGCCACGCCTTTGTGGTCGTCAACAGCAAGTGGAAACTCCAGCTCATCGTCGCGCTGCTCGGGGGCACCCGGCACTTTCGCGGCCTGGAGCGCAGCGTGCCCGGCATCTCCACCAAGGTGCTGGCTAAGGAGTTGAAGGACCTGGAAGCGCATCAGTTCATCGCGCGCACGGTGTACCCCGGCCCCCCCGTGGTGGTGGAATACACCGCCTTGCCGTATGCGCGCTCGCTCAAGCCCGTCATCGAGGTCTTAAAAGCGTGGGGCCTGCAGCACCAGCAGCGCCTGGAAGCGCTCGGTACGGCGCACCCTTCCACGTGACGGGTCGTGAGTTCGCATTCACTTCGAAAAATGACCACCCGACCATTAAAACGCGCGTTGGCAACGTCAGGCAGCCAAGCGCTGCTTCTATCGTTCACAGAAGCGGTAGCCAGGCTTATGCGCCGCTAGCGGGCATCGCCCATTTATCAAGCAAAAGGCTTCGTTTTGCGTTTACAAGGCCAAACTGTAGGGCCGGCGTCCGCCGCGCCAATTTTTTCTATGCGCAACCCCCTTGTTCTTTGGCTTTTGCTGGCCGCCGTCTTGCTGGCCGAATGGTACGGCTACCAGGCTACCCGTACCCTCACCCAACACTTTGGGGCCGGGCCCCGGCGGGCCCTGGCGGCGGGCTACTGGCTGCTCACGCTGGGCCTGTGGGCGCTGGCGTACTGGGCCGGCGCCACACGCCACGACGGCCCCACGGTCCTCAAAACTTACCTCATGAGCTTGCCGCTGCTCTTTTTGGCCGCCAAGCTGCTGATGCTGCTGCCCTTTTTGGCCGAGGACCTGGTGCTCGGGGGCCGGCGATTGGCGGGGGCCCTCGCGGCCCCGGCGGGCGGCCCGGCCGTGCCGGCCATTCCGCGCAGCGAATTCCTGGCCAAGGTGGTGCTGGGGCTGGGGGCCGTGCCGTTTGTGGCGCTGCTTTGGGGCATGGTGCGCGGGGCCACCGACTACCAGGTGCGCCGCGTGGTGCTGAAATACCCCAATCTTCCGCCGGCGTTCGACGGATTTAAAGTGCTGCAAATCTCCGACTTGCACACGGGCAGCTTCAATTCTACCGAGCCGTTGCGGCGGGCCGTGAAGTTCATCAACGCCCAGCACGCCGACCTGATTCTGATGACCGGCGACCTGGTGAACGACCGCGCCACCGAGGTCGAGCCCCACATTCCGGCGCTGGCGGGCATTGAGTCGGAGCTGCCGATTTTTTCCAGCCTCGGCAACCACGACTACGGCGACTACGTGCGCTGGGCCAGCCCGGCCGCCAAGCGGGCCAACCTGGAGCGGCTTCAGCAAAACCACGCCAAAATTGGCTGGACGCTGCTCAACGACACCAGCCACACCATCGTGCGCGGCCCCGACAAAATTGCCGTGCTGGGCGTGCAAAACTGGAGCAGCCACCCCAACTTTCCCAAGCACGGCGACCTGCCCCGGGCCCACGCGGCCAGCGGCGACGCGCCGTTCAAAATCCTGCTCTCGCACGACCCTTCGCACTGGGAGGCGCAGGTGCTCAATTATCCCGATATCGACCTGACCCTCAGCGGCCACACCCACGGCATGCAGTTCGGCCTGAACCTGCCATTCCTCAAGTGGAGCCCCGTGCAGTACACCTACAAGCAGTGGGCCGGCCTCTACGAGCAGGGCCCCCAGAAGCTGTACGTGAACGTGGGCCTGGGCTACCTCGGCTACCCGGGCCGGGTGGGCTTCCTGCCCGAGATTACGGTGTTTGAGCTGCGGCGCGCCTAACGGCCGGGGGCCGTCAACCCTGAGGAATTGCGGGCCGTATAGCAGCCGTCAATCTCCTCACTCTCTTCCTTCTCTTTCACTCACCATGAAAAATTATTTGTACCTGGTCGCCGGTGCGGCCCTCTCGCTGGCTTCGTGCTCGCAGGAAAAAACCACCGAAACGACCACCACGGCCGCCCCAGGCGAGCCCGGAACGACCACCACGACCACGTCGACGACGATGTACACCGACGAAGCCTACAAGGCCCGCTCGCAGCGCATCGCCGATAAGTACGTGGCCGACATGAAGATCAGCGACCCGGCCCTGCGCACGAAAATCCGCACCGCCTACTACGACCGCTCGAAGCGCTACGGCGAGGTGCACACCAAGTTTGCCTCCGACACCACCGGCATGGCCGCCGCCCTGCGCGAAGCCAACGCGGCCACCGATGCCGAGTTCAAGACCATTTACACCGACCCGGCCCAGTACCAGTCGTACGAGGCCAGCCGCACGGCGTACGACGAAAACCAATACATGAGTGACAACAGCGGCTCGGCCGCGGCCACAGCGGGCGACTCGTCCAACGCGGGCGCCGGCACGGGCGCGATGAGCACCAACACGTCTACCACCACGACGACGACCACCACTCCGCCGGCACCGGCCGCCCCCACCGCTGGCGGCACCGTGAGCCGCTCGAAAACCAAGATGACCGACGGCTCCAAAATCAAGGTGAAGTCGGACGGCAAGGTCAAAGTGAAGGACGGCGACGGCTCCAAAATGTAGCCGCAAGTCCGCCCGTTGGCCGGCAATTTTCTCTCTTTTGTCTAGTTAAGCCCGCGTCTGCCACGGCGCGGGCTTTTCTTTGCTCTTTGCTGGGCCGGTTCGGCCGCTTTTTGCGTTCATAGCTGTTAATGACGTTGCGATTCACCGGATTGATGCCCCGCGCCTGGCCCTGGGTGCTGGCGCTGCTGGCCGGGCTGGCCGGGCAGGCGCGGGCCCAGCAGGTGCGCGTGAGCGGCACCATCTCGGCGTTCGACTCGCGCCAGGCCATTCCGGGGGCCACGGTGCAGGTGCAGCGCACCCGGCGCGGCCTGGCGGCGGGCCTTGGCGGCGAGTTTGAAATCGACGCCCTGAACACCGACACGCTGCTGTTTCGGGCCGTGGGGTTCAAGCCCCGGCGGCTGCCGCTCGGCGGCACGGGCCTCTCGCAACTCGTCATTCAGGTGCAGCTGCTGCGCGACAGCGTGCGCCTGAGCGAAGTGCGCGTGAACGGCGACCGCCCCGACCGGGCCATGATCAACCGGGCCCTGCGCAACATGAAGCGGCCCAAGCCGCCGGTGGTGAGCGGGGCCAAGCGACCACCCCGGCCCAAACCCATGTTCCCGGTCGATTCGAGTGCGCCGAAGGCCCCGGTGCCCACCCTCGAAAGCCCGGTTAGCCTGCTTTACGAGCAGTTTTCGCGCCAAGGCAAGGAGCGAAAAAAAGTGCGCGAGCTCGAAGCCGCTGACCGCGCCGAGAAAGAGCGCCAGGCCCGCGCCAAGTACAACAAAGCCTTCAAAGACAACCGCGGCTACGAGCCCTGAGCCGCCGGCCCCAACCCGCGGCGGGCCGGCGCGTAAGCACCGGGTATGAAAATCGGCTATCCTTGCGTGAACGAGGCGATGGATTGCAGCGCTGCCAGCACCTTCCGGCTCGCCTCCTACTCGGAGGAGCGCCTGGTGGCGGCCGTGGCGGCCAACCTGGCCTGCCTGCGCCGCTTACTGGAGTGGAACGTGTCGCAGGGCCTCTATTTCTTTCGGATGGGCTCGGGCATCGTGCCTTTTGGCTCGCACGAAATCAACGCCTACCCTTGGCAGACGCACTTCGGGCCCGAGTTCAGGGCCCTCGGGGAGTATATTAAGCAGCAGGAATTGCGGGTTAGCTTTCACCCCGACCAGTTCGTGGTGCTGAACTCGCCCGACCCCGGCATCGTGCGGCGCAGCATCGACGAGTTGGTGTACCAGGGCTCCATGTTGGATTTGATGGGGCTCGACGGCACCGCGAAGCTGCAGATCCATGTCGGGGGCCTTTATGGCGACCGGGAGTTGGCCCTGAGCCGGTTCGCGGCCGTGCACGCCGCGCTGCCGGCCGCGGTACGGGCGCGGGTGGTGGTCGAAAACGACGACCGGCTGTTCAGCCTGCGCGACTGCCTGCACCTGCACGAGCGCACCGGCGTACCCATTTTGTTCGACAATTTTCACCACGAGTGCCTCCACCACGGCGAGCCCATGGCCGGGGCCCTGCGCCTGGCCGCCGCCACCTGGCACCCCGTAGCCGACGGCGTGCCCATGATGGATTACAGCTCGCAGGCGCCCGCCGAGCGCAGGGGCAAGCACACGCCGTCGCTGGTGGAAGAGCTGTTCCGGAACTTCGTGACCGAGTTGCACGGGCTGGACTTCGACATCATGTTCGAAATTAAAGACAAGGAAGCCAGCGCATTGCGGGCCCTGGCCGTCCTGCGCGAGCTGAGCCTGGCCGGCCCGGCCCCCACCGGGCCCGTGCCGCCCTTGGCTTTGCCCCCCGGCGCTGGCGCGTCGGCCAAAGCCAAGGGCGCTAAAGCGCTTAAAGCCCCTTAGTTGGACCCCCCGTTTTTATTCTCACCCATCAATTTCCCATCCAAATGGCTTTCGACCACCTGCACGCCACCGTCAGTGCCCTCAAAAATGGCCTCACCAGCTTACCCCTGGGATCGGCCATGGACAACACCGAAACCTGGCAGCAGCAACTCCTGCAAAGCGGCCAGCCCGAATTTCAGGACATTGCCCGCGAAATCGGCAACCTGCAATCGCTGCTCACCAACGGGACCTTCGATGCCGCGGCCATCGCCCGCTCGCTGAGCATGCTCGGCGACCAAACCGGCGAGGTCACCGCTCAGGCCCCCGCCGACCTCCAGCCCCTTTTGACCGAGCTGGCCGACCTGCTGCGCCGCCACGGCGGCGACCTGCAAGCCCACGCCGAGCGCGCGGGCGAGTAGCGCATTTTTGATTGATGTTCGGTACTCTGCGGGGCCCTCGTGGGGGCCCTAATAAGCACGCTGAAACAGAAACCGCTGCGAAGCGTCCATTTCAACACCAAAAAAGCCCCGCCGCAGGAATTGCGGATGGGGCTTTTTTGGGTGTAATTAATCAGCGCAGCTATTCAATAAGGCGTTTTACTACTGCGGCTGCGCCGGTCGCGGCTGGGCACCACGTCCGTCGACTCGCGGCGGGGCTGCTGCCTGATCAAAGGCTGTTCCCGCACGTCGGGCACGGCGGCAGGGGAGCTTTCCGGCGTCGACGAAAGCCCGGTTCCCGGATCGAGCCGACTGGGCTGGGCGTCGCGGCTGGTAACTGTGCGTTGCACCTCCGCCGGCCCCTGGATGGTACTTTGGTTGAGCCCGGGGTTGAGGGGCGGCACGACCGTTTGGCCCTGTCCACCGCCACGCACTGGCGCGGTAGGGTCAAGCGGTACGGTTTGAGCCCGCACTGCAACGCCCGATATTAACAGGGCCGTCACCAGAACAATGCGTTTCATAGCTGATTTAATTAAGATAAGACGGGAAAAAGCAAAAATGACGGCTGTTTCTCTGCGAAACAGCCGTCATCTCATTTTATTCGGCCCTGCGGCCTGGGCCGGATTTAGTTCATCGGCTTGGTTTTCATTTTGCCTTTGCCGTGACGCATCGAGCCTTTGGTTTTTTTGGTGGCCATCTTGTGGTCGCTCATCGCGCCATCGCTCATCGTGCCGGTACCCGTGGTGCTGGTGCCCATCGTGCCCGTACCCGTGTCCATCGTGCCCGACGTGGTCGTGCCGGTACCCGTCGTACCCGTACCGCTATTCATGGTGCCGGTGCTGGGCGTTTGCATCGGGGCGGGGCTTGTGGTAGTACCAGTGGTGGTCGTGGTAGTGGTACCAGGCGTGGTTTGGGCCAGCGATACACTGGTTACGCCGACGCTTAACAAAGCAGCAAGAAAAATCTGGGAAGTTTTCATCGGTGATTATTTTAGGTTTGGAAACGAGAAAATTTGGAAACGGAGAAAGAGAACAATCGATTCTAATAGCGCCGCTGTTGCTGGTCCGTTTACGCAGAAATACTAACTAGGGTTATATTTTTCCAATTACCGCATTACACTATTTCCACAAGGCACCCATAAAGCTCAACGCTGGACTTATTATAAATTAATAGCGCAAAGCCCTTTTCAAGCCAGTGTACATAATTATACGCTTTCGAAACGCGGCCCAAAAGCCACTTTAATTGGCACAATCCATACGATACATAAAATGCCCGCGGGATACAATCAGGACTGGTATAATGCCCACTCATTGAGTAGTTTGTGTTGCTTATTCAATCTTGGGGCCCTCGAAATTACTAATGGCGGGTGCCAGCCGGCGAGGGCGTGCTAGCACCGGGAGCGGGCTGCAGGCCCGGGCGCTCCACAAACGGAACAACTCGCTGACCGGGGGCCGCGGTGGAATCGGCTACGGCCCTGGGATTCAGCGGAACAGGGGCCTCTTGCGCCGGCGCGTTCAGGGCCCTGTCGCTGGGGCGGGGCCCGGACGGCGTGCCGGGAATGCCGCTGGCCGACTGTTCGGGCGCGTCGCCGGCCGTGGCGGGTTGGCGCGTCGGCTCGCCGCATGCGCTCAACAAAACGCTGGTAAGGGCCATAAGCCCGGCGGTTACTAACCGAATTTTTGTCATGACTTGTCAGCTGGGCGGTTGGCTACCGCTACAACGCATGCCGCTGGGCAGAAGTTGGTTGCGACCGCGCAGAAACCGTGTTTTTCTAACTATCCAAACCAATTATCGGCGGCTCGCGGCGGCAACCAAAGCCCGGGGCAAGCACCCCGGACACCCGAACTGCAGCCGGGCTACCGTCTTCAACGAAAAACTTCATTGTCATTAGGAAAAACCTAAAAAAGGAAAACCTCATTCCCGAGGCGGAAATGAGGTTTTTTAGTGGAGCTGCAGGGATTCGAACCCCGTACAGCGTAACACCTTATTACTTAGCAGCATTTTGCCGATTAATTAATTGGTCTGACCGCTCGTCTGACCGAAAGCAATTAATTCGGGCACTTTGGAGTAGCTCAGCTACGCCGGGGCGTACGCGCGCCGGCCTTGCGGAACCAGCGGCGAATACCACGACGTGGCTGCGTCTGGGCTACCCCCGGACTTTCCCAATTCTTCTTTCAGAAAAGCGACGGTGGCCCGCAAGTCGGCGATCTGGCCGGCTTGCGCCGTGTTCATCTCGCGCAACAACACGTTCTCGGCTTCGAAGACGGTGGTGGCGCCGCTGGTCGGGCCCGTATTGCGGGGGGCAGGGCTCGGTTGCTGGCTGAAGTCGATCGGCAGGCTCTCCAGCGGCACGCCCAGCGCGTGGGCCAGCTTGCCCAGCGTGTTGCGCCGGGGCGCGGGCACACCGTCGTTTTCGAGTTCGGAAATGCGGGGCCGGCTGATGCCCGACTTGGCCGCCAAATCCTCTTGGGTCATGCCCCGCGCCTCCCGTAAGTGTGCCAGGTGCTGGCCTAATGTCTTTTCCACGTTGGGTGTCTATAAGGTGAACAATACGGCAAAAACTACTTTGTTTTCTTTGTAAACTTTTGTATTTTTGCAACCCACCGCAGTAGGGAGGTGACAGGTAAGCAATA
>JANXOE010000170.1 GCA_025353745.1 Hymenobacter sp.
GGAAAGCAGCGCCGACATCCAGCCGCGCGTCGACCGGGCCCGCCAAGTGCAGGAAGCGCGGTTCACAGACTACGCCGACGTGCATTCCAACGCCATGATGCCGCCGCAGATGGTGAAGGACATCTGCCAGATCAGCGAAGCCGGCCGGATGCTGCTGAAAACGGCCATGGAGCGCCTTGGCCTGAGCGCCCGCGCCTACGACCGCATCCTGAAAGTGGCCCGCACCATCGCCGACCTGGCCGGCACCGACGAGATTCAGATCCAGCACCTGGCCGAAGCCATCCAGTACCGCAGCCTCGACCGCGAAGGCTGGGCGGGGTAGTGGTTCACCATCGGTCAATTAACATTCGACAGTTGGTAACTTTGAGCAAGCGCCGGCGGTAACGCCTGGGTGTTAAATGGTAAACGGCACTTGTTGAATGAAGCCCCAGCTTCCCCATTCGCTCGACTACATCCGCCAGGTTTTGGCCGAATACTTTGCTGATAAGCCCGTGCGGCGGGTGCAGGTATTCGGCTCGTACGCGCGGGGCGAGGCCACGGCGGAATCGGACCTGGATTTGCTCTTGGAAATGGCGCAACCGGTGGGCTGGGAATATTTCCGGTACGCCGACGATTTGCAGCAGCGGCTCGGGGTAAAAGTTGATTTGGGCAGCAGCGTATCGGAATACGTATTCCGCTACATCGCCAAGGACCTTCGAACGCTATATGAGCCCAAACAAACAACGGCCGCGTGACCCCGACCGCGCCCGCCACATACTCCCCGACCTGTTGCCAACATTAGAAGATCTGTTTGCCGATTTAGATCAGCAGTTCGGCCCCGACGCACGTGTATAAATCCCTCGTCAAACCCCTGCTTTTCAAACTCGACGCCGAGCGCGCCCATCACTTCGTTTTCGACAACCTGCGCCGTGCCGCCCGGCTGCCGGGGGCCCCGGCACTGCTGCGGGCGCTCTACGACTACCAACACCCCAGCCTGGAACGGGAGGTTTTCGGGCTGAGATTTCCGAACCCGGTGGGCTTGGCGGCGGGCTTCGACAAGAACGCGGCGCTCACCGACGAGCTGGCCTTGCTTGGGTTTGGCTTCGTGGAAATCGGCACCGTGACGCCCCGGCCGCAGCCCGGCAACCCCGCGCCGCGCCTGTTCCGGCTGCCGCAGGATGGGGCCCTCGTCAACCGCATGGGCTTCAACAACGACGGAGCGGCGGCCGTGGCGGCGCGGCTGGCCCGGCGGCGCAACCGGCGGCTCATCATCGGCGGCAACATCGGCAAAAATAAAGACACGCCCAACGAGCGCGCCGCCGCCGACTACGTGGCCGGTTTCGAGGCCCTGGCCGAGGTGGTCGATTATTTCGTGGTGAACGTGAGCTCGCCCAACACGCCCGGCCTGCGCGCGCTGCAGGAAAAAAAGCCGCTGATTGAGCTGCTTCAGCAGGTGCAGGCCCGCAACCTGGCCCGCGCCGCGCCCCGGCCCCTGCTGCTGAAAATTGCGCCCGACCTCACCGACGCGCAACTCGACGACATCCTCGAAATTGCCCGCGAAACCCAATTGAGCGGCCTGGTGGCCACCAACACCACCACCGGCCGCGGCGGCCTGCGCACCGACGCCGGCCACGTGGCCGCCCTGGGCGCGGGCGGCCTGAGCGGCCGGCCCCTGCGGGCCCGCGCCACGGAAGTCATCCGCTACCTGCACCAGAAATCCGGCGGGGCCCTGCCCATCATCGGCACGGGCGGCATTCATTCGGCCGCCGATGCGCTGGAGAAATTGGCGGCCGGGGCCGTGCTGGTGCAGCTCTACACCGGCTTCATCTACGAGGGCCCCGGGCTGGTGCGCAGCATCAACGAGCGGCTGGCGGCGGGCAACTAGCGCCGGCTGAGGTGGGGGGCAGCGGCAGCTTAGATTTTGCAGCCGATGCGTGGGAAACAGGCTCACCGGGCCGGAACCGGGCGGCCCCTGAACCAGTAAATTATTGCGGCAATTAAATAGAAAACAAGCTATTTTATACGTTTTTACTAACGCTTTCATTACTATCTATTACCGGGCACAATATTTACAAATAAGCCAACTAATTAAATCCTGAATTAGCTACCCGGTATACTTTTTTAACAAAAAAATGTAACCCTCCTAATTCCTGGACCGATATAAGACCCGTTTTCGGCAGTTGCTTTACACCGCAAACGGTTATTTATAATTACTTTTTAATTCCTTCAGTCATGAAGAAAATCATTCTTCCCCTTGCCCTCCTTGCCGGCGTTGTTGGCACCGCACATGCCCAGACTGGTATTAAATACGGCGTGAAAGGCGGCTACAACCTGGCCACTTTTTCGGGTAAAGACTCGCACGGCATCGAATACAAATCGGGCTTCACGGCCGGCGGTTTCGCCAATTTTGGCATCGCCGACAATATCTCGATTCAGCCCGAGGTGCTGTTCTCGCAGAAAGGCGCTTCGATCGACAACTTCCAGGGCCGGTCCGATACGCGTTTCAAAACCACGCTGAGCTACATCGACGTGCCCGTACTGTTCCGCCTGAACACGGGCGAGGACGGCAAAGGCTTGTTCTTCGAGCTGGGCCCGCAGGCGAGCTTCCTGGTGCGCAACCGCGACTTCACCCAAACCGGCAACACCAGCACGCAGAGCAACGAGAACACCAACAGCGCCGACATGAACAAGACCGTAATTGCGTACGTGGGCGGCGTTGGCTACCAGCTGACGAGCGGCCTGAGCCTGGGCGTGCGCTACACCGGCGATTTCTCGCAGGTGTACAAGCAAAACGCTTCGGCCAACTACCCGGGCAAGGTGTACGGCAGCGGCCAGAACCCCAACGTGCACAACTCGGTGTTTCAACTCCAAGCGGGCTACGCCTTCGGCGGCAAGTAAGCCTCGGTTTTCGCCACCAAAAAGCCCGGCCTTCGCACGAAGGCCGGGCTTTTTGCATTCCATTGCTACGGGCCAGCGTTATTCCTTCATCATTTTTATTAAAGCGCATTTTCAGGCAGTTATCGCATATTTTATCCTGTTCACAACATTATTTACCTGTATTTTTGCGTATTATTTCATCTTTTCCACACTTAATACGTGAAAAAAACTATTCTCTCACTGGTACTAGTTGCCAGCACCGCCGCGGTTGCCAACGCGCAAACCACCTCGTTTGGCGTTAAAGCCGGGGCCTCGCTCACCAACATCGTCGGTAAAGGAACCGACGGACTGAACCTTAAAAATAAATTCGGCTTTAACGGAGGATTTATTGCTAATTTCGGATTCAACGATGCTTTCTCAGTTCAGCCTGAAGTGCTCTACTCGATGAAAGGCACCAAGGAAGCAGAAAACTACTACGGCAAGGAGACGACCGTTAAATCGACGCTGCACTACATTGATGTTCCAGTTTTAGCCCATATCAACGCTGGTGGGTTATTCTTTGAGCTAGGTCCGCAAATTGGGTTTCTAGTGGCAGCCAAACAGCAGCAAGACGACCGCGGCTCGTACGATATCAAGTCAAAAGTAAAAAAGGTGGATTTCGGCTACGCTGCTGGCCTTGGTTACCAAATGCCCGCTGGCCCAGGCATCGGCCTGCGTTACAATGGCGGCTTAGTTGACACCAATAAGAATAGTAATAGCAATTACGCCGTGCGCAACAGCGCTTTTCAACTGTACCTGACCTACATGTTCGGCGGCAAGTAATATCTGCTCACGGCATCCTGAAAGCCCGGCCTTCACAAGAAGGCCGGGCTTTTTTGTATGAAATGGCCGCCCTTATTATAACCTAATCAATATGAAATATTTTTATTCACACAATATAATGCGGTACATCTATTATATTTAATATGTAATTAAGACAGGTTTTTCAGGGGAACGTTAATTTTTAAACTCAGAACTATGAAAAGAGCTCTTCTTTCCCTCGCATTGGTGGGCGGGGCGGTGGTGGCCGCCAACGCCCAAAGTCCGTCGTTTGGCGTGAAGGCCGGCGCTTCGCTCACCAGCCTCACGGGCAAGGGCACCGACAACGCCGACCTCAAGTACCGGTTCGGCTTTTTGGCGGGCGTGCTGGCCAACCTGCCCGTAAACGACCTTTTTTCCGTCCAGCCCGAAGTGCTGTACTCGATGAAGGGCGCCAAGGGCCGGACCTTTTCCGGCAGCACGGCCACGGATGCCAAACTAAAGCTCGACTACATCGACGTGCCGGTGCTGGCGCACATCAACGCCGGGGGCCTGTTCTTCGAGCTGGGGCCCCAGGTGGGCTTCCTGGTATCGGCCAAGGCCAAGGGGAATATCAACGGCCAATCCTACTCGCAGGACGTTAAGGACCAGCTCAAGAAGGTGGACTTCGGCTACGCGGCGGGCCTGGGGTACCAAATGGCCGACGGCCCCGGCGTGGGCCTGCGCTACAACGGCGGCTTTGTCAACCTCGACAAAAACAGCAGCGGCAACAGCGGTTCCGTGCACAACAGCGCGTTTCAGCTGTACCTGACGTACATGGTCGGGGGCAAATAAGCGTAGCGGCCGCTCCTAAGCCCGGCTTTCGTGCGAAGGCCGGGCTTTTTCGTGCCCGCCCGCACGGCGGCGCTTACTTTTACGGCCCATTCTTTCCCTTTTATTTTTATGCAAAAACCGATTCTTACCCTGGCCCTGGTTGCGGGCCTGGCCGGGGCCGCCCAGGCCCAGCACCGGGGCCAAAGCTCTTCGCGCGACGTTTCGCTGGGCCTGAAGGCGGGCGTGGCGTTCACCACGCTGGTGGGCAAAGACACGCAGGGCTTCAACAGCATGGCGGGCTTCCACGGCGGCTTGTTTGCCAACATCGGCATCAACCGGATGGTGGCCTTCCAGCCCGAGCTGCTGTACTCGCAAAAGGGCGCGAAGTACAACGTCGGCAAAGCCGACGAGGGCACGCTGCACCTCAATTACGTGGACGTGCCGCTGGCTTTTCACGTCAACGCCGACGGGCTGTTTTTTGAAGTCGGCCCGCAGGTGGGCTTTTTGGCGGCGGCAAAAACCAAGTACGGCACCGCCACCACCGACGTAACCAACGGCTACAACAGCGTCGATTTTGGCTACCTCGCCGGCATCGGCTACCAGCAGAAGCAGGGCCTGGGCGTGGGCCTGCGCTACAACGGCGGCTTCACCAACGTCGGCAAGGCCACCACCGTCGGCAACACCACCTACCAGTACCGGGCGCGCAACAGCGCGCTTCAGCTCTACCTGTCGTACTCGTTTCAGGGCCGCTAGGGCCCCTGGCGGCGCAGCAAAAAGCCCATCCCTGGCGCCAGGGATGGGCTTTTTGCGGCGCCGCGGCCGGCGCCACGCGGGCCGGGCTAGTGGGCCGCGGCGTAGTTGCGGTAGAAGTGCGGGATGGTTTCGATGCCCTTCAGGAAGTTGAACACGCCGAAGTGCTCGTTGGGCGAGTGGATGGCGTCGGAGTCGAGGCCGAAGCCGAGCAGCACCGAATCGATGCCCAGCTCCGACTTGAACATGGCCACGATGGGGATGGAGCCGCCCCCGCGCGTGGGCACCGGGCGCTTGCCGAAGGTGGTTTCCATGGCGTCGGCGGCGGCCCGGTAAGCGGCCGAGTCGGTGGGCGTCACGACGGGCTCGCCGCCGTGGTGGGGCCGCACCTGCACCGTGACGCCGGCCGGGGCAATGCTGGCAAAGTGCTCCTGGAACAGGGCCCCCACCTCGGCGCTGGTTTGGTGGGGCACCAGGCGCATGGAAATTTTGGCGAAGGCTTTCGACGGAATCACCGTTTTGGCGCCCTCGCCGGTGTAGCCGCCCCAAATGCCGTTCACGTCGAGCGTGGGCCGGATGCTGGTGCGCTCCATGGTGCTGAAGCCGGCCTCGCCGTGGGGGGCCGGCAGGCCGATGCTGGCCGCAAAGTCGGCGTCGCTGAAGGGGGCGCGGGCCAGCTCGGCGCGGGCCTCGGCGCTCAGCTCGTCCACGTTGTCGTAGAAGCCGGGGATGGTGATGTGGCCGTGCTGGTCGTGCAGGCTGGCAATCATCGCGCACAGGGCGTTGATGGGGTTTTGCACGGCCCCGCCGTAGAGGCCCGAGTGCAGGTCGCGGTTGGGGCCCGTCACCTCCACTTCGTGGTAGCTCAGGCCGCGCAGGCCCACCTCGATGCTGGGCACGTCGTTGGCCAGCATGCCGGTGTCGGAGAGCAGAACGACGTCGGCCCGGAGCTTCTCCTTGTTGGCGCGCACGAAGATTTCGAGGTTGTTGGAGCCGATTTCCTCCTCGCCTTCGAACATGAACTTGACGTTGCAGGGCACCCCGCCCTGGCCGTCGCGCAGCATCATCTCGAACGCCTTGACGTGCATGTACACCTGGCCCTTGTCGTCGCAGGCCCCCCGGGCGTAAATGTTGCCGTCCTTGATAACGGGCTCGAACGGCGGCGAGGCCCACAGCTCGTAGGGGTCGGCGGGCTGCACGTCGTAGTGGCCGTACACGAGCACCGTGGGGTGGGCGGGGTCGGTGAGGTAGTCGCCGTACACGATGGGGTTGCCGGCGGTTTCGCACAGCACCACGTTTTGCACGCCGGCTTCGGCCAGGCGCTCGCGCAGGTAGTCGGCGGCCCGGCGCACGTCGCCCTGAAACTTGGGGTCGGCCGACACGCTGGGGATGCGGAGCCAGTCGAGCAGCTCGTCGAGGAAGCGCTGCTGGTTGTCGGCGAGGTAAGAGGCAGCCATGGGCAAGGGCGGGTAGGTGAAGAATACGAAAACAAAAAACCAAAAACAGTGGCGTAAAAGTAGCCCCCGGTTTGGGTTGCGCATAAAAACCAGCCGGGTGAAACAAGGGCAAGGGGGGACTTCGGAAGTCCCCCCTCCCCCTTGTTTCACCCGGCCGGGCATGAAATTGATGCGCCCGGCCCTGAAATAGGTGCGGCGGGCCGTGAAATAAATGCGACGGGCCCTGAAATTCATCCGCCCCGCCCTAAAACAGGTGCGGCCGGCCGTGAAATTCACCCAACCGGCCGTGTAATGAATGCGGCCGGCCGTGAATTTCATGGCCGGCCGCATCAATTTCATCGCCCCGTCCTTAAAAAAGAAGCCCCGGCGCGCAAAATTCTGCCGGGGCCGGCCCCCAAAAAAGCGCCGCCGACGGCGGGGCCGTCGGCGGCGCGGGGGCCGCAGCCGCGGGGCGCGGGGCTACGCCTTGGCGGCCGCCTTTTTGGGGCCGGCCTGCTCGAAGCGACCTTTCAGCAGCTGAAAGGCGTCGCGGGCGCCGCTCACGGCCCGCTTGGCGGCCTCCTGCACGGCGTTGTAGTAGGCCAGGGCCGTCACGTAGGCTTCGCTGCCGAGCTTGATGGTGGTGCTGTTCAGGTCGGTGGCCAGGGGCTGCAAGCGGCGCGAGATGGCGTTGAGCTGCTCCCAGCCCTGCAAGTCTTGGCGCAGGCCGGGCAGGTCGAGGTAGGCCGGGGCAAACTGCGGCTGCTGCTCCGAAAGCAGCAGCGCCTGCTGGATGAAGGGCAGCGTGCCGTCGCTGGCCTTGGGCAGGCGCTGAATTTCTTTGCCCGTGAGGGTGATGAGCACCGGCCCGAGCACGGTTTCGAGGGTGTCGAGCGCGGCGTTTATCTTCTGAAGGTCGGCGTCGGAAAGCGTGATCTGAAGGTTGTCGGCAGTGGGCATAAAAAAAGGAAAGGGATGAGAGAAAAGGAATTGAAAGGGCGAATTAACGAGGTTATGGGTTTAGAAGCGGTTTGAAACAGCCGAAAACGCGCTGGCAGCGGCTTGGGGCCCCCCGCCCGGGGTGGCGGCGCGGCCCTTCGCGCCGCCATCGCTGCACGATTGGGTTACTCGCGACGATGGAGACGCGAAGGGTCGCGTCTCTACCATCGTTCAGCGATATTCAACGCGTGTAGAGACGCGGCCCTTCGCGTCTCCATCGCTGCCCGATTAGGATTGCGCGCGACGATGGAGACGCGAAGGGTCGCTCTACCCCGGGCGGTTGCACCGAAAAACCAACGCCAACCGCTTCTGGGAGCGCCCGCGGGGGCCCCGGGCCTAGGCGCCGGCCTGGCGCTGCGCGTACTCGCGCCGGGTGAGGCGGTACTGGGCCAGGTCGTGGTATTCGCCGTCGCGCTTGATGTGCTCCACGAAATAGCCTTCCTGCACCATGCCGTTTTTGAGCATCACGGCCCCCGAGCCGGGGTTGTGGCCGGTGTGGTTGGCCATGATCTTGTTCAGGGCCAGCTCCTCGAAGCCGAAGCGCAGCACGGCGGCCAGGGCCTCGGTCATCAGGCCCTGGCCCCAGTAGGGCACGCCCAGCCAGTAGCCGGCCTCGCCGCGGTCGAAGCGCGGCTCGATTTTGAGGCCGATGCCGCCGATGAATTCGCCGGTGGCCTTCAGCTCGACGGCAAACGTGACGCCCTCGCCCTGCCGGTAGGCGGCGCGGGTGAGGCGCAGCCAGTTGTGGGCGTAGTCGGGGTGGTAGGGGTGCGGCATGTTGAGGGTGTTGCGGGCCACGGCGTGGTCGCTGGCCAGGGCCACGATGCGCGGCACGTCGGCTTCGGCCAGCTCGCGCAGCACCAGCCGCGGGGTTTCGAGGCGAGGAAAAGGCTTCATTTATCGGCTGTCAAACGGAAGAAATACGGGCGGAGGGCCCCGGCGCTAACGGGCCCAGGGCAGGGGCACGCGGCTTTCGGTGCCGCTGCGCAGCCGCCCGATGTTGGCGCGGTGGGTGTACACGAGCAGGGCCGCCACCGCAAAGCCGCACCAGACTTGCAACGGAAGATCGGGCCGAAAAGGCTTCCAGGGCAGCAATTGCAGCAGCGCGAAGGCCACGCCCGCCGTCATCGACGAGAGGGATACGTAGCGGCTAAGGGCCAGCACGGCCAGAAACACCAGGACGCACACGCCCACGCTGGCCGGCGCGATGGCCAGCATCATGCCCACGATGGTAGCCACGCCCTTGCCGCCCCGGAACTGCGCCCACACCGGGTAGATGTGCCCCACCACGGCCAACACGCCGCAAGCCAACCGTACGTAAAACAGGTTTTGGGCCCCCGCCAGGGCCCCGGCGCTCAACAGGGCGTTGGGCAGAAAATACGCCGCCGCAAACCCCTTGAACGCGTCGACCAATAGCACGGCCGAGCCGGCTTTTTTGCCCAGCACCCGGAAGGTGTTGGTGGCCCCGGCGTTGCCGGAGCCGTGCTCGCGGATGTCGGCCAGGCCAAAGAAGCGGCGGCCCACCCACAGCGCCGTGGGAATGGAGCCGAGCAAGTACGCCGCCAGCAGGGCCAGCAGCAGCAAGGGAATGTTCATAGCCGGGCAAAGGTACAGCGGGGCCGTTGGCGCCCCGCCCAGGCAAAAAAGGCCCCGCTGCCGGGCAGCGGGGCCTTTCCAGGGCCCGGCCGGGCCGGGCTACGAGCCGCCGAACGGGTCGTTGGGGTCGGCTTTCTTGTCCTTTTTCTTCTTTTTCCGGGGGGCCTCGTCCACGGGCGCATCGGCGGCGGGGGCCGGGGCGTCGTCGGGGGCCGCGGCCTTGTCCTTCTTCTTCTTTTTGGAAGATTCCTCGGCCGGGGCCGGGTCGGGCGCGGGGGTTTCGGTGGCCGCGGCCGGAGTCTTCGGGTCGGGCGCAGGGGCGGCGGCCGGGTCGGGCACGGGGGTTTCGGTGGCGGCCGGGGCCGGGGCCGGGGGTTCGATAGCGGCCGGAGCCTTCGGGTCGGGCGCGGAGGTTTCGGTGGCGGCGGCCGGGGCCTTGGGCTGGGCCTTGGGAGCCGCCTCGGCGGGCGGGGTGCCGGCTTCGGCCGCGGCCTGGGCAGCGGCTTGGGCGGCGGCTTCGGCTTCCTTGTCCTTTTTGCGCTTTTTGCGGCCGGTGTCTTCGGCGGGGGGCGCGGCGGCCTCGGTGGCCGGAGCGGCTTCGGGGGCCTGGTCCTTTTTCTTCCTGGGGGCCGCCTCGGCGGGCGGGGTGCTGCCGTCGGTGATTTCGCCGTTGCCGAAGGGGTCGTTGTCCTTGGCCTTTCTCTTCTTTTTGCCGGTGGGCTCGGGGGCCGGGGCCGCGGCGGCATCGGCTTCGGTGCCAAAGCCGTCGTCGGCCTTCTTCTTTTTCTTTTTCTTGCCGGTGTCCACGGTGGGCTCGTCGGGCTTGGGCGGGGCGGCGGCGCGGGCGGCCAGCTTGCCCGACTGCCCCAGGTAGTCGCGCTGGAAGCGGCTGCGGAACCCGTCCACGTCGCCGAAGTCGCCCAGGAACACGCCGTAGCTCAAGGCCGTGCTGTAGTCGCCCTTCTGGGCCCTCGTGATTTCGGCGTCGTAGTTATCGCTCTGGCTCTTGGTCAGCAGCAGGTTGTTGGCGTACTTGAAGTAGTACCAGTCCTGCGGGTCGGCTTCGAGGTACATCTCCACCTCGTCGGTCGAGTTGTTGCGCTTGATTTCGATGTAGCCGTCCACCAGCGCGTTCAGGCTTTGCTTGCCGGCCCCGGCCAGCCCGATTTTACCCACCGAGTACCACGCCTTCTTCTTGGCGTTCCAGCGCAGGTTCACGCGGCTCAGCAGCAGGGTGTGGGCCAGCTTGGGGCTGAGCTTGGCCAGCGACACGGCCTGGCCCTTGCTGCCCACGTAATTTTCCACGCCCTTGCTGCCGATGAACTCGCCCAGCTTGTAGAGCTCGTTGGGCGAGCCGTCCTGCGCCTCGGGCGAGCCCTTGGTCACCTTCACCAGCTCGCTGCTGAGCACCTCCAGGGCCTTGGCGGGCATGGCAATGTCGAGGCCCAGCAGCGCGTCGACGCGGTAGGTGGCGCTGTCGGGGTTGGCCACGCCCACGCCGCTGCCCACCATGCGGTATTCTTTGGTGGATTTGATGAACGTCATCGGCCCCCGGAAGCCGAGCTGGCCCGTCGAGTCCTTGTACGTCAGCACGGCCCCGTCGTAGCGGTTGGCGTCGGCCAGGTCGTTGCGCGAGAGCGTGAACTCGCCCCGCTTGGCGTCGTAGTGCAGCTTGCCGTCAACGGTGAAGAGCGGCAAATCGGTCGGGTTGGGCACGGTGGACGCGTAGAGCGGGTAGAGGCTGTTCGACTGGTCGGAGAGGAACAGGCCCGTCAGGAGCGGGGCCCCGTCTTCGGCCTTGGCGTCGCGCAGCGTCAGGCTAATGTTTTTGGGGTCGATGCTGTCCTTCACCGCAAACCACTCGGCGTTGGCGTGGCCCTTGCCGAACTGCAGCTGCACCTGGCCGTCGAAAATCAGGCCCCGGCGCTGCGAGTTCAGCTTCACGTCGCCGCGGTAGCCGATGCGCGGGGCCAGCAAAAACCGGGTAGTGGTCTGCACCGTGGCGGTGGCAATGGTGGGGGGGCCCGCGCCGGCACTGGCCGGGGCGTCGGCCCCCGCTTTCTTGCGGAACAGGCCCCCGGCCTTGCGGCCCGTGGCCGCCACCGCCGAGTCGCTCACGAAGTTCGTGAACTTGAGGGCGAACGAATCGCGCACCGTTTTGAAGCTATACAAGGCGTCGCCCGTGAACGCCAGGCGCGAAAGCACCTTGATGTTGCCCTTGTAGAGGCGGTGGAACTTGGCCAGCGAGTCCAGCACCACGCCCGCGTTGCGCAGGGTGTTGAGCTGGGCGTTGGCCAGGATGCTCACCCGGCCCGAGTCGGGCACGATCCAGGCGTCGGCGGCGGCAATGTGGGGCACGCCCCCGGCTTGCAGGCGGTAGTGGGCCAGGTCGTAAACGCCGGTGGCGGCCCGGAACTTGAGCCCGTGCTGCGCCGCCCCCGTGGCGTAGAAGTACGACGCGGTGGAATCGGCGCCCGGGGCCACGCGCAGCTGCACCAGCTTTTTCTTAAAGTCCCAGCGCCCGCCGCTGAGCGTAGTTTTGAACTGCGAGTACGGCAAATCGATGCTGGCCTTGCTGCCCGGCTCGCGGGTGAAATCGGCGTAGCCCTTCTTCAAATCGTACTGAAAAGCCACCTCGTTGGCCGTGAGGGCCGGCTTTTTGGCCTCGGCCGATTTCACGCTCACCGT
>JANXOE010000021.1 GCA_025353745.1 Hymenobacter sp.
GCCAACGAGGCCATGCACGTGAAAGTGGCCGCCCACTCGCCGCAGGACGCGCCGGTGGTCATCACCCAAAACGAGTTCATGCGCCGCATGAAGGACATGCAGCGCACCGGCGGCGGGGGCGGCATGCAGATGTTCGGGGCCTTCCCCGACTCGTTCGACGTGACCGTGAACGCCAACCACCCCGTGGCCCAGCGCGTGCTGGCCGAGGGCGGCGAGAAGCTGGCCAAGCAAGCGTTCGACCTCGCCCTGCTGGCCCAAGGTATGCTGAAAGGCGAGGCCCTCACGGCCTTCGTGAAGCGCAGCACCGAGCTGCTGTAAGCTGCCCGGGGCCCTCTTTTGGGCATCAAATAAATAGAAAGCCCCCGCGACCCAGTGGTTCGCGGGGGCTTTTTGGCGTTTAGCGGGCGGCGCGGCCGGCCGGGGGCGCGGCCAGCCGGCGCACGTCGCGCTCGGCCAGCACGGTGATTTCGCAGCGGCTGACCAGCCAGAGGCGGCGGTGTGGGCCCGGCTGGAGCAGCAGCACGGGCCCGGCGGGGGCCGCCAGCGGCAGCAGGGCGCGCTGCGGCTCGACGCGGTCGGTGGTGGGCGCGGGGCGGTCGAGGGGCGCGGCGGGGGCGGCCGGCAGCAGCAGCAGCCCCGCCGCGGTGGCGAACAGGTAGCCCTGGCCGCGCAAATAAGCCAGGCCCGTGACGGCGTTGCCGGGCTGGCCGATGAACTTGACCGTGGGCAGCTCGGCGGCGTCGGCCGCTGCGGGGCCGGGGCCGGTGGCGAACACCGTCACGCCCTCCGACATCAGCACCCACAGGTTGCCGCGGTGGTCGGGCAGCAGGCGTTCGACGATGTTGTCGGGGATTTCGTGGTTGGCCACGCCCTCCTCGTTGAAGCGCGTCCAGGCGCCGCGCTGCTGGCGGTAGAGGCCGGTGTTGGTGGCCAGCCACACGGCGCTGTCGGCC
Organism: Hymenobacter sp.; assembly: GCA_025353745.1. GTDB lineage: Bacteria > Bacteroidota > Bacteroidia > Cytophagales > Hymenobacteraceae > Hymenobacter. Next base: position 954 of record JANXOE010000021.1, read on the forward strand.
GTGGCCAGGCCGTCGTTGATGGCCGGCACGCTCAGGGCCAACTGAAAGCCGCCGCCGGTTTGGCGGAAGGCCCCGTAGCCGTCGGCCCCCACCCACAGGGCCCCCGCGGCGTCGCAGAACAGCGCCGCAATGCTGGGCTGCGCCCCGGGGGTGGGCAAGGCGAGCGGGTGGGCCCGAAAAGCGCCCGTGCCCACCCGCACCAGGCCCTGCCGGGTGCCCAGCACCAGGGCCGTATCGGCGGCCACGGCGCAGCGGATCACGTTGTCGCTGTGGTATTTGGTCACCAGCTGCTTTCCCTCCAGCCGCAGCACGCTGTGCTCCGTGACAAGATAGGTGGCCCCGGCGGGCCGCAGCAGCGCCACGGGGCGCTCGGGGGTGGGCAGGGCGTAGCGGGGCGGGGCGGCGGCGCCCGCGCTGCCCACCGGCAGGGCCAGCACCAATGCCAGGCCGCAGCGGAAATGGCGGAGAAAGGAGGACATCCGGGGCAAGTTGTGAGGGCCGGGCCCGTGGCGGGTTGGCTTCTACAAAGCTATTGGATTGGCACTAAGAGGTTTTATCAAGGTTTTGTTACGCATTGGGGCCGGTGGGCGAGCATTCGTAATGAACGGTTCATGAAACGGTAACCTGGCTGTCATGGGGAAAATCCACTTTTGCAGTGGCATAGTATTGTCGGACTGTTCACCCCAAAACCGCTTACAATCATGGAAATGAAACGTTTACTTTTGTGCGGGGCCCTGCTGGCGGGCACGGCCGGGCTGCGGGCCCAGGCCCAGGCGTCGGCCAGCAACAGCAACGTCATCCTCTACATCGGCGACGGCTTCGGGCTGGCCCCCAAAACGGCGGCCCGCATGGCCATGGGCCAGGGCACGAGCGGCAAGCGCTACACGTCGGACGCGGGCTTTCAGGTGCTGGCGCTGGACAAGCTCAAGTACAACGCCACCGTCACGACGCACTCGCTCAACTCCTGGATCACCGACTCGGCCCCCGGGGCTTCGGTGTACGCCTGCGGCAAAAACGGCAAGCAAGACAACGAAGTGCTGGCCCTGAACCCGGCGTCGGGCACGGCCATCGAAACCATTTTGGAAGCCGCCAAAAAGCAAGGCTACGCCGTGGGCTTGGTGACCACGGCCCGCCTGACGCACGCCACGCCGGCCGCTTTTGCCAGCCACATCTGGTTCCGCGACCTCGAAGACTACATCGCCGCCCAGTATTTGGCTTCGACGGAAACGCAGTACGAAGCTGTTTTCAACGCCAGCCCGACGGCTGCGTACCACTACAGCGCGGCCCGCGACTGGGTGCTGCCCACCCCGAAAGTGGGCGTGGAGCTGGACGTGATGCTCGGCGGCGGCTCGCGCCACTTCCTGCCCCGCAACGTGGCCAGCCCCTACGAAGCCATCGTGGACGCCGCCGGCAACCCCGTTGCCAACCCCGCCACCGGGGCCCCCGCCACCCTGCCCCGCGGCCGCCGCGCCGACGACGTGGACTTGGTGAGCTACGCCGTGCAGCAGCGCAACTACAAGTTCGTGAACAGCCGCGACGCCCTGCTGAACCTGGACCTGACGCAGTTCGGCCCCGGCGGCAAAAAGCTGCTGGGCTTGTTCAACGCCTCGCACGTCAACTTCGAGCAAGACCGCCAGACGGGGGCCCCCTGGGAGCCGTCGCTGGCCGACATGACGGCCGTGGCCATCAAGGTGCTGCAAGCCAAGAGCAACGGCAAGGGCTTTTTTCTGATGGTGGAGTCGGGCCGCATCGACCATTTGGAGCACGCCAACGCCGGCGGCCTGGCCGTGGTGGCCGGGGCGGGCGGCAACCAGTACGCCATTGAAACCGACAAGCCGGCCTTCGCGGGCGGCGGCGAGGCCAACTACGCGGCCACCCCCGCCACGGCCCACACCACCAACGTGTACGCGTCGGACTACATGATCAAGGAAGTGCTGGCCTTCGACTACGCCGTGGCCGAGGGCCGCGGCTTCATGGGGGCCCCGGCCAACGGGCGCACGCTGATTTTCAGCACCTCCGACCACGAGTGCGGCGGCTTCGCCGTGACGGGCCTGCACGACGAGGCCGACGCCCAGCAGAACGGCACCAAAATCCGCACCTACGCCGGCCAGATCACCAAATCGGCGGCCGCCGAGGCCGCCTACGCCACCCCCACCAACCTCGTGCGCGGCGACGGCGGCCCCGGCGGCTGGTTTCCCGACTACACCCTGAGCACGTTCCAGGGCAAAAGCTACCCGGCCCCCAGCTCGCCCACGGCCCGGCGCATCGTGGTGGCCTACGGCTCCAACCCGCTCACCAACGGCAACGGCCCCCGCGCCAGCACCGGCGTGGGCAGCAACCAGGGCGCCACGCCCGGCAACCACACGCCCCAGGACATCTGGATTGCCGCCGAAGACAACACCAACACCCACGCCCAGCAGCTGAGCGGCCGCGGCCTGCTCGACAACACCGCCGTGACGCCCATCATGGCCGACTTTCTGTCGCTGACCGCCTTCGGGGCCCAGCTCGGGCTGCGGGCCGCCGGCCCCGCCGCAGCGGGGCCCGGCGTGGTGCTGACGCCGGTGCCCTTCGATGGCACGTTCCAGGTGGGGTTTGACGTGCTGGCCCCGGCCGCCGTCACCGTCGACTTGTACAACCAGCTGGGGCAGCGCGTCTACACCGTGCCCGGCAATCAGACGTACGGCGTGGGCCACCACGCCGTGCCCGTCGACGGCAGCCGCCTGGCGCCCGGCGTGTACACGGCCACCGTCACGCTCGGCGGCAAGATAATCTCGCGCAAAACCATCAAGCTGTAGCCCCGCACTCGCCCCGAAAAAGCAAAAAGGCGCGGCCCAGGCCGCGCCTTTTTGCTTTTTCGGGCTAGGCTACGCCGGCTTCACGTTGCGCGCCACCACAAACATCCGGTCGCCGAAGCGGCCGGTCAGCTTGTTCAAATAATAGGTGGGGTACTGGCCGGCCAGCTTGCTCGCCTTCTCCACCAGGCTGCCGCCCAGGCGGATGTGCTTCGGCGGCTTCACCGGGTTCAGGAGCTCCACCACTTCAAAGCCTTCCTTTTCCAGCATTTTGGTGATGGTGGCGGGCGTGAACTCGAAGAGGTGGTAGGGCGGAATGTCCATCTTGCGCTCCTTGCCCAGCAGGCCGTAGGCGGCGAAGCCCAGGCGCACGGTGGGCAGGTTCAGCACCGACGGCAGGGCCAGCACCAGCAGCCCCGAGGGCCCCAGGATGCGGTGGAACTTGGCCAGCGTGGCCGAAGGCGAGCGCAGGTGCTCCAGCACGTCGCCCATGTAGGCGAGGTCGAACTGGTCGGCGTGGAAATCCTCGGTGGTTTCGATGTTGCCCGTGACGACGGGCAGGTGCAGCTCGCGGCGGGCAAAGTCGGCGGCGTGCGCCGATATTTCGAGGCCGTGGGTGGTCCAGCCCAGGGCTTGCAGGCTTTTGAGGGTGTAGCCGGGGCCGCAGCCCACTTCCAGGTAGCGGAATTTCCGGCCCGGGTAGCGGGCCAGGATGTAGTCGGTGAACTTGTCGGGCCGCAGCTGCTGGAGGGCCCCCTGCTTCTGGCCGTCTTCGATGAACTTGACTTCCGGCTGCGTCCGGTCGTAATTCGGGCGCTCGGTGAAGTATTCCTTGCCGTAGAGCCGCTCCAGCTGGGCCGGCGTGGGCTGGGGGTCGAGGAACATCAGGGCGCAGCGGCGGCACTGCGTGCCTTGCAGCCGCTGGCCTTCGAATTCGTAGTAAAACGGCAGCTTTTTGAAAGCCGTGCTGCCGCACAAGTCGCAGGTACGCATGGAAGGAGCGCGAACTTTGTGGCCCGCATCGCTGTAAAGTCAACTGAATACAACAACGCGGCGGACGCGGGCCGCAAAGTTAGCTTCGCTGCCCGGCGGTTCGCGCGCCCTTGCTCCTCAACCCGCCAACCCGCGTTGGCCCTCTTTTATGCTCGACGTCCTCGTGATTGGGGCCGGCCCCGTGGGGCTGGCCTGCGCCCTCGAAAGCCAGCGCCGCGGCCTCGCCGTGGCCGTGGTGGAGAAGGGGGCCCTG
>JANXOE010000206.1 GCA_025353745.1 Hymenobacter sp.
GTTGAAGAGGTAATCTTTCTCCTTGGGGTCTTTGATGTAGGTGTCGATCAGCAGCGAATAGGTCTCGCTGTGAATGTTTTCCATCATGATCTGAAAGCCGTAGAAGCAGCGGGCCTCGGGCATCTGCACTTCCTGCATGAAGTTGACGGCCAGGTTTTCGTTCACGATGCCGTCGGAGGCCGCGAAGAAGGCCAGCACGTGCTTGATGAAGTGGCGCTCGTTGTCGTTGAGGCCGTTCCAGTCTTTCTGGTCTTGGCTCAGGTCAATTTCCTCGGCCGTCCAGAAAGAAGCCTGCGACTTCTTGTAGTACTGCCATACCTCATCGTTCTGGATGGGAAAAAGCACAAAGCGGTTGGGGTTTTCGGCGAGGAGCGGTTCCATGCGGTAGCGGCTTGAGATGGCAAAAAAACGAGGGAAGTCAGGCAAGCAACCCGGCCCGGGCAGCAGTTGTTTGTCCGGGGCCACGGCCGCCAAACGGCCGCCCCAACTCCAAAGATAGGGAACCGCCGGCCGAAGGGACCCGCAAAAAACCAGAAACTTTTCGCCCGATTTACTAAAAATAAACTTGTTAATAAAACTATTCTTATGGGCATTTGGGGGCCCTGCCAGACCCGGAAACATTATAGTAACACTACAGAAAAACACCGAAAATTCACCCATTCACAGGCACTTATCCACACAGCGCCTGTGGATAAGTGGTACTTGTCCACATAATCGGCCTCCCCTCAAAGCAATTGGCGCGCGGCCCCCGCCCCCAGGGCAATGCGCCGGCCGGGGGCCGGGCGGGCTTTGGCGGCCGGCGCGGGCCCCCGCCGGGTGTCGGGCAAATGAAGATTAACCACTTAGGTTTGGTTTTCCCGCGGCGTCTCCGTACTTTTGCCTTCCGATTTTCAGAAACCCCGCGCAGACCGATGTACGCTATTGTCAATATCGCTGGCCGACAGACCAAAGTTGAAGCCAACAAATTCGTTTACGCTTACAAGCTGGCCGGCAACGTCGGCGACACCGTGCAGCTGGGCCACGCCCTGCTGACCGATGACAACGGCTCCGTCACCGTAGGCGCCCCCACCCTGGACGTGGCCGTGACCGGCACCATCCTCGCCCACGTGAAGGGCGACAAGGTGCTCGTCTTCAAAAAGAAGCGCCGCAAGGGCTACCAGAAGATGAACGGCCACCGCCAGGACTACACCAAAGTAATGATCAACAGCATCGGCTAAGGCCGCTTATAAATTTTGGATTATAAATCTAAGTCGGCGCTAACGCGCTTTCTTACAAAGATTTATAACCCGTAATTTATAATTCATAATTTCAAAAGAACATGGCTCACAAGAAAGGTGTCGGCTCGTCGAACAACGGCCGCGAATCGCATTCCAAGCGCCTCGGCGTGAAAATCTTTGGCGGGCAGACGCTCATCGCCGGCAACATCATCGTGCGCCAGCGCGGCACCCAGCACCACCCCGGTGCCAACGTGGGCATCGGCCGCGACCACACGCTGTTCGCCCTCGTGGACGGCACCGTGCAGTTCAACAAAGGCCGCAAGGACCGCTCGTTCGTGGCGGTGGTACCGGCCGGCGTGACCGAAGCCGCGCAAGCCTAGCTTCAAAGCATTTCGCCTCCGGCGTTTCGAAGGGCTGCTTCCACCGGAGGCAGCCCTTTGCTGGTTTGCGGCCACCAATAGTCGTTATCAACGCCCGCCACGCCTTGTCGGAAACGGCCCGGGGCCCTGGGGCGCCGCTCACGGGTCGAGGCGCACGTAGACGCCTTCGAGGTAGAAAATGTTGTGGGGCTGGGGGTCGTCCTCGCCTTCTTCGTCGGCGGGGTAGGTCACGGACAGCTTCAGGGCCACGCCGGGCAGGGGCACGGGCGGCTCGTCGTC
>JANXOE010000231.1 GCA_025353745.1 Hymenobacter sp.
CCGACACGCGGATGCCGCCGGTGGCCGTGCGCCAGCGGCCGGCCACGCGCACGGCCCGCACCCGTAGCGTGGTGGCGAAGGTGGCGGGCCGGGCCACGGTGTAGTCGTCCACCACGGCCTCGTAGGCTTCGATGCGGGCGACAACCTGAGCGAGGTGGTCGGCGCGGCGGCTTTCGGTGGCGCGCTGGGCCAGGGCGGCCCCCAGCGCGGCCACGGCCAGCAGCGAGAGCAGCCCCGCCGCGTCGGTGGCGGCGAGGCTGGGCCGGCGCACGGCCCAGGCCAGCACGGCCGCGCTCCCCACCGCCAGGCCGAGGGCCCCGGGCCAGATCGGCGGCCATAGGGCCCCCAGACCCAGGTAGGCCACAATGCCCAAAATCAGCGCCGGGGTGTAGCGCAGAAAGGGAAACCTGGCCCAGGTAATCATGGCAAAAAAACGGCTTGGCGAATTCAGCCGCCAAGATAAGCGCGGCGGTTAGCCCAGCACCATTTTGTAGTGCTGAATACCGGCTTCTTCGAACAGGTCTCCTTCCTTACGAAACCCGGCCCGCTCGTAGAACGGCACCGCCCGCAGCTGGGCGTGCAGGTACACGAGGGCCCCGGGGGCCTCGGCGCGCACATCGGCCAGCACCTTGTGCAGCAAAGCTTCCCCAACTCGCTGGTTGCGGAACCCGGCCAGCACGGCGAAGCGCTCCAGCTTCACGCCGCGGTCGGTGGGGCGCCAGCGGGCGGCCCCGGCGGGGCGGCCGTCGGGGGCCCGGGCCAGGTAGTGGCGGGTGGCGGCGGCGCGGTCGTGGGCATCGCATTCCAGGGCGGCAGGTACGCCTTGCTCGGCGACGAACACTTGCTCGCGAACGGAAAAGGCGGCGTCGAGGTCGCGCAGGTCGCGGACGCGGACCACGGATTCAGCGGATTTTTCGGGTTGCACGGATTATGGGGCCCTCTGAGCGGGGCAGCAAAGATTGGGAATTACCTTAAAAGAGCGCAAAGCCGCCGCTCCGGGAAGCAACCGCTTTGCGCTCTTTGCAATTATGTTTTTGTTGACGAGCCGGACAGCCCGCTCAAGCCGAAATTCAAATGGCCTGCTCGTGGTTCACGGGCAGCTCCGACTCGGGGGCCGGCTCTGCTTGCTGCTCGCGCAGGCGGCGCTCGTGGCGCTCGTCGCGGCGCTGGCCATTGGCGTTGTTTTGCTGGGCCTGGCGGGTCATTTCTTCGGTGTCGTATTGGTCGTAGGCTTCCACGATCTCCTTCACCAGGCGGTGGCGCACCACGTCTTCCGACGTCATCTCGACGTAGCCGATGCCCTGCACGTTTTTCAGGATGTCCATGGCCTGCACCAGGCCCGACTTTTGGCGGGTGGGCAGGTCGATCTGGCTGCGGTCGCCGTTCACCATCACCTTGGCCGTGGGGCCCATGCGGGTCAGAAACATCTTAATCTGGCTCGGCGTGGTGTTCTGGGCCTCGTCGAGCAGCACGAAGGCGTTGTTCAGCGTGCGGCCGCGCATGTAGGCCAGGGGCGCGATTTCGATGATCTTGTTTTCCTGGTAAAACTTCAGCTTTTCGGCCGGAATCATGTCCTCCAGCGCGTCGTAAATCGGGCGCAGGTAGGGGTCCACCTTCTCCTTCATGTCGCCGGGCAGGAAGCCGAGGCTTTCGCCGGCCTCCACCACGGGGCGCGAGATGATGATTTTCTTCACCTCCTTGTTTTTTAGGGCCCGCACGGCCAGGGCCACCGAAATGTAGGTTTTGCCGGTGCCGGCGGGCCCCAGCGTGAAGGTCAGATCGTGCTTCATCACCGTATCGACCAGCTTTTGCTGGTTCGGCGTTTTGGCCTTGATGACGCCGCCCTTGGCCCCGAACAAAATCACGTCGGGCGAGGCGGCCAGCACCCGGCCTTCGGCCTCCTCGCTGGTGGCCGAAAGGTACTGGTTCACGTCGCGGTCGCTGATGCTGCCGTACTGGTGGTAGTGCTCGATGAGCGAGGAAAGGATGTCGTTGATGCGGGCGATGACTTCCGTCCGGCCCTGGATTTTGATTTCGTTGCCGCGGCTGATGATTTTCGAGCCCGGAAACGCGGCTGCCAGCTGGCGAATGTTCTGGTTGTCGGCTCCGAGGAAATCAACCAGCGACATGTTTTCAAGGATGATGACTTTTTCGACCAATCTTTTGGGGGTGAGGAAGTGAGGAGGAAACAGGCAGGCGGGGCCGCAGGAAACGGCCGGTTCATCGGCGCAAACCGGCTACTTTTGCCCCGGCCCGAGCGGCTGGACAATACTACGAAAAACTACGGAACGCGGGTACGCCACATGGGTTTGATAACGTTGCTGACGGATTTTGGCTACCGCGACCACTACGTGGCCGCGCTCCGGGCCCGGCTGCTGCGCCTGGCCCCGGCCGTGCCGGTGGTCGACATCAGCCACGGCGTCGAGCCTTTTAACACCGCGCACGCCGTGCACGTTCTACGGGCCGTGTTCCGCGATTTTCCGGCCGGCACCGTGCACGTGGTCGGCGTGAACGACCACGGCGCGGGCCCCGTGCCGGCGTGGCACGCCGCGCGCTTCGCTGGCCATTACTTCGCGGTGGCTGATAACGGCGTACTGGCCCTGCTCTGCGACGGCCCCCCCGACGAGTGGGTGGCCCTGCCGGCCGGCCCCACCGCCTCCCCCACCCGCGACGTGCTGCTGCCCGCCGCCGTGGCCCTGGCCCAGGGCGCGCCCCTGGCCGGCCTGGGGGCCCTCGCCACGGCGCTGCACGTGCTCACCAACCGCCAGCTGCGGCTGCAGGACCACCGCATCACGGGCCACGTGGCGCACGTGGACCACTACGGCAACCTAATCACCAACATTTCGCGCGCGGCGGTGGAAGCCGTGGGCCACGGCCGGCCGTTCAGCGTGCACTTCGGCCGCGAGGTGGTGCGCGAGCTGCAGCCGCATTTTTCGGCCGCCGCGCCGGGCGAGGCCGTCACGGTCTTCAACAGCCAGGACTGCCTGTGCCTGGGCATTTGCCAGGGCAACGCCGCCGAGCTGCTGGGCCTGCACTTCGACTCGCAGGTGGACGTGCGCTTTGCGGCAGAATAAATAGTTAAACAACTGCACTTACCGCAAAAAAGGCCGTCATGCTTCGCTTGGCGAAGCATGACGGCCTTGTTCTCAGGAAAGCAGGTGCCTACTTGCCGAACGCCTTTTTCAGGTCGTTGGCCACCACCTGTTCGGCGTCTTTGGCCTGGGGCACCACGGCCCCCATGCCGTAGAACTCGTGGGTCGTGCCCTTATAAAGCTTGTAATCGACCTTCACACCGGCTTTTTGCAGGTTGTCGGCCAGCATTTTGCCTTCGCTCAGCAACGGGTCGTACTCGGCCGCGATGATGGTGGTGGGCGGCAAGCCCTTCAGGTTGGCCCCCACGAGGTTGATGCGCGGGTCTTTGCCGTCGGCGGGCGTGCGCAGGTAATTTTTGAAGAACCAGCCCATGCCGGCCTTGTTCAGGGGCGCGTAGTCGGTGCTTTTGAGGTACGACGGCGTGTTTTGGTTGTAACCGGCGATGGGGTACACCAGCACCTGGTACTTGGGCAGCGGCAATTTGGTGTCGCGGGCCATCAGGCTGACGGCCCCGGCTAGGCCGCCGCCAGCGCTTTCGCCCATCACGGCCACGTTTTTCGGGTCGCCCTTGATGCTGGCGGCGTTTTGCAGCACCCACTGGTAGGCGGCGAAGCTGTCGTCGTGGGCCGCCGGGAACCGGTGCTCGGGGCCCTGGCGGTAGGCCACCGACACCACCACGGCCCCCACCTGCTCGGCCAGCGCCTGGGCCGACGGGCCGTAGGTATCGATGGTGGCAATCACCCAGCCGCCGCCGTGGTAGTACACGATAACGGGAAACGGCGCTGCGCCCGACCTGGGCGTGTAGATACGGGCTTTCAGGCCGGGCGCCAGGGTTTTGCTTGCGGTGTCCACGTTCATCGGCGGCCGCGGAACATGGCTGATGACCATCTGCTTGGTGACCGCCTCGGCGGCCCCGGGCTGCTTGCGCGCCTGCTGGGGCGTGAGCGAGGGAAGCGGCGGGGCCTTAAAGCTCATCAGCTGCTCAATCACGGCCTGCATTTCGGGCTGGATGCCAGGGCCCCAGGCGGGCTTGGGGCCGGTGGGCTTTACCGCGCTGGCGGTGCCGGCGGCCGGGGCCGTGGTAGCGGTGCTGTCCGACGCTTTGGTGGTTCCGCCGGGTACCACCACGGCGGTTTTGTCGGTTTCGGTGGCGGCGGGCTTGCCGTTGCAGCCGCCCAGCAGCAGGCCGGCGGCCAGGGCCGCCAGCCAATTCGGAACCGGGGAACGCGAAAAAATGGTCTTCATAAAGGAAAGGGAGGAGTTGAAGTGAATCTCCCGAGCTTTACGGCGCAGGCCGGGGCTGGTTGTAGCCCGGCTTGCGCGCCCAAATCTTCTTCATCCCGGGCGGGCCCGAATACATTGTTCAGTTGTTTATGCTGTTACGCGTAGTTCGCATGACGTTCGAGCCGGCGCGGGTGCCGGCGTTCCTGGCGCTTTTCCACGCCTCGGGGCCCTGCATTCGGCAGCAGCCCGGCTGCCGCCACCTCGAGCTGTGGCAAGACGCCGATCAACCCAACGTCTACTGCACTTTCAGCCACTGGGACGACGCGGCCGCGCTCAACGCCTACCGCCGTTCGGTCCTGTTCGGCGAGGTGTGGCCGGCCACCAAGCGGCTTTTTGCGGCCCCGGCCACGGCTTTTTCCTCGCTGCTCGCGGCCGGGTAGCGGCGGCGCGGCGCGGGCGAAGCGGGCCCGGACGGGCTTCCCGGGGCCCTACGCGCCGGCGAGCTGGCGCCTTCCACAAAATCACGCCTGACCGGCAACCAAGTCGGTACAATCCCGGTTAATCAGCGAAAATCAGCGATAAAATAAGTGACCGACTACTTTGCCTTCTACGGCCTGTCCGAATCATTTCTGCCCGACGAGGCGGCCCTCCAGCGCCTCTACTACGCCAAAAGCCGCGAAACGCACCCCGATTTCCATGCCACGTCGGCGCCCGACAACCAAGCCGAGATGTTGCGCCAGGCCACGCTCAACACCGACGCCTACCGCACCCTGGCCGACGCCGACCAGCGCATGGCCTACTTGCTGCGCCTCCACGGCCTGCTGGTCGAAGGCCAATCGGAACAGCTGCCGCCCGATTTTTTGATGGACGTGATGGACCTCAACGAGCAATTGATGGAATTGGAATTGGGCCCCAACCCCGCCGCCGTAGCCCCCGTCGCCGCCGAGGCCCAGGCCCTGGCCGACACGCTCGAGGCCGGCATTCAGCCCGTGCTGGCCGGCTACGACCAATTGCCCGCCGACCATCGCCCCGCCGCCCTGCGCCAGGTGCTCACTTATTACCTAAAAAAGCGCTACCTGTTGCGCATCCAGCGGCAGGTGGCTACCTTTGCGGCCCGCTCCTGATACCGGCAGAGCGGAATTGTTCTGCAAACTCATCCTGCCCGGATGGCGGAACCGGTAGACGCGTTGGTCTCAAACACCAATACCGCAAG
>JANXOE010000311.1 GCA_025353745.1 Hymenobacter sp.
ATGACGTCGCCGAACCGGGCCTTCAGCTCGGGGTAGACGAGGGCCACGGCGCGGTTGGTGCCCTCGGCGTGGCCGTGCAGGTCGGCGGCGTAGTGGGCGAGGGCCCCCAGCGCAAACGCGTACTCGTTGCGGTCCTGGGCCCCGTCGAGCAGGTTGCGCACGAAGTCGCCCGAGCGCACGTAGTGGGTCAGGTTGGTGAAAAGCGGGGCCCCCAGCGGATAGTAGCCCATGTCCTGGATGATGGCGCCGCCGTAGGCGTAGGCGCGGGCTTTTTCCTGCTCGTCGGCGGTGGCCCCGGGAAAGCGGCGCTCCAGGGCCGGCAGCAGGCAGGGCTTCCAGCACGAATCGACGTTGGCCTCGTGCGTGAGCACCGAGTAGGCGGCCGCCGGCGCCAAGCCCAGCCCGCTCAGCGCCAACAATAAAATAAAAAATCGGAGCATGAAGCCAAAGGTAAAAGCGCGGCGGTTAGGGCTCCCAACGGCGCAGCGCCCGCCCGCGTTGCTGCGGGCCCCGGGCCGCGGCTGGGCACAAAAATGCCCGCCGGGAAACCCGGCGGGCAAGCCATTAGCAACCGGCCGTTGCAGAGAAGGAGGGATTCGAACCCCCGGACCTGTTACAGTCAGCGGTTTTCAAGACCGCCGCAATCGACCACTCTGCCACTTCTCTGGGTAAGAAAAGCCTGCAAAGCCGGGTGCTAATAAGCAAAAAAGGCCTTTTCTGAACTAGAAAAAGCCTTTTTTGTAGAGAAGGGGGGATTCGAACCCCCGATACCGTTGCCGGTATAACGGTTTTCGAAACCGTCGCATTCGACCACTCTGCCACCTCTCTATAAATGCCCCCGAGTGGTTCGGGGACCGCAAAAGTAAGAATCAATGCCCGCTGCGCAATGGGGCGGGCGCATTTTTTTGCAGAAAACCGGCCGTCAGCGCCCCGCCACGGGGTGTCCGGTGCTCAGGATCAAGCGGTCAGATTTTTTCACCCGGCCCGTCACCGCGTCGATGCTCACGTTCACCTCGAAGCCGATGATGAGCGTCATGCACACAAATTCGAGCCACACCATGAAGCCCACCAGGGCCCCGATGGAGCCGTAAAAGTGGTTGTACGAGTCGAAGATGCGCACGTAGAGCGTGAACAGGAACGACACCAGGAAGATGAGCAGCGTGGCCACCACGGCCCCCGCCGAGAGCAGCGGCCAGCGCTCGTGCACGGGCGGCACGAAGTGGTAAATCACGCACGTCGTGCTCAGAAACAGCCCCAGCAGCGAGCCGTAGCGCACGAGCGAAATCACGAGGTCGGTGTAGCGCTCGGGCACGATTTCGTAAAACACGAGCCCGTCGATGAGGTAGGTGCCGAAGAAGATGCCGGCAATGGCCAGCACCAGAATGGAGGCCAGCACAAACGTCAGGCCCGTGGCGATGAGGCGCTTGCGCAAGTAGCTGCGGTGCTTGAAGCTGGGGTATTTCTTCTCAAAGGCGTCGAGCAGCGCCATGATGCCGTTGGAGCTGAGCACCAGGGCCGTGCCGAACCCGAAGGACAGCAGCCCGCCGTGCGGGATGTTCACGATGTCCTCGATGGTGGAAGCCGTGGCGGCGTAGAGCTCGGGCGGCATGAAATCGGCCAGGAACTGGAGAATGTCCACGTTCAGGTTCGGGACCGGAATGTAGGGGATGAGCGTGAACAGGAAAATGATGGTCGGGAACAGGGCCACCGTGAGGTTGAAGGCCATGTAGGCGGAGCGCTTTTCGAGGCTGTCAACGCGCAGCTCCAGCAGCACCCGGTCAATCAAGTCGTAGAGCGAGGCCCGGCCCCCGGGCAGGCGCAGGCGCTTCAGGCCCACGATGGCGCGCCGGTAGGGCCGTTGCCGGCGCAGGTCGGGCAGCTGGGCGCGGCGGCGGGGGGCGGTGGGGGCTTTCACGGGGGCAGTCAACGGTTGATAGCTAAAGACGAGCAATAAACGTTCAATTCCCTTCAAAATACGGCGCCAGCTTTTCGCGCACGTCGGCCGGCACCGGCACGGGCCGCCCGCTGGCCGAGCGCACGAACACCATCAGCGTGTGGCCCTCGCTGAGCAGCTCCCGGGCTTCGTTGTACACTTCGTACTCGAACAATACGCTGGCCCCGCGGGCGGGTTGGCGCAGCAGCAGGCGCACGGTCAGCAGGTCGTCGTAGCGGGCCGGGCGGCGAAACCTGGTGCGCAGCTCCCCCACCGGCATGCCCACGCCCGCGGCTTCCATCGCCTTGTACGAAATGCCGAGCTGCCGGAACGCCTCGGTGCGCGCCACCTCAAAATACGCCGCGTAGTTGCCATGGTACACGTAGCCCATCTGGTCGGTTTCGGCGTAGCGCACGCGGATTTGCACGTCGTAAGAAAACATAGTACGCGGGAACGTGAAGCGCGGGCTTTGCGCTTGTTGAACGGTGTGGGCGTTTGCATTTGTCAGCGGCCGGGCGCGAAGCCCGCGCTTTGCGTCAGCGCTTACTTGATGCCCGCCCGGTTCAGGGCCGCCTGGTAGCGGCGGGCGTTCAGCAGGTGGCCCGCCTCGTTGGCAGCAAAGGCGTGGTAGCCGCTGAAATCTTCTTTGGCGCAGAAATACAGGTAGTTGTTCTCCTCGGGGTGCAGCACGGCGTCGATGCTGGCGATGCTGGGCAGGTCGATGGGCCCCGGCGGCAGGCCGGCGTACCGGTAGGTGTTGTAGGGCGAGTCTTTTTGCAGGTGCACGTTCAGCACGCGCTTGATGGTGAAGTCGCCGTTGGCGTACACCACGGTGGGGTCGGCTTGCAGCTTCATGCCTTTTTTCAAGCGGTTCAGGTACACGGCCGCGATGCGGGGGCGCTCGTCGGCGTGCTGCTGCTGCTCGGCCTCCACGATGCTGGCCAGCGTGCTCACCTGGGCGCGGGTGAGGTGTTCTTTCTCGCGGGCTGCGTCGCGGGCGGGCGTCCAGAACTTCTCGTACTCCTTTTTCAGGCGCTGCATCAGGCTGGGGGCCGAGGTGTTCCAGTACAGCTCGTAGGTGTTCGGGATGAACATGGTGAGCACCGTGGTGGTGTCGAAGCCGAGGCTGCGCGTGTAGGCGGGGCTGCCCAGCAGCGAGTCGATCTGGGCGGGGCGGGCGTCGATCTGGTGCGAGAGCTTGACGGCCAGCTCGCGGCGCAGGCGCACGTTGGCGAAGGTGAGCTTGAGCGGCGACTGGATGCCGGCCCGCAGCACGCCGATGAGCTGGCGGTTGGTGTAGCCGTCCTTCAGCTCGTAGCGGCCGGGCTTCACGGCCCCGGGGCGGTCGTACTTCATCAGCCGGGCCACAAAGTGCAGCGAGAGCGGGTCGACCACGGTGCGGGTTTTATCGACGGAGTCGAGCACGGCCTTCCAGGTGGCCCCTCGGTGCACCAGCACGTAGGCGGGCTTGCCCTTGGTTTCGATGTTGGGCGTGAAGAAAACCTGGTAGAAATAATACGAAAAACACACCAGGCCCAGGCCCAGGATGGAGACAATGGTGGCGTTGCGGTTGCGGCGGCGCACCGAGAGGTCGCGGCGCTCCACGCTTGACAGTTTGGCAGGTTCGGGCATGGGAAAAAGCAGGGAAATCGAAAGTGCAACACCAAAAGTACGCACCCGCCGGCCGGGGCCCCGGGCGGTCTGCAGAATTCCGCGGCGGGCCGAACCCAAGTTATTGCTTACTTTTCGCCCGTTTTTGGGCCTTTCCGGTCCGCCCTCTCCTACTTACCCGTCCTAATTATATGGCTGCCACGCTTCTTCGCATCCACCCCGACAACCCGCCCATCAACCGCATCCAGCAGGCTGTGGACGTGCTCCGCAAGGGCGGCGTCATCATTTACCCCACCGATACGGTGTACGGCATCGGCTGCGATGTGACCAACGCCAAGGCCGTCGAACGGGTGTGCCGCATCAAGGGCCTGGTTCCCGAAAAAGCCAACCTGAGCTTTATTTGCCACGACCTGTCGCACATCAGCGACTACGCCCACGGCATCAGCACCACCACCTACAAGGTCATCAAAAAAGCCCTGCCGGGGCCCTTCACGTTCCTCTTCGAGGCCAGCGCCAAGGCCCCCCGCCACGGCGGCGTGAAGCGCAAAACGGTGGGCATCCGGGTGCCCGACAACCAGATCATCCGCCAGCTGGTGAAGGAGTTCGGTAACCCCATCGTGAGTACGTCGGTGCGCAGCGACGAGAACACGCTCGAAGAATACGTGACCGACCCCGACCTGATTTTTGAGAAATACCGCGCCCTGGTGGACCTGGTCATCGACGGCGGCTTCGGCGGCAACGTGCCCAGCACCATCATCGACTGCACCAACGACGACTTCGAGCTGGTGCGCCAAGGGGCCGGCGACATCGAGCAGTACCTGTAGGCCCGGGCTTTGCCCAAAATTTTATACCCGAGAATGGCCGGCCGCGCGCAACGCGGCCGGCCATTCCGGGTTAGAGCGGGGCGCGGTCCCGCTGGTGCTTCCAGCGGCGGTGCGTCCACAGGTACTGCTCGGGCGAGGCCTGGATGTCGCGCTCCAGCTGCCGGGCGAAGGCCTCGGTGATGGGAAACTCCCCTTCCGCGGCGGCCGCGACGGCCCCCGCCCCGGGCATTTCCGTGAACTTGATTTCGTAGTGGCCCCGCCGCACCCGCCGGATGCCCACGTAGAGCACAACGCAGTCGAACTGCGCGGCCAGCCGCTCGGCGCTGCTATAGAAGCCCGTGTCCTGGTGCAGAAACTCGGTCCAGTACGGGCGGTCTTCGGGGCCGGCGGCCTGGTCGGTGAGCAGGCTGATGTTGCGGCCGCCGCGCCGGTGCTGCACCAGGTAGCGCAGCGTGGCCAGCATGGGCACCGCCTCGGCCCCCAGGCGCGTGCGCACCCGCCGCATGAACGCCTCGACGAACGGGTTTTTGAACGGCTTGTACACGCCCGCCATCACGCCGGGCAGTGCCAGCGCGCCGCTGCCCAGGATCCACTCCCAGTTGCCCATGTGCGAGCCCAGGGTGATGACCGGGTGCGGGCGCGCCAGGGCCCTGGCCATCAGCTCGGGGTTCACCCACCGGGCCCGGCGCGACAATTCTTCGGGGCTGATGGCGGCCAGCTTGAGAATCTCGACCAAAAGCTGGGTGAAGTGCCGGTAAAAAGCCCGGCCGATGCGGCGGCGCTCCGCGTCGCTCTTCTCCGGGAACGAGCGGCGCAGGTTTTCCTGCACCACCCGGCCCCGGTAGCGCAGCGCGTAGGCCAGCAGGAAGTACAGCCCGTCGGCCACCGCGTACAGCACCGGCAGCGGCAGCGCGGCCAGGCCCAGCAGCAGCCAGTTCAGCGGCGCGTAGTACCACGGGTAGGGCCGGGCGGGCGGCGCGCTCACCGCGACACGGCCCCCGCCGGGGCGTACTCGGTGGTGCTGCGGCGGCCGGCAACGCGGTGGCTGGTCAGCAGCTTCTTGCCGCTGTACACGTCGACGAGCAGCGCAAACTCGCCTTCGGGCAGCGGGCCGAAGGGCAATTGCCCGGTTACGGCGGTGGGCCGCCCGGCCTGGGGCGTGAGGGCAGCGTCGGCATCGGCGGCGGTGCCGTCGGGGGCCGCCAGGTGGTAGTGCAGGCGCAGGGCCTGGCCGGCCGGGGCCCCCTGCAGCTCGGTGTAGAAATACAAATTGTCGGCCCCGCGGCCAAAAAAGCCGCCGGGGGCCCGTGTGAGCAGGTAGCCGCCGCGCATGAACGCGTCGTCGCCGTTGCTTTTCACGGCGGGGCGGGCCAGCAGGAGCACGTCGCTCAGGGCTGAGCCGGCGGGGGCGGCCAGCACCAGGGGGCGCTCCACCACGGCCTCGCCGTTGGCGCGGCGGTACTGGTCACGCACGGTGCCGCGCAGCGTGTAGCGCCCGTCGGGCAGCAGCACGCGCTTGAGGAAGCTGACCGGGTTTTTCAGGGCCATCGTGGTGTCGTTGATGACCGGCGGCTTCAGCACTACTACTTCGCGGTAAATGGGCTTGCCGTCGGCCCTCAGCACTTCCAGCGTGACGGTGGCCGCCGCCTGAAACGCCCGCGGGGCCCGCTGCCGGTAGGTGAGCGACTGCGTGGGCACCGTGACGTACAGCTCCACCTCGGCCCCTTTCTCCACTTGGTTCAGGTTGCGGAAGCGGGCCACGTCGAGCAGCAGCCGCGGGGGCCCTCCTTGGGCAGCCGGCGAAAGAACCCAGGAGCCAACGAAGGCCGAAATCAGCAGAAAACAACGCATGATGCAAAAGTAACGCGGCCGCGACGGCCCCGGACTAGCCCCGTTCTTTGCCGAAAATTCGTGAAATTCAAAAAAATTCGATTAAATCCGTGATATTACTGTCCGAATTGCATTACCACCCACCGGCGGCGTTTTTTGCGGCCTTGCTCCGGGCCGACGGCCTGGTGCTGGAGGCACAGGAAAATTACCGCAAGCAAACCTACCGCAACCGCTGCCTCATCCGCACGGCGCAGGGCGTGCAGGCCCTGACGGTGCCGGTGGTGGCCGGCAACCGCGCCGAAAAGGTCAGAACGTCCGATATTGAGATTGATTACCGCCAAAACTGGATCCACCGCCACTGGCGCACCCTGCAAACCGCTTACGGCAACAGCCCGTACTTTGAGTATTACGCCGACTACCTGCACGACATTTATAAGCAGAAGCCTGGCCGCCTTTTCGAGCTGAACCTGGCTTTTTTACGCTTACAGCTGCGTTGTTTCCGCCTCACCCTGCCCATTTCCTTCACCGCCGACTACCACGCACCCGGGCTGCCGGGGCCCTCGCCGCTGCTGGACCGGCGCGACTGGCTCAGCCCCAAAGCCAACGGCGCGGGGCCTGACAGTCTGGCGGCTTTTGGCCTGGTACGGCCCTACCCGCAGGTGTTTGGCCCAGGTTTTGAGCCCGGGCTGAGCGTCTTGGATCTGTTGTTTGCGCAAGGACCAGCGGCGGGCGCGTTCTTGGGTTGAATCGCCCGTAAACTTCAGCGGCCCTTTTTCGTTTCCCCGTTATCCCTTGCCCGAACCTTCGCCCGAACCGGCTTGTTTTCAAGCTAACCCGGCCGACCCGTTTTCGTCTATAATTATTATTCCCGACGCGGGGCTATCCATTTTTTTCATTACGTTTATTCGCATGGAAGCTAAATTCTCAAACCGCGTCAAGGAAGTCATCTCCCTCAGCCGGGAGGAGGCCATTCGCCTGGGCCACGACTACATTGGCACGGAGCACCTGCTGCTGGGCATGATCCGCGAAGCCGAAGGCACGGCCCTCGGCTTGCTGCGCAAGCTGGGCGTGGCCCTCGACGAGCTGAAATTCTCGCTCGAGCAAGCCACCCGCAACACGGCCACCCAAGGCAACAGCATCACCGGCTCCATTCCGCTCACCAAGCAGACGGAGAAGGTGCTGAAAATCACTTACCTCGAAGCCAAGATTTTCAAGTCGGAAGTCATCGGCACCGAGCACCTGCTCCTCTCCATTTTGCGCGACGAGGACAACATCTCTTCTCAAATTCTCAGCAAATTCAACGTGAATTACGAAACCGTCCGCGATTCGCTGGATTACCACGGCAACGCTGCACCCACCGCTAAGGCCCCTGATACCGACGACGACGACAACGACCGCCTTTTTGGGGGCCAGCAAGGCCGCGGCCAAGGGCAAGGCGCCGGCCCCGCCGGGGCCAAAAAGGCCGGCGAGAAGTCGCGCACCCCGGTGCTCGACAACTTCGGCCGCGACCTCACCAAGCTGGCCGAAGACGACAAGCTCGACCCCATCGTGGGCCGCGAAAAAGAGATTGAGCGCGTGGCCCAGATCCTGAGCCGCCGCAAGAAAAACAACCCGATTCTCATCGGCGAGCCCGGCGTGGGCAAAACGGCCATCGCCGAAGGCCTCGCCCTGCGCATCATCCAGAAAAAAGTGAGCCGCGTGCTGTTCAACAAGCGCGTGGTGACGTTGGACCTGGCCTCGTTGGTGGCCGGCACCAAGTACCGCGGCCAGTTCGAAGAGCGCATGAAGGCCGTGATGAACGAGCTGGAAAAGTCGCCCGACGTGATTCTGTTCATCGACGAGCTGCACACCATCGTGGGGGCCGGCGGCGCTTCGGGCTCGCTCGATGCTTCGAACATGTTCAAGCCGGCCCTGGCCCGCGGCGAAATTCAATGCATCGGCGCCACCACCCTCGACGAGTACCGCCAGTACATTGAGAAGGACGGGGCCCTGGCCCGGCGCTTCCAGATGGTGATGGTGGACCCCACCACGCCAGAGGAGACGATCGAAATCCTGCACAACATCAAGGACAAGTACCAGGACCACCACCATGTGGTGTACACCGACAAGGCCATTGAGCAGTGCGTAATGCTGAGCGACCGGTACATGAGCGACCGGTTCCTGCCCGACAAGGCCATCGACATCCTCGACGAGGCCGGGGCCCGCGTGCACATCAACAACATTGTGGTGCCCGAGGACATCCTTGCGCTCGAAGAGCAGATTGAGAACATCAAGGGCGAGAAGAACCGTGTGGTGAAGTCGCAGAAATACGAGGAAGCTGCCAAGCTCCGCGACACCGAGAAAAAGCTATTGGATCAGCTCGAAACGGCCAAAAAAGGCTGGGAAGAGGAGACCAAGAAAAAGCGCTACACGGTGAAAGAGGAAAACGTGGCCGAGGTCATCGCCATGATGACCGGCATCCCGGTTTCGCGCGTGGCCCAGAACGAAAGCCAGAAGCTCCTCAACATGAATGAGGAGCTGCAAGGCAAAGTAATTGGCCAGGAAAAAGCCATCAAGCAGCTCGTGAAGGCCATTCAGCGCACCCGCGTGGGCTTGAAAGACCCGAAGAAGCCCATTGGCTCGTTTGTGTTCCTCGGCCCGACGGGCGTGGGCAAGACGGAGCTGGCCAAGGTGCTGGCCACGTACTTGTTCGACAAGGAAGACGCGCTGGTGCGCGTCGACATGTCGGAATACATGGAGAAATTCAGCGTGTCGCGCCTGGTGGGCGCGCCTCCCGGCTACGTGGGCTACGAAGAAGGCGGCCAGCTAACGGAGAAAATCCGCCGCAAGCCGTACTCGGTCATCCTGCTGGACGAGATTGAAAAAGCGCACCCGGACGTGTACAACCTGCTGTTGCAGGTGTTGGACGACGGCATCCTGACCGACGGCCTGGGCCGCAAGGTGGACTTCCGCAACACCATCATCATCATGACCTCGAACATCGGGGCCCGTGACTTGCAGGACTTTGGCGCGGGCATCGGCTTTGGCACCAAGGCCCGGCAGGACAACATGGACGAGCTGACCAAGGGCACAATTACCAACGCCCTGAAAAAGACGTTCTCGCCCGAGTTCCTCAACCGCTTGGACGACGTGATTGTCTTCAACTCCCTGGAGAAGAAAGACATCCACAAGATCATCGAAATCAGCCTGCGCAAGCTGTTCGTGCGCGTCAACGCGCTGGGCTACAAAGTGGAGCTGACCGACAAAGCCAAGGATTTTGTGGCGGAGAAGGGCTACGATCCCAAGTACGGGGCCCGGCCGCTGAACCGTGCCATCCAGAAGTACATCGAAGACCCGATTGCCGAAGAAATCCTCAAAGCCCAGGTGCTGCACGGCGACGTCATCACCGCCGACTACGAGGACGGGAAGGAGGAGTTGACCTTTGCCGTGAGCAAGAGCGACGAGAAGCCCAACCTGGCCAGCGACGAGCGGCCGGCCGAGGCCCCCGAAGCACCGGACGCGGACAAGAAGTAGTTCGTTTGCG
This sequence comes from Hymenobacter sp., assembly GCA_025353745.1. Taxonomy (GTDB): domain Bacteria; phylum Bacteroidota; class Bacteroidia; order Cytophagales; family Hymenobacteraceae; genus Hymenobacter. The sequence continues at coordinate 9,722 of JANXOE010000311.1, forward strand.
CCGAAACGCTCAATTTAATACAGCCGGCTCCCTGATGGGGGCCGGCTTTTTTGTTAGCTATTCCATACATTGTCATTATCTTGAGTCAGATCATGAATTTGTCGTGACCGGGTGTCCTTCTTTTACTTGGTTGGTTTCCTTATGAAAGTATTTCGACAAGCTGCCCTGGCCGGCGCGGGGGCCGTTCTGACCTCCGCCGCCCTGGCCCAGACGGCCCCCGTGGCCGCCATCAAGCCCAAGGTTTTCGCCAACTTCGGCATCACGCGGACGGACAACTACTACTGGCTCAACCAGCCGGAAAGTCCCGAAGTGCTCGGCTACCTCAACGCCGAAAACGCCTACTACGACCAGCAAATGACGGGCACCAAGGCCCTGCAACAGAAGCTGGTGGCCGAAATAAAGGGCCGCATCAAGCAGGACGACGCCTCGGTACCGTACCGCGACAACGGCTATTACTATTACACCCGCTTCGAGACGGGCGGCGAGTACCCGATTTACTGCCGCAAAAAAGGCAGCCTGACGGCCCCCGAAGAAGTGTTGCTCAACGCTAATCAGATGGGCCAGGACAAGCCCTATTTCCAGATTGGCGGCTGGGCCGTGAGCGACAACAACCAGGTGCTGGCCTTTTCGGCCGACACGGTGAGTCGCCGGCTGTACGGCCTGCGGTTCAAAGATTTGGCCACCGGCAAGCTGTACCCGGAGCGCATTGCCAACACCGGCGGCGAGGCCGTGTGGGCCGCCGACAACAAAACGGTTTTTTACACCAAAAAAGACGTCACGACCCTCCTCCCATTCCAGGTGTACCGCCACACGCTGGGCACCGACCCCACGCAGGACGCCCTGGTGTACGAGGAGAAGGACAACACCTTCCACGTGGGCGTAAGCCGCACGAAATCAAAGAAATATATTGGCATTGAGTTGGGCAGCTCGCTCTCGTCGGAGTACCGTTTTCTTGACGCGACCACCCCAAAAAGTGCGTTTAAGGTGCTCTCGCCCCGCGAGGCCGACCACCTGTACGAGGTGGAAAATATGGGGGATAAGTTTTACATCCGCACCAACTGGCAGGCCCCCAACTACCGGCTGGTGGTGACGCCCGTGGCCAACCCCGCCAAGACCGCCTGGCAGGACGCGCTGCCGCGCCACCCCGATCAGTTCCTGGCCGGCTTCGACTTGTTCAAGGACTACCTGGTGCTGAACGAGCGCCGCGACGGCCTGTTGCAGCTGCGCACCATCCGGTGGAAGGACAAGGCGGAGCAAAAAATCGGCTTCAGCGAAGTGGCGTACACGGCCACCATTGGCGTAAATCCGGAGTTCGACACGCCGACGCTGCGCTACAACTACACTTCGCTCACTACGCCGACATCGGTGTTCGACTACGACCTGGCCACCCGTAAAAGCACGCTGCGCAAGGAGCAGGCGGTGCTCGGCGGCTTCAACAAAGCCGATTACGCGACGGACCGCGTGTTCGTCAAGAGTCGCGACAACGTAATGATTCCCATGTCCATCGTGTACAAAAAAGGCACGAAGCTCGACGGCAGCGCCCCGCTGCTCCAGTATGCCTACGGCTCCTACGGCTACTCGACCGACCCGACGTTCAGCGCCGCGCGGCTGAGCTTGCTCAACCGCGGGTTTGTGTACGCCATCTGCAACATCCGGGGCGGGCAGGAAATGGGCCGGCAGTGGTTTGAAACCGGGCGCATGCTACACAAGATCAATAGCTTTACTGACTTCATCGACTGCTCGGAGTACCTCACCCAAGCCCATGCCCTGCCCGCCGGGGCCGGCCAGCGCCAGTACACGTCCACGGCCAAGCTCTTTGCCCTGGGCGGCAGCGCGGGGGGCCTGCTGATGGGCGCCATCGTGAACATGCGCCCCGATTTGTACAAGGGCGTGGTGGCCGCCGTGCCGTTCGTGGACGTGGTGACGACTATGTCGGACCCCAGCATCCCGCTCACCACCGGCGAGTACGACCAGTGGGGCAACCCCGCCGATGAGCAGTACTTCAAGTACATGCTTTCCTACTCGCCCTACGACAACGTGAAGACCCAGGCCTACCCCAATCTGCTCGTTACCACCGGCCTGCACGACTCGCAGGTGCAGTATTTCGAGCCCGCCAAGTGGGTGGCCAAGCTGCGCGCCACCAAAACCGACCGCAACCTGCTGCTGCTCCACACCGACATGGCCGCCGGCCACGGCGGGGCCTCCGGCCGGTTCAAGTCCATCGACGACACGGCGCGGCAGTTCGCGTTCATGCTGCTCGTGCTGGGGCTGAATTCGTGAAGCCCGCCGGGCCGGGGCCGCTTAGCGGGCCCGCGGCCTATCTTTGGGTTTCTGCTTTTTCGCCCCTTCCCCGCCCGCAATGCCCGACCCGCACGCCCACGACGCACTTTCCAAAACCGAACTACTGGCCCGCAAAAACGCTGAAGCGCTGCTCGGTGGCGGCCAGGCCCGCATCGATTCGCAGCACCAAAAAGGCAAGCTCACCGCCCGCGAGCGGCTCGACCTGCTGCTCGACGAAGGCTCGTTTGAAGAGATTGGCAAGTTTGTGATGCACCGGGCCAAGGATTTCGGGCTCGACAAAGAGCACTACCTCGGCGACGGCGTGGTGACGGGCTACGGCACCGTGCACGGCCGGCTGGTGTACGTTTTCTCGCAGGATTTCACGGTGTTCGGCGGCTCGCTGAGCGAAACCCACGCCGAGAAAATCGTGAAAATCATGGACCTGGCCCTGAAGAACGGGGCCCCCGTGATTGGCCTGAACGACTCCGGCGGGGCCCGCATCCAGGAAGGCGTGGTGAGCCTGGGCGGCTACGCCGACATCTTTTACAAGAACACGCTGGCCAGCGGCGTGGTGCCGCAGCTCTCGGCCATCATGGGGCCCTGCGCCGGCGGGGCCGTGTACTCGCCGGCCATCACCGATTTCATTTCGATGGTGGAAAACACGAGCTACATGTTCGTGACGGGCCCCAGCGTGGTGAAAACCGTGACCCACGAAAACGTGACCAGCGAGGAGCTGGGCGGCGCGAGCACGCACAGCACCAAGAGCGGCGTCACGCACTTCACGGCCGCCAACGAGGTGGTGTGCATTCAGCAGCTCAAGCAATTGCTGAGCTACATGCCCCAAAACTGCGAGGAGACGGCCCCCGCCCAGCCCTACTCCGCGCCGGGCGACGAGAGCCGCCCGCAGCTTGACACGCTCATCCCCGACAACGCCAACCAGCCCTACGACATCCGCGAAGTGGTTGCCGGCCTGGTTGATGCCGACTCGTTTATGGAGGTGCACCGCAATTTTGCCGAGAACATCGTGGTGGGCTTCGCGCGGCTGGCGGGCCGCAGCATCGGCATCGTGGGCAACCAGCCGGCGGTGCTGGCCGGCGTGCTCGACATCAACGCCAGCACCAAAGCGGCGCGCTTCGTGCGCTTCTGCGACTCGTTCAACATCCCGCTGCTGGTGCTCGAAGACGTGCCCGGCTTCCTGCCCGGCACCGACCAGGAATGGCGCGGCATCATCACCAACGGGGCCAAGCTGCTCTACGCCTTCTGCGAAGCCACCGTGCC
>JANXOE010000001.1 GCA_025353745.1 Hymenobacter sp.
CGGGATGCAGCGTTTCCGGGTGCCCGTATGGCTGGAGCCGGGCCTGGAAACGAGCTTCGTGCTGGTGCTGCGCCCCGGCCGGCCCCTGCAGCTGCGGCAAGTAGGCCGGGGGCCCGTGCTGGCCCACAACTACCCCTTTTGGACCCCCGGCCCCGACGGTTACAGCAGCCAAAACCAGGGCCCCAACGATGGCTACGGCGGCAATCACCAGCCCATGGGGCCCGGTAGCTTCCCCGGTTATCCCGCGCCCGGCGGCCCCGGCTACCCGGCTCCGTCCAACGGCCCCGGCTACCCGGCCCCCGGCGGCGAGTACTTGCAGCCGCTGAGCCCGCGCGACGCGGCAGACCTGGCCCAGGCCCTGAGCCGGTGCACGTTCGACGACAAGCGGCTGCCCCTGGTGCATCAGGCCCTGGACCGCAGTAGCTTACGTGCTTCCGAGCTGGCCGCCCTGGTCCGCACCATGAGTTTTCCCGACTCGCAGAAAGAAGTAGCCAAATTTGGCTATGCCCACGTTTCCGACCCGCAGAATTTTTACCGGGTGTACGAGGCGTTCACCTTTCCGAACACGGCCCGTGAAGTTCAGGACGAGCTGGGGCTGCCGCGCAATTAAATTTCGGGCTTGCGCAAAGGCACCAGCGTACGCCCGGTTCAAGTTAAAACCAACGAAAAGGCCGGGCGATTCTTCCGCAGAAGAAATCGCCCGGCCTTTTTTATTGCTGTGAGGGCAGGGGCCCTACCGCAGGCGGTCCTGGCTGCGCACCAGCTGCTCGTCGCGGCGGATGTAGCGGCTGGCCAACAGGTTGAGCACCAACGCCAGCGTAGGCAGGTAGAAGCCGGCCAGAAAACGGCCTTCCATTTTCACATTCAGCAGCTGGTCGGCGCGGCTCGAATAGAGGAAGGCAGCCCCCAGCGTGCCCACGATGAGCAGCAGCTGCACCGAGCACAGCAGCAGCTGCACCGAGCGGCGGCGAAACTGAAAGATGGCGTAGAGCGCCGAAGCCGCCGTGGCCAGCGCCAACGCGCCGATGGGCCAGGTGGCGGCCACCGCCGCGCCGGCACCGGCCGAGGGCCCCCGAAGCAGGTGGAAGGCCATCAGGGTGAGGTCGGTGTGCGAGACGGGGTCGCTTTTGGCCCAGAGGGGAAGCACGGCCACGCCCAGCATGGCCAGGGCCAACAGCAGCAAAAACACGCTTTGGATTCTTTGTATCATCTTTGTGGTTGAGATTTATGGACCCGGTCCGGGCGGGGCGGGGCCGCAAATTTAGCCCGTACCCGGCGCTTCGCGCCCCCCTACCCTCCTTCCTAATGCCAACTGCTTATATCGTGGACGCGGTGCGTACCCCGATTGGAAAATTTGGCGGCGCGCTGAGCAGCGTCCGCCCCGACGACCTGGCCGCCCTCGTGTTGCGCGAGTTGCTGCGCCGCAACCCAACTCTTGATAAAAACGCCGTCGAAGACGTGATTATGGGGGCCGCCAACCAGGCCGGCGAAGACAACCGCAACGTGGCGCGCATGGCCCTGCTGCTGGCCGGCTTGCCCGTCACGGTGCCCGGCATCACCGTGAACCGGCTGTGCGCCAGCGGCCTGCAAAGCATCATGGACGCCTCCAGGGCCATCAAGAGCGGTGAGGGCGACGTGTATCTGGCCGGCGGCTCGGAGAGCATGACCCGGGCCCCGTTCGTGATGGCGAAGTCGGAAACGGCCTACGCCCGCGACTTCATGGCCCACGATACCACGCTCGGCTCGCGCTTCACCAACCCCAAGCTGAACAAGCTGCACTACCCCTACAACATGGGGCAGACGGCCGAAAACATCGCCCGGCAGTTCAACATCAGCCGCGAAGACCAGGACGCGTTTGCCTTTGAAAGCCAGCGCAAGTACCACCGCGCCGCCGAAAAAGGACGCTTCCGCAAGGAAATCGTGCCCGTGTTTTTGCCGCAGCCCATCGGCGACACCGCCATGTTCGACACCGATGAGCAGCCGCGCGTGTCGACGCTCGAAAAGCTGGCTTCCCTCAAGCCGGCCTTCCAACCCGATGGCGGCACCGTGACGGCGGGCAACTCGACCGGCATCAACGACGGCGCGGCGGCCGTGCTGATGGTGAGCGAAGACGCCCTGAAGCGCTACAACCTGAAGCCCATGGCGCGGGTGGTGGCGTCGGCCGCGGCCGGCGTCGACCCGGCGGTGATGGGCCTGGGGCCCATCCCGGCCACCCAAAAGGTGCTGGCGCGGGCCGGCCTCACGCTGGCCGACATGGACCTGATCGAGCTGAGCGAAGCTTTTGCGGCCCAAAGCCTGGCCTGCATCCGCGAGCTGGGCATCGACGTGGAGAAGATGAACGTGAACGGCGGCACCATTGCCCTGGGCCACCCGCTCGGCTCGTCGGGCACGCGCATGACGGCCACGCTGCTGCACGAAATGCAGCGCCGCGAAGGCGTGCGCTACGGCCTGGCCACCATGTGCATCGGCGTGGGCCAGGGCGCGGCCGTGATTTACGAGAAAGTGTGAGCCAATTGTCCTTCCGAGCGCAGCGAGGAATCCGGGTTAATTGCCAACCCGGATTGCACGCCGCGCCCGGAAGGACCAATGGACAAGCGCGCCCTGTTAAATGAAATACTTCCTCCACCTCGCCTACGACGGCACGGCCTACAGCGGCTGGCAGGTGCAGCCCAACGCCCCCACCGTGCAGGCCGCCCTGAACGACGCCCTGAGCAAGGTGCTGCGCCAGCCGATCAGCACGCTCGGCAGCGGGCGCACCGACGCCGGCGTACACGCCCGCCACCAGGTGGCCCACTTCGAAGCCGACCTGCCGGCCGGCATGGACGAAGCCCTGCTGCTCTACCGCCTGCGCCGCACCCTGCCGGCCGACGTCGTGCCGCTGCGCCTGCACCCGGTGCCCCCCGCCGCCAACGCCCGCTTCGACGCCGAAGCCCGCACCTACGAGTACTTTCTACTGAACCGGCCCGACCCGTTCCGGCGCGACCAGGGCCTGTACCTCGACCGGCCCCCCGACGTGGGGGCCATGAACGCCGCCGCCGCCCATCTGGTGGGGCAGTTCGATTTCACCACGTTTTCCAAGGTGAAGGGGGCCGAAACGCACTACGTGTGCCGCTGCACCGAGGCGGCCTGGCACCCGGCCCCGGGCGGCTGGGTGTTCCGCATCCGGGCCAACCGCTTCGTGCGCGGCATGGTGCGGCTGGTGGTGGGCACGCTGCTGGAGGTGGGCCGGGGCCGCCGCACGCCGGCCGAGTTTCAGCTGCTGCTGTGGGCCCAGCAGCGCCTGGCGGCGGGCACGGCGGCCCCCGCGCAGGGGCTTTTCCTGAGCCGGGTGGAGTACGAAGACGGCTTAATTCCGGCCGAGGAGCAATAGGCGCGCCGCAAAAAGTCGCGGTAACAATTTCGGCTGCCCGACCTTTGTAGCCTATGCAACCCCAACCCGACGCGACTTCCGCTACCAAAACCGGCCAGGTGTTCGACTGGCAAGTGCTGCGGCGCCTGCTGAGCTACGTGCGGCCCTACCGCGGCGTGTTCATCGGCCTGATTTTTCTTACCGTGGCCACGGCCGCGCTGGGCACGCTGCGGCCCTTCCTCATCCAGCGGATGGTGGACGTGAGCATCGAGCAGGGCGACCGCACCGGCCTGAACCACATGTTTTTGTGGCTGCTGGGCCTGCTAGTGGCCCACGCCGGCGTCAGCTATTTGCAGACGTATTACGGCGGCTGGCTGGGCCAGTACATCGTGCGCGACATCCGCACCGACCTCTACCGCCACCTGCTGGGCCTGAAGCTGAGCTTTTTCGACCGCACACCCATCGGCGTGCTCGTAACGCGCAACATCTCGGACGTGGAAACTTTGTCCGACGTGTTTAGCGAAGGGCTGGCGGCGATGGTGGGCGACATCCTGCAAATCCTGTTCATCATGGCCTTCATGTTTTACATCGATTGGCGCCTGACGCTGGTGAGCTTGTCGGTGATTCCGCCGCTGCTTTTCTCCACCTACGTCTTCAAGGAGAAGGTGAAGGTGTCGTTTCAGGAGGTGCGCAACGCCGTGGCCAAGCTCAACTCCTTCGTGCAGGAACACCTGACGGGCATGAACGTGGTGCAGATTTTCAACAACGAGGAGCGCGAGTTTCGCAAGTTTGAGAAAATCAACCGCGAGCACACCGACGCCAACATCCGCTCGGTGCTCTACTATTCGATTTATTTTCCGGTGGCCGAGGTGCTGGGGGCCGTCGGGGTGGGGCTGCTGGTGTGGTACGCGGCCCAGGGCCAGATCGAGGGCACGATTTCGAAGGGGGCCCTCATCGCCTTCATTATGTACAACGCGCTGTTTTTTCGGCCCATCCGCCAGATTGCCGACCGCTTCAACACCCTCCAACTGGGCCTGGTGAGCACCGAGCGCCTGCTGAAGCTGCTCGACAGCCAAGACCTGGTGGCCACCACCGGCACCTACGTGCCCGACGCCCCGTTGCAAGGCGACGTGCGGTTCGACCGCGTGAAATTCGCCTACAACCCGCCCGAGTGGGTGCTGAAAAACATCAGCTTCCACGCCCGGCCGGGCCAGACCATCGCCTTCGTGGGGGCCACCGGGGCGGGCAAAACCAGCATCATCAACCTGCTGAGCCGGTTTTACGACATCCAGGACGGCAGCATTACGGTCGACGGGCGCGACCTGCGCGACTACGACCTGAGCGTGCTGCGCCGCCAGATCGGGGTGGTGCTGCAAGACGTGTTCCTGTTTGCGGGCAGCATCCGCGACAACATTACGCTGGGCAACCCGGAAATCGGCGACGCCCAGATTTGGGAGGCGGCCGACCTGGTGGGGGCCCGCCGCTTCATCGAGCGCCTGCCCGGGGCCCTCGACTACCCGGTGATGGAGCGCGGGGCCACGCTCTCGGTGGGGCAGCGGCAGCTCATCAGCTTCGTGCGGGCGCTGGTGTACCAGCCACGAGTGATTGTGCTGGACGAAGCCACCTCGTCGGTCGATTCGGAGACGGAGGAGCTCATCCAGCACGCCATCGAGAAGCTGATGCAGGGGCGCACGTCGCTCGTCATCGCCCACCGCCTGAGTACGATCCAGAAAGCCGACCAGATCATCGTGCTCGACCAGGGCGAAATCAAGGAAGTGGGCACCCACGAAGAACTGCTGCGCCTCGAAAACGGCTATTATGCCCAACTCTACCGCATGCAGTACGTGGTGGGCGAGGCCGGCTAAGGGGTTTTGGCGGGGGCGGCGGGCCGGGCGTCGGGGGCCGTGGGCAGCACCAAGCCGTTTTTGACGAGCATGGGCCGCACCAGCCGTTGCAGGGCAAACGTCAGCGCCAGGCACACCATGAACGGCAGCAGCCAGCTGCGGCTGCGGTAGCCCACGGCCCCCACGTAGCGCGGCCAGAACCACGCCAGGAAGACGACCAGCCCCACGACGTTGAACACCAAAGGCAGGAAAGCCGTCACCAGCTGGTTGTTGTTGAAGTACCCCAGGGCCCCCTGCAAGGCAAATCCACTGACGAGGGAGAACCCCAGCACAAAGGCCACCAACCCCGCCAAAGCCGCCTTGCGGCGCAAGCGGTACAGGTTGATGCCCAGCAAAATGCCGCCCGCCCACATCGAGAACAGCATCGAAAACAACACGATGGTGCCCTGCGAGTACAGCTCGGGGCCGTCGGCCGCATCGGCGGCGGTTTCGGACGCCGCGGGCCGGGGGCGGGCGGCGGCTTCGGCCTGCTCCCGCGCCACGGCGGCTTCCAGGGCCGGGCGCAGGGCGGCTTCCTCGGGGGCCGGGTGGCCCCGGCGGCGCAGCTCGGCCAGGGCCGCCAGCACGGCGGCCTCGAGGTATTCGGCGCTGCGGCTCACGTACTGCTGCAGGTCAGCATCGGTTTTGGCCTGCATTTTCGCCGCGTAATCTTCCATTGGGGGTAGTGCTTGGTTGTTAATACTCGGGGCGCGGGGCCAGGTCATCGGGGCTCGGTGTTCAGATACGTTGACCAGTGCGTTTTCAGCCAATCAAGCACTGATTTCCAACCGCCAGGCGCCAACACCCAAACGCTAAGCACCAAAAAAATGGTGCAGGGCCGCCCCCGCGCGGCGCACGTCTTCAAACGAATTGTAGAGCGGTACGGGCGCGAGGCGGATCACGTTGGGCTCGCGCCAATCGGCCACCACGCCCCGGGCGGCGAGGTGCTCGAACAGCTCGCGCCCGCGCTGGTGCACGAGCAGCGAGAGCTGGCAGCCGCGCTGGGCCGGGTCGGCGGGGGTGATGATTTCGAGCCGATTTTTGGGCAGGCCGAGGGCCCCGATCAGGGCTTCGAGGTAGGCGGTGAGGGGCTCGCTCTTGCGGCGCAGCGCGGCCATGCCCCCGGCGCGCGCCACCAATTCCAGGCTGGCGCGCAGCGGGGCCAGCAGCAGCACCGGCGAGTTCGACAGCAGCCAGCCGTCGGCCCCCGGCGTGGGGCGGAAGCCTTTTTTCATCTGAAACCGCTCGGCGGGCTCCTGGCCCCACCAGCCGGCCAGGCGCAGCAGGTCGGGCCGGTGGGCGTAGCGCTCGTGCACGTAGGCCCCCGCGATGCCGCCGGGCCCCGAGTTGAGGTACTTGTAGGTGCACCAGCAGGCAAAATCCACGTCCCAGTCGTGCAAGTGCAGCGGCACGTTGCCCGCCGCGTGGGCCAGGTCGAAGCCCACGGTGGCCCCCACCGCGTGCCCGGCCGCGGTGACGGCCGCCATGTCGAACACCTGCCCGGTGTAGTAATTCAGCCCGCCCAGCAGCACTGTGGCCAGCGAGTCGCCGAGCTCCGCGATTTTGGCGGTGATGTCGGCCGTGCGCAGCGTGTGCTCGCCGGGGCAGGGCACCAGCTCCACGATGGCGTCGTCGGGGTCGAGGCCGTGCAGGCGGGCCTGGGTTTCGAGGGCGTACTGGTCGGACGGGAAGGCCCCGCCCTCCATCAGCACCTTGTAGCGGGTGGCCGTGGGGCGGTAGAAGGAAACGAGCAGCAGGTGCAGGTTCACACTCAAGCCGTTCATTATCACCACCTCGTGCGGCAGGGCCCCCACCACGGGCGCAGTGGCGGCGGCCAGCGGCGCGTGGGCGTGCATCCACGGCGCGGCGCCGTGGAAGTGCCCTTCTACGGCCAGCTCGGCCCAGTTGGTGAGCTCGGCGTCGACGGCGGCGCGGGCGGCCTTGGGCTGGAGGCCCAATGAGTTGCCGCAGAAATAGGCCACCGGCTGGCCGTCGGGCCCGGCGGGAAACAGGAATTCGTGGCGGAAGGCCGCCAGTGGGTCGGCGGCGTCGAGGGCGGCGGCGTGGGTGGGGTCGAGCAGGGCGGAAAGCATGCCCAAAGGTACGGCCAGCCCCCCCCGATTTTCCTCCATAATTACCGCGTCTGCCTCACTGCACCGGGGCGGGCGCGGCCAGGTAGGTGCCGCACACTTTGCAAGTGCGCAGCTCGTCGTTGGCCCAGAAACGGTTCATGATGGGCGGCAGCTGGGCCACGATGTCGGTGATTTCGGCGAACTCCTCGTAAAGCTGGTGGCCGCAGTTTTCGCAGTACCACTGGAAGCCGTCGAGCTCGCCGGCCCGGCGGTAGCGCTCCAGCACCAGGCCCACGGTGCCGGCCGGGCGGCGCGGCGAGTGCGGCGTGTGGGGCGGCAGCAGGAACATCTCGCCGGCCTTGATTTCGATGTCGACCGGCCGGCCGTCTTCGATGATCTTCACCACCACGTCGCCTTCGAGCTGCCAGAACAGCTCCTCGCCGGCGTCGACGTGGTAATCTTTGCGGGCGTTGGGGCCGCCCACCACCATCACAATAAAGTCTTTGTTGTCCTTGAATACCTGCTGGTTGCCCACGGGCGGCTTGAGCAGGTGCCGGTGCTCGGCCACCCACTGCGGGAAGTTGAAAGGGCGTGCTATCATGGAAACAACTGATTGTTAAAGGGTAAGATTTGGCCGCCGGGGCCCCGGGCCCCCGCCCGCCGGGGCCCCGGCGGGCGGGGGCCGCCAATTTCGCATTTTTACGCCCAAGTCGGGCCGCGCTGCCGCGTTTACGGGCACGGCCCCGCGCCGGGCCGCCGCTTGCGGCCCTTCGGCCGGCAATCAACAACCCGTTTCCCCCCGCCGCCTGTTTTGGTTAAATTCGATACGCTGACCGTCATCGTCCCGGTATTCAACGAAGCCCGCACCCTGCCCCGGGTACTGGATTTGCTGCGCGAGCTGCGCCTGGCCAACGGCATCGGCCAGGAGATTATCGTCGTCGACGACGGTTCGACCGACGGCTCGGGGGCCGTCGTCCGCGCCTACGCCGGGCAGCACCCCGCCCTGCGCCTGCGCCTGCTGGCGCTGCCCGCCAACCGGGGCAAGGGCGCGGCCCTGCGCGCCGGCATCCGCGAGGCCACCGGCGACTACGTCATCGTGCAGGACGCCGACCTCGAGTACGATCCGGAGGAGTATAACCTGTTGATCAAGCCCGTGCTGAAGGGCTTCGCCGACGTGGTGTTCGGCTCGCGCTTCATGGGCGGGCAGCCGCACCGCATCCTGTTTTTCTGGCACAGCATCGGCAACGCCGTGCTCACCTTCTGCTCGAACATGACCACCGACCTGAACCTGACGGACATGGAAACGGGCTACAAGCTGTTCCGGCGCGACATTATTCAGGGCCTCGACCTGCGCGAAAACCGCTTCGGTTTCGAGCCCGAGGTCACGGCCAAGGTGGCCCGGGTGCCGGGCGTGCGCATCTACGAAGTGGGCATCAGCTACTACGGCCGCACCTACGCCGAGGGCAAGAAGATTGGCTGGCGCGACGGCTTTCGGGCCCTGTACTGCATCGCCAAGTACGGGCTGCTGGGGGCGTAGGCGGCTTTGGGGCCGGCAAGTCGTGTGTGTCTGCTCCCGGCGGTGGCCGTTGGGGCTATGCACAAACCAACCAGGGCCCTGTACGCACTTGGGGGCCCTCTACGTAACTGACCTGAGCGGCCCTACCACAACTCGGTGAGTTGCAGGTCGTCGGCGTAAACCGGAACCGAAGAATTACCATTCCACAGGTAAATCACAAGCTGGCTGTTAGAATCAATGTCGCCGGGCAGGTCCAGGCTGCGGCTCACCTGCTTCCACGTTTTGAAAGGCCCGCTGTCCGTTAAAAATACATTTTTACTAAAAAGGGGGTG
>JANXOE010000012.1 GCA_025353745.1 Hymenobacter sp.
CGACGTGCTGGGGTTGGCCAGGTTGAAGCCCGAATACAGCTTCTTGGCATCGTCGAGGCAGGCGATGCTCACGCCCGCGTTGCCGATTTTGCCATAAATATCGGGCCGCACGTCCGGGTCTTCGCCATACAGCGTCACCGAATCGAAGGCCGTGCTCAGACGTTTGGCCGGCAGGCCCAGGCTCACGTAGTGGAAGCGGCGGTTGGTCCGCTCCGGCCCGCCCTCGCCGGCAAACATGCGCGTGGGGTCCTCGCCCTCGCGCTTGAAGGGGAACACGCCGGCCGTGTAAGGAAATTCACCGGGGAAGTTCTCCTGCATGGCCCAGCGCAGCCGGTCGCCCCAGCCGGTGTAGCGCGGCACCGACACTTTCGGAATCATATTGCCCGACAGCGACTTGGTGTGCGTCTGCACCCGGATTTCCTTGCCGCGCACCGAGTACACGTACTCCGGGTTGCGGTAGTTTTGAAGGGTGTTTTCCCAATTCTCCAGAATGGCCTGGCTGTCGGCATCGAGCCGGCGCAGCTGGGTTTGCTTGTTCTTCCCGAACTCGCCCACCATGCCGTCGCTGCTCTTCTTCTCGTCGCGGTAGTGCGTTTCCAGCTTGGCAAACGCGCCGGCTACTTCGGCAATGTTGGCCTGTTCCTTCACGCGCAAATCGTAGGCGCGGTTGGTTTCGGCGATTTCGGAGAGGTAGCGCGTGCGGTGCGGCGGGATGATGTAAATCTTCTCCGAATCCGACGTGGTGGTTTCCAGGTGCGAAGTGAAAGTGGCCCCGGTCTTGGTTTCCAGCATCTTCAGCACCGCCCGGTACAGTCGGTTCATGCCGGGGTCGTTGAACTGCGAGGCGATGGTGCCGAACACCGGCATCTGGTCCGTGGGCGTGTCCCAGAGGCCGTGGTTGCGCTGGTACTGCTTGCGCACGTCGCGCAGGGCGTCGAGGGCCCCGCGCTTGTCGAACTTGTTGAGGGCAATCACGTCGGCAAAATCGAGCATGTCGATTTTTTCCAGCTGCGTGGCCGCGCCGTACTCGGGCGTCATCACGTAGAGGCTGGCGTCGGAGTGCTCGATGATTTCGGTGTCGGACTGGCCGATGCCGGAGGTTTCCAGAACAATGAGGTCGTAGTTGGCGGCGCGCACCACGTCCACGGCGTCTTGCACGTAGCGGCTCAGGGCCAGGTTGCTCTGGCGCGTGGCCAGGCTGCGCATGTACACCCGCGGCGAGTTGATGGCGTTCATCCGAATTCGGTCGCCGAGCAGGGCCCCGCCGGTTTTGCGCTTGCTGGGGTCGACGGAAATGATGGCGATGGTCTTGTCCGGAAAGTCCATCAAAAAGCGCCGCACCAGCTCGTCCACCAGCGAGGACTTGCCCGCGCCGCCCGTGCCCGTAATGCCTAATATTGGTGCCTGGTGCTTGGTGCTCAACGCTTGGTTTTGGTTGTTTTCGCTGAGCTGAAACTCGGCTAGCAAGTCCCCCTTCACCCGCTCAAACTCCTCGGGGAAGTTCTCCGCCGCCGAAATCAGGCGGCCGATGCTGCGGGCGTCTTTCTCCTTCACATGGCCCGCTTCGCCGTTCAGATTCTGGCCGGTGGGGAAGTCGGCCTGCTCCAGCAGGTTGTTAATCATGCCTTGCAGGCCCATGGCGCGGCCGTCGTCGGGCGAGTAGATGCGGGTGATGCCGTAGCCTTGCAGCTCGGCAATCTCGGTGGGCAGAATCACGCCGCCGCCGCCGCCGAAGATTTTGATGTGGCCCGCGCCGCGCTCCTTCAGCAGGTCGTGCATGTACTTGAAGTACTCGTTGTGGCCGCCCTGGTAGCTGGTGATGGCGATGGCCTGGGCGTCTTCCTGAATGGCGCAATCCACGATTTCCTGCACCGAGCGGTTGTGGCCGAGGTGAATCACCTCCGCGCCGCTGCTCTGAATGATGCGGCGCATGATGTTGATGGCCGCGTCGTGGCCGTCGAACAAGGCGGCGGCCGTTACAATGCGGACGTGGTTTTTGGGCTTATAAGGCGCGGTGGGAGCGGGGTGCATGGGCGAAGATTCGGTAAGGAAACGGTAGGCTAAAGGTACGAAAAAGCCCCGGCGCGGGGGCGGCGGGGCTTTTTACAGCGGCGGTTTTGGGCAGCGCAGGCGGCTACCGCAGCTTGCGCAAGTCGAGCCGGAAGCCCGGCAGCACGTCTTCGCCCGACAGCTCCTGGTCGAACCCGGTTACGGTTTCGTAGTCGGCCTGCCCGGCCCGGAAGACGTAGGCGGTTTCGTCGTCGCAGGACAGCAGCCAGCCCAGCGCGGTGCCGTTCTCGCGGTATTCTTCCATCTTGGCTAGCAATACTTTCAACGAGTCGGTTTTCGACCGCAACTCTGCCACGAACGGCGGGCACACGGCCGCGAATTTTTCCTGTTGCTCGGGGCGCAGCGCGTTCCACTGCGCGGCCGGCACCCACGAGGCATCGGGCGAGCGCACGGCCCCGTTGGGCAGCGTGAAGCCGGCGTTGGAGTCGAAGATTTCGCCGGCTTCCGGGTGCTGGTTCCACCACATGCCGAGTTGGGTGATGAGGCGGGCATTGCGCTTGCCGGTGAGCGAAAACGTGGGGGCCATGATGAGGATTTCTTGCTGGGCGTTGCGCTCGATGCGCCACTTGCGGTGCTGCTGGCAGAAGTCGAAAAATTCCGCCCCGCTCATGCGGCTGATGTACGGGTCGTCCAAAACCAGGGGCTCGTCGGCGAAGAGGGCGTTCATGGCGAAGGCGGGAATGGGTGAGGTAGCAAGTTACGCCGGAAGCGTTTGGGGCGGGCCGCCGTAGTTGCGCGGGGCCGGCGCGGCAATCAGGCAATCATTTGCCCGCGAAGGCCTGCGCGTCGGCCTCCGAAATCGTGTCGTCGCTCATGATCACGAGCCGCTCCACCACGTTGCGCAGCTCGCGGATGTTGCCGCGCCAGTCGAGCCCTTGCAGGTAGGCGAGGGCCCCGGGCTCGATCTTCTTGGGCTTGTTGCCGTAGTCGGCGGCGATGTCGGCCAGGAATTTTTGAATTAACTCTGGGATGTCGTCGCGGCGGTCGTTCAGGGCCGGCACCTGAATCAAAATCACCGAGAGGCGGTGGTAAAGGTCTTCGCGGAAGTTGCGGTCGGCGATTTCCTGGAGCAGGTTTTTGTTGGTGGCCGCCACCACGCGCACGTTCACCGAAATCTCTTTTTCGCCGCCCACGCGGGTAATTTTGCTTTCCTGCAGGGCCCGGAGCACCTTGGCCTGGGCCGAGAGGCTCATGTCGCCGATTTCGTCGAGGAAGAGCGTGCCGCCGTCGGCCTGCTCAAACTTGCCGATGCGCTGCTTCACGGCCGACGTGAACGAGCCTTTTTCGTGGCCGAACAGCTCGCTTTCGATCAATTCGGAGGGAATGGCGGCGCAGTTCACCTCCACCAGGGGGCCCTGGGCGCGCGGGCTCAGCTCGTGCAGCTGGCGGGCCACCATCTCCTTGCCCGCGCCGTTGGGGCCGGTGATGAGCACGCGGGCGTCGGTGGGGGCCACCTTGGCGATGGCCTTGCGCACGGCCCCCAGCGCCGCCGACGAGCCCACCATCTCCGAGCCTTTGGCCACGGAGAGCTTCTTTTTCAGGGTTTTGGTTTCGCTCACGAGCTTGGTGCGGTCGAGGGCGTTGCGCACCGTCACGAGCAGGCGGTTGAGGTCGGGGGGCTTGGGCAGGAAATCGTAGGCGCCTTTTTTGGTGGCCTCGACGGCGGTTTCGATGTTGCCGTGGGCCGACACCATGATGAAGGCCGCGTCGGGGGCCAGCGTTTGGGCGCGGCTGAGCACTTCGAGGCCGTCCATCTTGGGCATTTTGATGTCGCAGAGCACCACGTCGTACTTGTGCTGGATGAGCAGGTCGAGCCCGGCGGGGCCGTCTTCGGCCTGGTCGACGGTGTAGCTCTCAAATTCCAGAATCTCCTTCAGCGTGCTGCGGATGGCTTTTTCGTCGTCGATGATGAGGATGCGGGGCATGGATAGGATGGGGTAGGAAATGTCATGCTGACGAAAAAAAACGGCCGCCCCCGCCGAAGCAGAAGCGGCCGCCAAAACTAGGCAATGCGCCGGTAAGCCGGGTTCTGTCCGGGGCCCGGGGGCCCCGTCTCCACCATTTATCTAGGCCAGTCCTCGCGGAAAGGCTCCATCGACCTACCCGCGGACCCGGGCGGGCCGCCCGTTGCCGGCTGGCCGAAGCCGGCCGGCGTGTCCGCTTATTTGGTCTTTCAACCCCTGAGGTTTACCCAGCCGGGTCGGTCACCCGCCCGCTGGTGCGCTCTTACCGCACCTTTTCACCCTTACCCACTCGCGTGGGCGGTTATTTTCTGTGGCACTGGCTGTCCCGGCCCGATTGGCCGGTCCTTCCCGTTAGGAAGCAGGGTGCCCTGCGTTGCCCGGACTTTCCTCGCCGGGTTGCCCCGCCGCGGTGGAGTGGCGCATTGCTTGCGGCAAAGGTAAGGAACGGTGAGTACGAAATCTTTTCGTGAAGGATTTATGCATAAGTGTTTGCCATCATTCGAAAACGACCAATCCAGCCAATAAAGAAAAAAACAAGCAGGTTAAATTGAACTGATACATGGCCTCCGTCCGCAGCTTTAAAGCTGTAATTAATTGATAATTTTATGAATTGGTAAACACTCCAAATAGGGTTTTCAACAGAATTCCCATTTGTCGAATATGATATAGTTTCGATGGCTGCACTTTGACATAATACCCAGACCGAAAACAGTGTTAGAGCAAGTCCAGTCTGTTTGTTTTTTCGTTTTGAGACAAAATAAATCGTAGTAGCCACTAAACCAAGCACCGAAACCAAGATGCTGGGATAATTGAAATAAGTAGAACTACCTGCGAAGAGAGTTTCCACTAAAGTCAGCAGGGAAAGAGAACCAACTGCAATTGGCAAAAATTTTGTGAATCGATATCCAAAAAAAGTTTTTGGTTGCAGTTTAGATCCTTGCTGAGAATTAATCATAAGTAATAATAACAGCTGATGTGATTACTTCAGCCGCACGAGCGTGGCGCCGTAGCCAAACTTCTCCTTGCGCGAGTCTTCGAAGAACTTAATGTCCTTGTTGCGGCTGAGCTGGCGGTGGATTTCCTTGCGCAGCGTGCCGTTGCCCATGCCGTGGATGAACACGATTTCGTGCATGTTGGTGGCCAGGGCCCGGCTCAGCGCGTCCTCAAACGCGTCGAGCTGGAGGCGCAGGATGGCCGTGTTGCTCAGCTCCTCGGTGTTGCCGGGGCGCAGGGCTTCGAGGTGCAGGTCGAACTCGTGGGGCGGGGCCACCACGGGGCCGGCCGGCTTGGCGGGGGCCGCGGCGGCTACCACGGCCGCGGGCTTGGCGGGCGCGTCGCCGGTGAGCTGGGCGCGCAGGGCCGCCGCGTCGATGCCGGCCGGCTGGGGGCCCTCGGGGGCCGCCGGGGCCTCCTGGGCGAGCTTTTCGGGGGCGATGGCGGCGGCGGCTTTCTCGTCGAGCTGGAACAGGTAAGCATCGGTGCCGATGACCGGGGCCGGGCGGCGGCTCGAATAAAACGTGCTGGCCTTGAACGCCTGGCGCTTGGTGAGCAGCTCGTAGGCCGCGTCGCCGTTGAGGCGGTGGGGCAGCAGCTGCACCACGGCGGCGGGCCAGGTTTCAAAGTCTTTCAAATGCAGGAAGGCCAGGGGCTTGGTGCTGGCCTTGGGGCCGAGCTTGTCGGCGGCCAGGGCGCGGTAGGGGCGGGCGGCGGTTTCCTCGCCGTAGGTGAAGAGCACGTCGGCCTCGGTGTTGTTGATGAGGGTGACGCCCAGCAGTTCGGGCGACTGGTTCACCAGCGCCAGGAACAGGCCCTTGGCGGCCGGGGCCGCCCCGGCCGCTGGAATTTTGCCGCCCGGGGCCTTCGCCGCGGCGGGGCCGCTGCTGGCCACGGCGGCCAGGGCTTCGGCCAGGCTGGGCGCTTTGGCGGCGCCGGCCGCGGGCTTGGGCAGCTGGCTCTTGTCCTTCTTGCTGGCGTTGGCGTTGCGGCCGCGCTGCTGGCCGGGGCCGTAGGTGGGGGCGGCGCGGTTGAAGCTGTTGCCTTCTTCGGCGGCCACTACTACTACTTCGCGGCGCAGCACGGGGATGGTGAAATCGTTGTCGATGGCCACTTCCACCAGCTCGCTGTCGAGCAGGCGGGTCACGATGCCTTCTTCGGTGCCGGTAAGCAAGCGGACTCTGTCTCCTACGTTCATGGGATGGGGCGGAATTGGGCAGGGCGGCGGGGCGCGAACGCGCCGGGTGGCGCACTGCCAGGGGTGAATCAACAAAAATACGGCGGCGGCGGACGGTTGGGTTCTGCCCGGCCCGCCGCGGGCCCTGGCAGCAGCACGGCGCAGGGGGCAAGATGCCACAAACCGCCGGCCGGGGGCCCTGCATCCGGCCGGGCCGGGCGGCCTTAAAATTCATCTAAGAACGGCCCCAAAAGTTGGGCTAACTCGCTGACTCGCCTATCTTTATTCGGTTGCGCGGCCGTTGCCGGCAACGAATAATTCGCTTTTCTTT
This sequence comes from Hymenobacter sp., assembly GCA_025353745.1. Taxonomy (GTDB): domain Bacteria; phylum Bacteroidota; class Bacteroidia; order Cytophagales; family Hymenobacteraceae; genus Hymenobacter. The sequence continues at coordinate 6,536 of JANXOE010000012.1, forward strand.
CCCCAAATCCAGCCTTCATGAAAATACTTCGGCTTTTTGGCGGGTTGCTGCTGTTTTGCAGTGCCGGCGGCCCGCAGCAAACCACCAGCCTGCTGGTGCAGCTCTAGCTCCTCCGGGGGCCCATAAAAAAGACGGCCGCTGGGGCCGTCTTTTTTATGGGCCCCCGGAGGACAATTATAATTTGCAAATTCAGAATTATAACTGTTTTTCAATTTGCATTTTTAATTCAATCGGCCAAGTGGTATTCCACCAGGTCGTCGATGGGCGAGCGGATGATTTTGCCTACCTGCATGCCGTGGCCGTGGGCCACCTGCGTAAGGGCGTCGCGGAAGTTGTAGCCCACCGAGCCCACGCAGTTGAACGTGTAGTCCTGAAAGCGCGGGTAGTGCAGCACAATGTTCTGGAAGAACGCCTGGAAGCCTTGCAGCACGATGTCGCGGCAGTAGCTCACGTTGTTGTGGTCGTAGGTGAACTTGGCGAAGCTGGCCAGGAAGCGGTTGGGCAGGGGCTGGTTGTAAAGGCGGTCGAGGATGTCGTTGCGCGAGCCCAGGTCGTAGGTTTCGCGGAAGGCGTCCTGCAGGCCGTCGGGCAACAGGCCGCGCATGTAGTCGCGCAGCAACCGCTTGCCGATGAACGAGCCCGAGCCCTCGTCGCCCAGGAAATACCCCAGCGAATCCACGTTGTACGTGATTTTTTTGCCGTCGTAGAGGCACGAGTTGGTGCCCGTGCCCAGAATGGCCGCAAAGCCCGGCCCCCGGCCCAGCAGGGCGCGGGCGGCGGCCAACAGGTCTTCGGTCACCTCCACGGTTTTCACGTTCGGGAATAATTGCTTCAGGGCGTTGCCAATGACGGCCGCCTTGGCGTCCGACGACACGCCGGCCCCGTAAAAATGCACCTCGCGCACTTCGTTGCGCGGCAGCGTGCCGGGCAGGGCCGCGCCCAGCGACTGCACAATGCCCGGAGTGTCGATAAAATCGGGGTTGTAGCCCTCCGTGTTAAAATAGACGCGCTGGTGGGCGTCGTCGAGCTGGCACCAGCTGCATTTGGTGGAACCGCCGTCGGCAATGAGAATCATGCAAGATAAGTAAAGAGTTGGGCTGCGAAAGTAAGAGATTTGGCGCTAGCAGGGCCCCCGAAGCGCCGATTGGGGCGTGGCAATAAAAAAGCCGCTGACGAGCAGCGGCCTTTTTATCTGCCGTAAGACGACGAAATCCAGTTGGGTGACCGCGTCGCTCCGGTCGGCCAAGTCAAATTTGGCGGCACTGGTGTCGCCATCCAAGCCAACAGGGCCCCGGGGCCGGAACCGTGCGAAAACCAAGCGTTTGAGTAGGCCGGTTGATTTTTATGAAAAAATAAAACCAAGGCGTGAAAACGATCAAAATCTGCTTCCCGGGCCTGCTCCGGCGCGTTGCGGAAAGTGCCCGGCGGCGGGCCAGGGAAGCAAAAACGCCTTAGTACCCCGGGTTCTGCGCCAGGTTGGGGTTCACGCCCAGGTCAGCGGTTGGAAGCGGGAACAGGTTGCGGTACTCGGGCACCCCGGTGCCGGCGGCCACGCCACCTTTCCAGGGCCACAGGTACGCCGAGCCGGTGAACAGCTTGTAGCGGATGAGGTCGGTGCGGCGGGTACCTTCCCAGTACAGCTCCCGGCCCCGCTCCTTGAGCAAGAAATCGGGCGTGAGGGCGGCGGCGGCGATCAGGCCGGCCGGGGCGCTGTTGAAGGCGCGCGCGCGCACCAGGTTCACGTACTCCAGGGCTTTGCCCAGGTCGCCGCCGCCGCGCACCGCGGCCTCGGCGTACATCAGGTACACGTCGGCGAGGCGGAACATCGGGTAGTCGGTGTCGACGAACGTAGGGTCGGAGCCGGGGGCCCCCGTCGAGCTGACGTTTTTGAATTTAATCGGCACGTAGCCGTTGCTGAAGACGGTCTGCGAGGCAATGCCCAGGGTCTGGCCCCCGGTGACGAACCTGCCCCGGGCGTCGGCCGCCGTGTCCGAAAACTGCTCGTAGAGCTTGGCCGTGGTGCGGATGCCGCCCCAGCCGCCGCCTATGCCGTACGCGGCCGGGTTCCAGTACTTGTCCGACGTGCCCGCCACGGCCGCGTGGGTCAGGAAGGTGGTGCCGCCGTAGCTCTGGGTGCGCTTGCCATCAAAGGCCACCGGGAAGATAATCTCCGGGCTGGTGTTGTTGTCGGTGCGGAACAGGCTGGCGTACTTGGGCGCCAGCGAGTACACCTTGGCGTCGATCACCTTTTGGGCGTAGGTGGCGCAGTCGGCGTAGCGGGCCGTGCCCGTGTACACCTCCGCGTTCAGGTACATCTTGGCGAGCAAGGTCCAGGCAGCGGCTTTGCTGGCGCGGGCGTACTGGTTCGAAGCCAGGCTCGGGGCCAGCAAATCGGCGTCGATGGCCTTCAGCTCCGACTCGATGAATTTAAACAGGTCGGCGCGCTGAATTTGCTTGGGCGGCGTGGTGCCCCCGATGACGTCGGCTTCGGTGGCAAACGGCACGTTGCCGTACAGGTCCATGCCGTGGTAGTAGGCCAGGGCCCGCAGGAAGCGCACCTCGGCCCGCAGGGCCTTCACGTTCGCCAGGTCCGCGCCGCTGATGCCGCGGGCACTCAGCTTGGCGTCGGTGGCTTCGGCCAGGAAGCCGTTGCACAGGGTTATTTCGTAAAAAATGCGGCTGTAGAGGCCCCGGATCAGCACCCCGCTCGACGTCCAGTTCATGTTGTGCCAGTCCTGCACCCCGGGGTCGCCCCACTGAATGACGGCCTCGTCGGTGGTCAATTCCTGTGCGCTCCAGAGCTGCCGGACGTAGTCCGACGTGCCTTGGTCGATGCCGATAACGTCGCCACTCGGGGCGTCGGGGCCGTTGGGGCCGGTTACGGCAAAGCCGCTGTACACTTTGGCTGCTACGCTCAGGTAGCCGGCCGCGTCCTTATACGCCGCGTTCGTATCGAGGTCGTAGGTGGACGTGCGGTCCAGGTCTTTGGTGCACGACGGCGCTACGATGAGCATAGACGAAGCTACCCCCAGGATGGTCGCGCTTCGGATGATAGTACTTTTCATATAAGCTAGGCTATGAAATTAGAGGTTGAGGTTCAAACCGAGGGTGTAGGTGCGCGGGCGGGGGTAGATGTTGTTGTCGATGCCATTTGCAATTTCCGGGTCGAGGCCCTTGTACTTCGTGACCACGAACACGTTCTGCACGGCGGCCGTCAGCCGAAGATTTCCGCTGTTATTCAGGACCTTGCCCACGTTGTAGCCGAGGGTAACGTTGTCCATGCGCAGGAAGGAAGCCTTCTGGATGTAGTAATCCGACGAGTAGCGGGGCTGGGTGGGTTTGGTAAAGGTGGTGTTGTTGGCGTCCTGCGTCACGTTGTTCAAAAAGTTGTTCGAACCCAGGATGCCCTGGTAGTTGCCGTTGTTCGAGTCCACGTTGTTGTACACGTAGTTGCTTAAGGCGCTGCGCAGCGAAAAAGCCAGGCTCAGGCGGTTGTAGCCCACGTTGGAGCTGAAGCCCAGCAGCACCGGCGGGGCCGACTGCTTGTAGAGGTAGCGGTCGTCGGCAGTGATTTTGCCATCGCCGTTCAGGTCGGCGTACCCGTCGTCCAGCGGCTTGCCGTTGGCCCCATACAGTTGCTTGTACACGTAGAACGCGGTGGACGGCGCCCCGACGGAATAATTGTAGATCGTGGTGCCGGTGCCGCCCGTTATCGTGCCGCCGTTGTTGTTTTCAATGCCCCGGAAATCAGCCGCCTGGGCCCCCAGCGACGTGATGCGGTTCTTGTTGTAAGTGCCGTTTGCGTTCACCGTCCAGTTGAAGTGCTCGCTCTGGGCCAGGATGGCGTTCACGTTCACTTCAACCCCTTTGTTTTCGAGCGAGCCCACGTTGGAGATCAGCTGGTTGGTGTTGTTGGTTGTGACCGCGACGGGAATCACGGCCAGCAGGTCGGTGGTTTTGCGGTAGTAGCCGTCCACGCTGGCGGTCAGGCGGCCGTTGAGAAAGCCGAAGTCCAGGCCGCCGTTATACGTTTTCGTTTGCTCCCACTTCAGGTTGGGGTTGAAGCCCAGGGGCGAATACGGGTTGATGAAAACGTTGCCGAGCTGGTACTGCGCGTTGGGCACGTTCAGGAAATAGCGCGGAATGTAGGGGTAGTCGCTGCCAGCGGCGGCCACTATATCCTGCTGGCCGGTGATGCCGTAGCCCAGGCGCAGCTTCAGGTCCGAGAAGGTGCGGCTGTCTTTCAGGAACGACTCTTCCTTGATGCGCCAGGCGAAGGAGCCGGCCGGAAAGCGGGCGTGGCGGGTGGCCTTGGGAAAGCGCGAGGAGGCGTCGTCGCGCAGCGTACCGGTGAAGATGTAGCGGTTGTTGAGCGTCAGGTTGGCGCGGCCGTAGAACGAGAGGATCGTGTACTGGGTGCGGAACGGGTTGGCTGCGGCCTGGAGCCGCACCGTGGTGCCGTCGCCCAGGTACGTGTCGTAGGCGGGGGCCGTGGTCACGAAATCCTGGTACGAGTAGCCGCCCAGTACTTCCAGCCGGCTGGTTTCGCTGAGCTGGTGGCTGTAGTTGAGGTAGGTTTCGAGCAGCTTGTTGTTGCGCTGCTGCGAGTAGTAGTTGAACGAGCCGCCGCGGGCGGTGGTGTTGGTCTTGTCGAAGGGCGCGTTGGTGTACGAGCCGGCCGAGCGGGCGTCGATCAGGTTGGTGCCGGTGGCGCGGGAAACGTCGTAGCCCAGGTTCACGTTGGCGTGCAGATCGGACAGGAACGGCAGGCTGTAGTCGAGCTGGACGTTGCCGATGCTGCGCTTCACCGTGCTGCGGTTGCGCTGGAGCATGAGCGTGGCCACCGGGTTGGCCGGCACGTTCGATTGGGGCGTGCCGTTGCCTTGCAGGTACTGGAAGTAGTTGCCGTAGTTGGCGTTGTCGCTGAACACCGGCATGGTGGGGTTGAACTGCACCGCCGCGCCCACGGCCGCGTTGTCGGCAAAGTCGTTGTCAGTCCAGGTGCCTTTCACGTTGGTGTTGATGCGCAGGTGGCCGTCGAGCAGCACCGGGTTCAGGCTCAGCGAGCCCGTGTTGCGGACCAGGCCGCTGGTGATGAGGATGCCGCGCTGCTCCAGGTTGCCAATCGAGGCGCGGAAGGGCAGCTTGCCGATGGCCCCGGTCAGGCTCACGTTGTTATCGTACGACATGGCGTTGCGAAAAATCTGCTTCTGCCAGTCGGTGTTGCCCGTGCCCAGCAGGCCCACTTGCTGGGGCGCTACGGCCTGCACCGTGGCCCGGAACTCGTCGGCCGACAGCACCGGCACCGCGTTGTAGCGGGCGGCCAGCGAGGTGTTCGACACCAGGTTGACGCTCAGCTTGTCGCCGATGGCGCCTTTCTTGGTGGTGATGAGGATAACGCCGTTCGACGCCCGCGAGCCGTAGATGGCCGTGGCCGAAGCGTCTTTCAGCACCGTATAAGTTTCGATGTCGTTGGGGTTGATCAGGCTCAGCGGGTTGGAAACCCCGGCCACGGCGTAGTTGCCGGTCCCCGACGGGGCGTCCACCGGCACGCCGTCGATCACGATCAGCGGGTCGTTGCTGGCGCTGAGCGACGAGCCGCCGCGGATGCGGATGGTCGTGGCCGCGCCGGGGGCCCCGCCGTCGGTCGTGATTTGCACGCCGGCCACTTTGCCCTGGATGAGCTGCTCGGGGTTGGTGATTTGCCCCTGCACGAAATCTTTCGACGACACCGTGGTCAGGGCCCCGGTCACGTCCTGCTTGCGCTGGGTGCCGTAGCCAATCACCACGGCTTCGCCCAGCTCGGTGGCGTTCACCGTCAGGGCCGCCGTCACTTCCGTGTTCTTGCCGGCCACCACCGTCACGGGCCGCTGCACGGCGTTGTAGCCCACAAAAGTCATCACAATCGTTTGGGGCCCGGCCGGAACGTTATTGATGCGGAAGCCGCCGTCAACGTCGCTGGAAACGCCAAGCAAAGTGCCGTCCACCAGCACGGTAGCGCCGGGAATCCCGGCATTTTTCTCGTCCAGCACACGGCCGCTCACGGAGCCAGTCGGGGCCTGGGCCGCAGCTTGCAAGCTTGGCAGTATTAGTAAGAGCCAAAACCAAAGTTTTGCCACGTAGGGGTATTTCATAAGAAATGAGATTAGTGAATGTTAGGAAGGGTAAAAAATAAAAAGAAAGGCAAAGCCATTTTGAGGGCGCAAATTACTTAAAATTTGCCACAAATTGCGCAAAAACAGCTGTTTTGAGCACAATTAAGTATCTTCCGGTACTTCTTAAGAGGGGCGTGGGAGCCGAGCAGGAGGGGCAACCGAGGGCGGTAAACGCCCCGGCCTTAAAGAAAATAGAGGATTGGTTTGTTCATGGTATAGTTCAATTTGTTGGGTTGGCGGCCCGCCGATTTTTGGCAACGCCTTGTACTGCCTACCTTTGACGATCTCGCATCGCCAGCATTCTTTCTGTATGAAACCGTTGCTACTTTTTGCTTTGAGCTTGCTGCCGGCTGCCGCGGCGGCGCAGCACGCGCCCAAGGGCCGGCACGGCCGCGACGCATCGGGCGAGGCGCAGCTGGTCATCGGCCGCGTCAAGCTCGACGATCCGGTGCTGGTGTTCTACCGACAGGAGGGCCCCGGCAAGGCCGTGCAACAGCTGGTGATGAGCAAAAACCAGCTGCCCTTGCTGCGCACCCTCACGCTGGAGGAGCTGGCGCAGCGCCGCGAAGTATTCGTCGACGGGCTGAGCAGCCTGGCGTTGCCCGGCACCGACGCCCAGAAGTTCCGGCTTTCGGGCCCGAGCCTGCTCGCGGGCGCGGAGCGCCGCCCGGCCGGCGACGGCCGCAGCACCTACGCCCGCCTGAAAGTGCCGTCGCCGGGCGAGCTGTACGTGGTGCGCGAGTCGGCCGAGGAGTACCGCCATTTCGTGGGGGCCCCCGGGCAGCAAGGCTCCCGCATCGATTTTCAAACCAACGGGCTGCCCGGCATCGATTCGGTGCGGGCCATTTACACGCTGCGCAAAATCGACGCGGCGGAGCGCGGGGCCGGCGAAGGCGCCACGCTCCGCTAGCGCGGTACCTTTGCTTATTATGTCCACCGCCAGCTTCCATCAGCCCACGCCGGGCCCTGCCTCGGCGGCCCGCTGCGCTGTACTTGAAGGCTGCCCCGCCGGCCGGGCCGCTCCGCCGGCTCACACGGCCAGCGCACAAGTTCAGGTGCTCGACACCGCGTTTTTCATGCCCCAGCTAGGCCGCCACCGCCGGGTGTGGCTCTACCTGCCCGCCGACTACGCCCGCCAGCCCCACCGCCGCTACCCGGTGCTGTACCTGCACGACGGCCAGAACGTGTTCGACGCGGCCACGGCCTACGCCGGCGAGTGGGGCGTCGACGAAACCCTGGACCGCCTCCGCGCCAGCGGCCAGGACCTCACCGGCTGCATCGTGGTGGCCGTCGACAACGGCGGCCGCTACCGGGCCGACGAGTACATTCCGTGGCAAAACCCGCGGCTGAAAATAGGGGGCCAGGGCGCGGCCTACGTCGATTTCCTGGCCCTCACGCTCAAGCCTTACATCGACCGCCACTACCGCACCCGGTCCGACGCCGCCCACACCGGCATCGCCGGTTCCAGCCTGGGCGGGCTCATCTCGGTGTACGCGGCCCTGCGCCACCCGGCCGTGTTTGGCCGCGTGGCCGCGTTTTCGCCCGCTTTTTGGGTGTGCGATGATTCGCTGCGCGCCTACGCCCGCCAGCACCGGCCGGCCCCCACGACCAAATTTTATTTCGTGGCCGGCGCCAAAGAAGACTCTTCCATGCTGCCTTTGATGGCGCAGTGGTGCGACGTGCTGCGGGCCGGCGGTGTGCCCGCCCCGTACTTGGCCTACCACGCGGCCCCCGACGGCGAGCACCGCGAGTGGTTCTGGCAGCGCGAGTTCGCGGCGGCCTACGCGTGGCTGTTTGAGCCGCAGCCGGTACCGCGCGCCCCGGCCGAGGCGGGGAAGTAGCAGGGCCCCGGCCGCTGCCGGGGCGGCCTACTGCAACGACACCGATTCCAGGTCAACCGTGAGCGGCCCGGCCCCGGCCGGGGCCGCGTCCAGCACCACTTGCAATACCTCGGCCTCGGCCAGCTTCAGCGCCGGGCGCGGTGCCGGGGCCGTGTAAGTGAGGGGAAGGAAATCGGGGTAAGGACGCGGCAGCAGCAGCAACGCCGCCGGCCGGAACGCCGCCAGCGGCACCCGCACTTCCTGCCATTCCACGCCGGCCACGGGCACATCGGCGGCGTAGGCTTGGGCATCGCGCGTGGCCAGGCACAAGTGCAGCGGGCCCGCCCCACGGCTGGCCCGCACCCGCACGATCACCTCTTTGAATGCGGCCAAGTCGGCGCGGCTGGCCAGCTTGTCGCCGAAGTAGCAGCGCAGCGCCGCTACGGGCTGGCCCACGGCCGGGGAGGAGGGCCCCTGCGCCGGGGCAGGGCCCTGCACCAGGCGCAGGGCCAGCGCACCGGCGGGGGTGGTTACGTAGTCGGTCCAGGCGTTGGGGCCCAGGCCGCGGGCTTCCCCCAAGTCCTTGTCGGCCCCGGCGTTGAACAGCGGCAAGGGGGCCCCGGCGGCCACCACGGGCACTTCCCAGTGCTCGGCGTGGGCGTAGTCCCAGTCACCGGGTTGGCCCGCGAAGCTGCCTGGGAACGTGCGCGCCCCGCTCGCCTGCCGCAATACCAGCCAATACTTCACCAAGCCGGGGTACACGAGGGCGGCCGGCACGGTGGCTGCGTAGGTGGCGTAAGCAGTAGCCGCCATGGGCACACCCTGCGTGGGGCCGTAGTAGTGCTGGGCCACCAGCAACACGCTGTCCTGGGGCCCGGCCCCGGTGAGGCGCGCCTCGATGCGCAGCGGCTGCCCGGCCACGGCTTGCGCCGGGGGCGTGTGCAGGACCTGGGGCCCCAGGCCGGTGGGGGCCGGGGCCCCAAATTCACCCAATTGGCCGGTGCCAAAAGTCGTCTGGGCGGTGTAAGCGGCCGTGGACTGGCCGGCTGCGGCCACCAGGTACGCGCCGGGGCGCACGGAAACCCGGCCGCCCACCGCCGTGGCCCGCGCGGCGTTGCCGTCGTTCAGTCCCCGCAGCGTATACGCCTCGCCCAGGCCGGGAAGGGCGAGCTGCAACGCTTGGTCGTTCCATAAAATCTGGGTTACCGGCTGCGCCAGCGATGTTTTCGCAAACGGGTCGCGGAGGGGCACGGCGTCGGGCATCACCTCCAGGCGCCACACGCCCGGGGCCAGCCGGTCGAGGAAATAGGCCCCCAGCCCGCCGTAGCGCACCACCGCCGACGAGCCCGTGCCGGCCACGTGCCGCAGCCGCTCCGGGGCCACCGGCCGCGTGCGGGTGCTGGTCGTGTAATAGAATTCCTCCGGCGCGTTCATCTCGCTCAACCCTTCCCGGTAGCTCACCCGAAACGCGTCGAACACCGAATCGGCCGGGTAGGGCCCGAAGGCCTGCCCGCGCCGCACCCGGCGAAACACTTTGCCGGCGATGAGCAGGCTCAGGGCCTTCGCCGGGGTATAAGCCAGGTTCAGGTAGTGGGTCTGGTACTCGGTGTTGGCGAAGGCCAGGGCCAGCGGGTCGTAGGCAAACATGGTGGCCCACTGCAAGCCCGCCGTGCGCAAGCTGCGGGCCATGAACGGGTACATCACCGGCTGCACCACGTCGGCCGACTCGAACTCGTAGGCCATCTTGGCCTTGCTTTTGAAGCGCGGATCGGCGGCGTACGGAACCGGGTAGCGGTCCACGTAGGGCAGAAAATTGCCCCGCAGCGCGTGCCCGCCCACCAGCCCCTCGGGGTACCACTGAAACGTCAGTCCGTCCACCTTCGCGTTCAAAATGGCGTCGTGGACCTGCGGGCTCTCCGCGATGTTATAAAACACCGGCTTGCGGCAACCCGTGGCCCGGATGGCCCCCGCCATGCGGTCAGCGAAGGACGTCACGGGGCCCTCGGGCCGGTGGTAATGCGGCTCGTTGCACACCTCGAAGGCAATAATGCCGGGGTCTTCCCGGTTCAGCCGCTTGGTGTAAGCGTTGCGGTGGTTGAGGAATTGCGTCAGGTAGCGCGCCTGCGCCGCCACGGCCCGCGGGTTGGTGTACGCCACGCCTTTCGGGTAAATGCTCGAAAAGCCCGTGCCCGTGTCCTTTTCCGGATAGCCGTTGTTCCAGTAGGCAATGGGGGTGAGGATGATGTGGACGCCGCGCCGCTCCAGCTGGTCCACCAGGTAGTCGAGCAGCCGCAGGTGGTCGTTTTCCTGCAAATTGCCCAGCGTATCGCTGATTTCTACGTCCCACACGTGCAGGCGAAACGCGTCCACGCCCAGCCGTGCCAGGTGGTACACATCCTGCCGGATGGCCTGCTCCCGGTCGGCCCCCACCGTACCCAAGGCCCTGTAAGCGTAGGCAAACGGCGCGGTGTAATTCACCCCAAACAAGGCCACTTCCTGCTTGCCCTTCTGCCAGCGCAACACGCCGGATTTGTCCACGAAAACGTCGCCGGTGGGAGCCGACTGGCCGATGGCCAGTTTCGGAAGCAGCAGGCCGCTCAGGGCCCCCAGCAATAGAAAGGTAAGGCGCGGAAACATAAGCAAACGTAGCTGATAAGCGGGCCCCTGGCCACGCTTTGGCGAATAGCAATAGACGCTAAACCCAGCTTATTTTAATGCCGATGGCCGCAGAAACTCGGTTGTTTCTGCGGCCGAAGATTAGCCTGTTTCAGGGGCTGTTTGAGTTGGCAGCTGCTCAGCGAAGCGGGTATTATGAAGCGCTGATTTTAACAGGCGCTTACACCGCCGAGAAGTCGAACGACTCCAGAAACGCCGTCGTGAAATAGCCTTCCTTGAACTGCTCGTTGTCCATCAGGGCCAGGTGGAACGGGATGGTGGTTTTGACGCCTTCCACCACGAATTCGCTCAGGGCCCGCTTCATCTTCACGATGGCTTCCTCGCGGGTTTGCGCCACGGTGATGAGCTTGGCAATCATCGAGTCGTAGTTGGGCGGAATCTGGTAGCCCGCGTACACGTGCGTGTCCACGCGCACGCCGTGGCCGCCGGGGATGTGCAGCGTGGTGATGCGGCCCGGGGCCGGCCGGAAGCCGTTGCGCGGGTCTTCGGCGTTGATGCGGCACTCGATGGCGTGCATCTTGGGGTAGTAGTTTTTGCCCGAAATCGGGATGCCCGCCGCCACCTTGATTTGCTCCTTGATGAGGTCGTAGTTGATGATTTCCTCCGTCACGGGGTGCTCCACCTGGATGCGGGTGTTCATCTCCATGAAGTAAAAATCCCGGTTTTTATCCACCAGAAACTCAATCGTGCCCACGCCCTCGTAGCCGATGGCGGCGGCCCCGGCGATGGCGGCCGCGCCCATTTTCTCGCGCAGCTCGTCGGTCATGAACGGGGAAGGCGCTTCCTCCACCAGCTTCTGGTGGCGGCGCTGGATGGAGCAGTCGCGCTCCGAGAGGTGGCACACGTGCCCGAACTGGTCGCCCACGATCTGCACCTCGATGTGGTGGGGCTCCACCACGTACTTTTCCAGGTACATGCCGTCGTTGCCGAACGCGGCCTTCGACTCGGTGCGGGCGTCGTCCCAGGCTTTCTGAAACTCTTCGTCGGCGTGGATCACGCGCATGCCGCGGCCCCCGCCGCCGGCCGTGGCCTTCAGGATGACGGGGTACTTGATTTTGGCGGCCACTTTTTTGCCCTGCTCCACCGATTCGAGCAGGCCCACCGAGCCCGGAATGCACGGCACGCCGGCCTTGATCATCGTGGCCTTGGCGGTGGCCTTGTCGCCCATCTGGTTGATCATGTCGGGCGAGGCGCCGATGAACTTGATGCCGTTTTCCTGGCAGATGCGCGAGAACTCGGCGTTTTCGCTCAGGAAGCCGTAGCCGGGGTGGATGGCGTCGGCGTTGGTGATTTCGGCCGCCGCAATCAGGTTCGGCATGCTCAAGTACGAGAGCGCCGAGGCCGGGGGCCCGATGCACACCGCTTCGTCGGCAAATTTTACGTGCAGGCTTTCCTTGTCGGCGGTCGAGTACACGGCCACCGTCTTGATGCCCATTTCCTTGCAGGTGCGGATGATGCGCAGCGCAATTTCGCCCCGGTTGGCGATAAGAATCTTCTTGAACATGTAAGCTCTTCAACGAGATCGAAGCCGAGCAGAGCGGCCGCATCGTGAAGGCCCTGGTGGAAAACGCCACCCCGGTAGAAT
>JANXOE010000052.1 GCA_025353745.1 Hymenobacter sp.
CACGTTGGCCAGGCCCAGGGCCCCAGCCAGAAACTGCACGGCCCGGATCTTCTTCCCGATGCTGTCCACCAAATGAAACTGGACTTCCGGGAAGGCAATGGCCAGCGGCAGGCCGGGCAGGCCCCCGCCGGTGCCCACGTCGAGCACCGCGCTGCCCTTGGGGAAATCCACGACCTTGGCGATGCCAAGCGAGTGCAGCACGTGCCGCTCGGCGAAGTTGTCCATGTCGGCCCGCGACACCAGGTTCACCTGCTCGTTGATGGCCCGAAACTCGGTTTCGAATTGCGCGAATTGCTGGAGCTGCTGGGGCGTGAGCTGCGGAAAGTGGCGTTGGAGGAGGTTCATTAACGGAACGAATAAAAAAATCATCCTGAACGCCGGGAAGGATCTTCACCGCGAGAGTAATTGCTTACTTCCGGGCCAGATATCCTTCCCGGCGTTCAGGATGACCGGGGGTTTCGATTTAAATAATCTGCTTCGTGTGCTTCATCATGTCGTAAAGCAGCTCGCGGGCGCGGTGCAATTGCGCCTTCACGGTGCCGAGCGGGGCTTTTAGCTCGGTGGCGATTTCCTCGTAGCTCAGCTCGTCGAAGTAGCGCAGCGACACGAGGCGCTGGTACTTGTCGGGCAGGCGCGACACGACGTGGCGCATGATTTCGATCTTCTGGTTGCGCACGGCGTGCTCGGCCGGGTTCAGGTCGTTGTCGCGGAAATCGATGGTGATTTCGTCGCCGTTGTCGACCTTGATGGCCGAGTCGATGGACATGGTTTTGATTTTATTCTTGCGAATGAAATCGATGCAGTTGTTGGTGGCGATGCGGAACAGCCAGGTGCTGAAGGCGTACTCGGGGTTGAACTTGTGCAGGTTTTTGAAGGCCTTGGCAAAGGCCTCGATGGTGAGGTCCTCGGCGTCGTCCTGGTTGCGCACCATTTTCAGCACCACGTGGTAAACGGGTTTCTTGTAAATCTGCATCAGCTCGGCGTAGGCCTTCTCGTCGCCCTGGTCCACGGCGGCGCGGATGAGCTTGAAGTCGTGCTTGGCTTTGGCCGAGAACTGCTTTTGAATATCCTGGTTGTTTACTTCCATCGAAGGGGGCGCTTGAGTAGCAGGGAAAGGCTGATGGTGACGTATTGAGCAAAATACAGGCCATCGAGGAGCGGCAGCCAGGCCAGGGGTAGCGGCTGCCCCAGGCGCCGGCCGAGCAAGCGGTACACTTGCCCCAGCACGACGGTTCGAACGGCCCAGATAACCGCCAAAGGTACCCAAAGTTCGGGCAAAAATACTAGCACCACAGTAAGGGCGTAGCCAAGCAGGTTAGCCAGCACGAAGGCCCCGATGCGCCAGCGGTCGGCCGCGCGGTAGCGGCTGCCGGCCGACAGGTGCCGGCGCTTCTGGGCCCACCAGGCGGGCCAGGTGGCGGCGGGCGCGCTGAGCGTGTGGGCGGGCGGGTCGGCCACCACGGCGGCGCGCAGGCCCTGGGCCACCGCGTCCTGCACCAGCAGGTCGTCGTCGCCGCTGAGACGGCGGATGTGGCTGGCAAAGCCCTTGGTGGCCCCGAAAGTGGCGCGGGTGTAGCCCAGGTTGCGGCCCACGCCCATGTAGGGCCGCCCGCGCCAGGCAAAGCTCAGGTACTGGGCGGCGGTGAGCAGCGTTTCGTAGCGGATGAGGCGGTTGAGCAGGCCGGGGCCCTCGGCGTAGGCCGAAAAGCCGAGCACGAGGTCGGCGGCCGGGCGGGGGCCCCCGGCGGCAAAGCCGCGCTGCATCAGGCGCAGCCACTGGTCGGTGGCCGGCAGGCAGTCGGCGTCGGTGAAGAGCAGCCGCGGGTAGCGGGCGGCCTTGATGCCCAGGGTGAGGGCGTATTTTTTGGGGGCGAAGCCGTCGGGCGTGCTCTTGACGGTGACGAGCCGGAACCGCCCGGCGTGGTACTGGCCCAGCTGCTGTGCGTAGCCCTGGGTGTCGTCGCGGCTGCGGTCGTCGATCAGCAGCACCTCGAAGGGGGCCGGGAAGTCTTGCTTGAGCAGCAGCGGCAGCAGGCGGCGCAGGTTTTCCAGCTCGTTGCGGGCGCAGACGACGACCGACACCGGCTCGTGGTCGGGGCCCGGTGCGGCGGCCGGGGCCTCGGCGGGGCGGCGGGCGAAGGGCCGGAAGTAGTACAGCCAGTAGTAGAGCTGCGTCAGCACGCAGGCCACCAGCAGCCAGAACGCGGGGGATTGGGGCAAATACGGGGGCAACGGCAGCAAACGCGGGTGAGCGGGCAAAGGTAGGCGCCGCCGGGGCGGGCTACCTTTGCCCTTGCTTATGACTTTTGACCTTCTCGCCCGCGACCCCGCCACCAAGGCCCGCGCCGGGCTGCTGCACACCGCCCACGGGGCCATCGAAACGCCCATCTTCATGCCCGTGGGCACGGCCGGCACCGTGAAAGCGGTGAGCCAGCAAACGCTCAAAACCGACATCGACGCCCAAATCATCCTCGGCAACACCTACCACCTCTACCTGCGCCCGGGCCTGGAGGTGCTCAAGGCCGCCGGGGGCCTCCACCGCTTCAACGGCTGGGACCGGCCGCTGCTGACGGACTCGGGCGGCTACCAGGTGTTTTCGCTCAGCAACACGCGCAAGATCAAGGAGGACGGCGTCACGTTCCGCTCGCACATCGACGGCTCGCCCCACTTGTTTACGCCCGAGGGCGTGATGGACATCCAGCGCGTCATCGGGGCCGACATCGTCATGGCCTTCGACGAGTGCACGCCCTGGCCCTGCGAGTACGACTACGCCCGCCGCTCGCTCGACCTCACGCACCGCTGGCTGCTGCGCTGCATCCAGCGCTTCGACGCCACCGAGGGCCCCTACGGCTTCGAGCAAAACCTGTTCCCCATCGTGCAGGGCAGCACCTTTAAGGATTTGCGGGTGCGCTCGGCCGAGTTTGTGGCGGCCCAGGGCCGCGCCGGCAACGCCATCGGGGGCCTGAGCGTGGGCGAGCCCGCCGAGCAGATGTACGAGATGACCGAGCTGGTGTGCGACATCCTGCCCGCCGACAAGCCGCGCTACCTCATGGGCGTGGGCACGCCGGCCAACGTCCTCGAAAACATTGCCCTCGGCGTGGACATGTTCGACTGCGTGATGCCGACCCGCAACGCCCGCAACGGCATGCTCTTCACCACGCAGGGCATCGTCAACATCACCAACAAGAAGTGGGCGACGGACTTCGCGCCCATCGACCCGACGCTGCCCGGCGCGGCCAGCACCCTCTACTCGCGGGCGTATTTGCGGCACTTGTTCCAGAGCAAGGAATTGCTGGGGCCCCAGCTGGCCTCGGCCCACAACCTGGCCTTCTACCTGTGGCTGGTGCGCGAGGCGCGCACGCAAATCCAGGCCGGCACGTTTGGGCCCTGGAAAAGCCGCATGGTGCAGCAGGTAATGACCCGGCTTTAATTAATGACCCGGCTTTAATTATTAAGAATTGGTCCTGAATTAAAAAAGTCGGTCAAGCTCAGCATGACGTTCTGATTGCTCATTGCTCTTTCAATTCCCCGTGAACATCCTCGATAAATACATTATCAAGAAGTTCCTCACCGCGTTTTTCTTCACGGTGTTCATCATCGTGTCGGTGATCTGCGTGATTGACTTCACGGAGAAGAACGACGATTTCATTCAGCACAACCTGACGCTGAAGCAGATTGTGTTCGAGTACTACGTGTTCCTGTTTCCGTACTTTTCCAACCTGCTGGCCCCGATCACCATCTTCATCGCCGTGGTGTTTGTGACGGCGCAGCTGGCGGCGCGCACCGAAATCGTGGCCATCATGGCCAGCGGGGTGAGCTTCCGGCGCCTGCTGACGCCCTACCTGGCGGCGGCGGCCCTGGTGGGCCTGTTCATCTTCGTGATTACGGGGTGGGTGCTGCCGGTGGCCAACAAGGAGCGGGTGCGCTTCGAGCGGGCCTACGTGAAGCTGCCCTACCGCTTCAAGGGGCGCGACGTGCACATCCGCATCGGGCCCCGCAGCTACGTATATATGGAGAGCTACGACAACACCCACAACGTGGGCTACCGCTTCGCGCTCGAAACCATCGACAGCACGCTGCTGCGCCGCCGCCTCACGGCCGACGCCATCACCTGGGACTCGACCAAGCAGGCCTGGCACCTCACCCAGCAGCTCGTGCGCACCTTCCGGGGCCCCCAGGACGAGGCGCTGCTCACCATTCCGGCCCGCGACACCACGCTGCGCCTCACCCCGAAAGACTTCGCCAGCCATTACCGCGAGGAGGAAACCCTGACCCTGCCGCAGCTCAACACCTTCATCCGCGAGATGCAGGAGCGCGGGGCCGACGACACGGCCACCTACCTCAGCGCGAAGTACGAGCGCTACTCCTACCCCTTCGCCACGCTCGTGCTCACCCTCATCGGCGTCTCGCTGAGCGCCCGCAAGTCGCGGGCCGGGGTGGGCGGGCAAATCGCGCTGGGCTTCGTGCTGGCCTTCGTGTTCATCATCTTCGTGATGCTGAGCCGCAACCTGGCCCAGGTGGGCAGCCTGCCGCCGCTGCTGGCCGCCTGGATTCCCAACTCCATCTTCGCCGTCATCGGCCTGGCGCTGTACCGCTTCGTGCCCAAATGACGCGACCCCTCGCGTCTCTACGGGTTGAATGCTCCTGAACGGCCGTAGAGACGCGACCCTTCGCGTCTCCATCGCTGAACGATCAGGATTGCTTGCGACGATGGAGACGCGAAGGGTCGCGTCGCTACAGCAGCTGGTTTGGCAGTTGTAAAACGGCGTTGATTAGCCGAAAAGTTCGGTAGATTAGCCAGGTATTACATTAGATTAGCCAGACAGTCTGGTAATTTAGCCAGGTATTGAACTGGATTAGCCAGGTATTGAATTAAACTAGCCAGGTTTTTAGCAAAGTCAGCCAGGTTTTGGGTTAAATTAGCCAACAACCCGGCTAATTTAGCCAGCTATTTACCTACATTCGCCAGCCATTGACCTACATTTGCCCGCTCAGCAGCTATTTATGACCGAAATCCCCGAAACCCTGGCCGATGCCTTTGCCCGCCGCGTGGCCGAGCGCGACAACCCGCCCCCGCCGCCGCCGCCGAGCCCGGCCCCGGCGGCCGTGCTGGCCCGCCTCGGGGCGTGGCTGCGCGCCGCGCACGGCGTGCGCGACCCGCGCGGCCAGCGCTGCCTGGGCCAGATGCTGGTGGCCCTGATGGCCCGCCCCGAGTGCACCACCGCCGAGCTGGCGGCGGCCGGCGGCGTCCGCGACCGGGCCGCGGCCCGCGTGGCCGAGCGCTTGCAGGCCCTGGGCCTCACCGAGAGCGGGTACCGGGGCCGCTCGCGCTACCACCGCCTGGCCCGCGCCGCCGAAGACGCCCTGCTGCGGGTGGTGGCCGGCCCCCCGGGGGCCCTACCCGCGGTCGACGCCGGCCCCGAATAGGGCAAAATCGTACTTCACGGGGTCCAGCGGGTCCAGCGCGCGCAGGTTGGCGGTCAGCTCCTCGGCGGCCTGCCAGTCCACTTGCCGGCGGGTGAGCAGGCCCAGGGGCCGGGCCTGGCGCTCGACGTGCAGGTCGATGGGCATGATTAAATCAGCCGGCGAAAGGCGGGTCCAGAGGCCGAAATCGACGCCGCGGCCGTCGCGGCGCACCAGCCAGCGCAGGTACATGTTGAGGCGCTTGCAGGCCGAGTGGCGGGCCGGCGTGGCCACGTGCTTGCGGGTGCGCTCGGGCGCATCGGGCAGGCTGAAAAAGCGGTGGTGGAAGTTGACGAGCCGCTCGCGCTGGGTGGCCCCCACCAGAAACGCGGTTTCCAGCGTGTCGTGCCGGGCGTACCAGTCGCGCAGCCAGTGCACGAAATACAGCAAATCGGTGTCGCAGAACGTGCGGTGGCAGAAGCCGAGCAGCTTTTTCAGGTCCGCGTCGCGGTGCTGGGTGATGAACTGGTGGGGCGCGTCGTCCATGCGCCGCAGCAGCTCGCTGCACTTGTTGATGATGGTGGGCCGCTGCCCCCAGGCCAGCAGCGCGGCAAACAGGGCGCTGATTTCCACGTCCTGCCGCCCGCCGAAGCGGTGCGGGATCTGAATCGGGTCGTGGGCGATGAACTCCGGCCGGTTGTAGCGGTCGTACTGGGCGTCGAGCTGGCGCCGCAGCTGGGCCAGGTGGGGCAGGTGGTGGGCCAAAGGAAGAATAAGGGGAAAAGTGGTGGCCGATGGCCGGGGCGGACGGGCGGCGAAAAGCCGCCCGCCCGCTAATCGCCGGCCCTTCTGAACGGCAGCCGTTGGCGCAGCCTTCCCGCAGCGAAGGCAACGAGGGGCGGGCGGGCGGCGAAAAAGCCGCCCGCCCGCCCCGGCTGCTCAGGATGCTACCTGCGGCACCCCGTGCCGGGCCAGCAGCTCCGCCACATCGTGGGCGGAGAGGCCGGCGGGCAGGCGGCGCAGGTCGAGGTAGTAGCAGGCCGCGTCGGTGGGGTAGAGCAGCAGCCAATCGGGCCGCACCCACACGGCGCGGCGCAGGCCCGGCCACGGCGCGGCAAACTGCCCCCGCGCGCTGCGGCCGTGCAGGGCCTCGGCGGTCAGCTCGTAGTCGAGGGGCGTTTGCAGGGCCCCGCTGCCGAGGTAGGTGCGCCGCAGCACGCGCCGCACCAGCAGGGGCCGGAGGGCGCCGTAGGCCAGGCCCACGCCCAGCAGCACCGGCGACGACCACTCGAACGCCGCGCCGGGGGCCCGGCGCCACAGCTGCACCGCCACGCTGGCCGCCAGCAGGGCCAAGGCCAGGCCCAGCAGCCAGTGGTTGCGCCGGGTGGCGGCCGCGTGCCACCACAGCCGGAAGTTCACGGCCACGTACTCGGCGGCCGTGAGCCGGACGCCGGGCATTTGCGCAGGAAATACAGGCAACGCCACCGCCAGAGGGCCCTACGGCACGTAGCTGGTTTCGACGCGGAAGCGCTGGTCGGCGGTGCCCAGCTTCTGCACGGCGCGGGGCGAGAGGCGCACGAGCACGTTGCTGTTCTCGCCGGTGTCGGGCAGCTTGCCGATGACGCGCACGTACACCGACTGGCCGGTCATGGCGTTTTTCACCTGCATGATGGTGCCCACGGGGGCCGTTTTGTGCAGGGCCAGGTACTTGTCGGTGCCGCTGTTGTCGATGGCGGCGGCCAGGCCGCTCTCCGTCACGCGGGGCACCAGCTCGCTGGCCCGCGTGGGGGCCCGGTCGGCCGTTTTTTCGGGCTCCCGCTCGCGGGGCGCTTCTTTTTCGGCGGGCGCGGCGGGCGTCACGGTGGCAATCTGGGCCGGCTTGTCGGGCGCGGGGGCCGGGGCGGGCACGGGCGCCGGGGCGGTTTCGGGCAGAGCGGCCGGCGGCTCGGCCCGGGCCGCCGTGGCGGGGGGCCCGGCCCCGGCGGCCCCCACCAGCAGGCGCTGGCCCAGGCGCACGCGGCCGTCGGCGGGCAGGTGGTTGAGGCGGATGAGCTCGTCGGGGGCGAGCTGGAAGCGGCGGGCGATGGCGTAGAGGTTGTCGCCGCGGGCCACGGTGTAGCGGCTGGGGGCCGGCGCGGGGCCGGGGCCGGCTTTCGGCCCGGGGGGTTTGGCGGGGGCCGGAGCCGAGGCCAGCACCGCCGCCGCGCCGCTGCCCGCCGGCCGCGGCACCAGCACCACCTGCCCGATGCCCAGGCCGTTGACGATTTGGGGGTTGGCGGCGATGAGCTGGCCCAGGCTCACGCGGTAGCGGCGCGAGAGGGCCGACAAGGTTTCGCCCGGCGCCACGCGGTGGCGCACGAAGCGCTGGCCGCCGCGCATCTCCACGCCAATGGAATCGGTGGGGGCCGGCAAAGGCCGAGAAGGTGCCAGGGCTGCGGGGCCGTGCAGGGCCGCCGTCAGCAACAAAAAGAATCCAGTCATATAAAATCGGCGCTGCGAAAGTCGTTCCAAACCCCGCCGTGGGGCCGGCAAGTGGCCGGCGCAGGCAAAATAACAAAGAATACGCCCAGTGCGCGGCCCCGCCGCCCGCCGCCGGGGCCCCGGGTGCGTTCTTTGGGGCCCTCCATCCTGGTTTTTGCTCCGCCGCCCATGGTCCTCGGCCTCATTCCCGCCCGCTACGCCTCCACCCGCCTCCCCGGCAAGCCCCTCGTCGACCTCGGGGGCCGCACCATGATCGAGCGCGTGGTGCGCCAGGCCCAGCAGGCCCGCCTCGACCGCGTGGTGGTGGCCACCGACGACGAGCGCATCCGACAGCACGTCCAGGATTTTGGCGGCGAGGCCGTGCTCACGCGCCCCGACCACGCCAGCGGCACCGACCGGGTGTGGGAAGCCTTCCAGCAGCTCGGCAGCCCGCCCGACGTGCACTGCATCGTCAACATTCAAGGCGACGAGCCGTTCATCCACCCCGCCCAAATCAACGCCCTGACCGAGCTGTTCGCCGATGCCGCCACCGCGCCCGCCATCGCCACGCTGGTGAAGCCCGTGCTCACGGCGGAAGAATTATTCAGCCCGCACCTGCCCAAGGTGGTGCTCGATGCCCAGGGCCACGCCCTGTATTTCAGCCGCCACCCCCTGCCCTACCAGCGCGGCCGTGCGCCCGCCGAGTGGCTGGCCCACCACCGCTACCTGCGCCATTTGGGCCTGTACGCCTACCCGCCGCAGGTGCTGGCGCAGCTCACGCGCCTGCCCGTGTCGCCCCTCGAAGCCGCCGAAAGCCTGGAGCAGTTGCGCTGGCTCGAAGCCAGTTTCCAGATTCGCTGCGCCGAAACCGAGCTGGATGCCTTCGGGATTGATACGCCGGAGGACGTGGAACGGGCGCGGACGCGCCTGCTGGGCTAGCCGGCACGCTCCACGGCGGGCTTTTCGGTGCTGGCGTGGTGGCGCTCGTCGCGCATTTCGCGCGAGAGGAAGTAGTTGAGGGCCGTGCGGATGATGGCAATGGCCCCGAGCTTGCCCAGTTGCTCCCAGGTGGGCGAAATGGCCGTGCTCAAAATATCGGCCCCCAGCTGAAACTCCAGGGCCAGCGCCAGGTAGCGGGCCAGGGTTAGCCGGATGGCGGTGAAATCGGCCGTCTGGCCCTTGCTCAGGGCCTTCACCAACAGCCAGCCCGCGCTGAGAATCCCCAGCGCGATGATGACCGCGCCCACCGTTTCCACGCCCAGCTTCAGCCACAGCACCGCGTCGATGACCGTGCTCTCGGCGCGGCCGTGCAGGGAGGTCACGTCGCGGGCCGCTTCGGGCAGCACCGACAAGAAAAGGGTGAGCAGCAACAGCATGGGCGCAAAAGAGGCGGTGTCGAGCGGAATACGGAAAATGCCGGCCCGCCGCCGGAATCAGCCGCCGGCTTTCCTGGCTTTGTAGCCTTCCTTGAGCAGCACTTCCAGCACCTTGTCGCGGAAGTCGCCCTGCACCACCACTTCGCCGGCTTTGGCGCTGCCGCCCACGCCGCACTTGGTTTTGAGGAGCTTGCCGAGGGCCTGCAAGTCGCCATCGGTGCCCACGAAGCCGGTCACGAGCGTGACCTGCTTGCCCCCGCGCTGCTTTTTGTCGAGCTGCACGCGCAGCTGCTGCTGCGGCGGGGGCAACGTGGCAACGGCAGCCCCTTCGTTGGTTTGGAAAGAAAAATCGGGGTTGGTGGAATACACCACGCCGGTGCGGTTGGACTTGTCTTTCATTGAAAACGGACAAGGGATATGAATGAAATTACACGGCCACGGCCAGGGCCAGCGGCAGCAGCTCCACGTCGAATTCGGTGGCGTGGCCCAGGTAGTCGCCATCGACGTGGAAGCCGATGGGCGCGGCGGCCACCACCCGGCCGCGCGGCACCCGGAAATACTCGGCCGCGTTGGTGCTGGGCAGGTTGCCGAGGGCCATGGCCAGGCTCACGCGGAAGGCCCGCAGCGGCGGCAGGGCATCAATCAGGCACACGTCGAGCAGGCCGTCGCGCAGGTCGGCGCGGGGCGCGATGTAGGCGTTGTTGCCGTACTGCGAGGCATTGGCGAAGGCCAGCACGTAGCAGTCGGTGCGCAATTCCTGGCCATCGAGGGTGGCCTGCACCGCCACCGGGCGGTAGCGGCGGTATTCGCGCAGCGTCACCTGTAGGTAGGTGCGCAGGCCCCGCGAGCCGGCCTGGGCGAAGTGCTGGCTCACGTGGGCATCGAACCCCAGCCCGGCCGTGCAGAAAAACGGGTGGCCGTTGAGCACGCCCACGTCGATGCGGCTGAAAGCGGGCGCGGCCAGCCGGCGCAGGGCGGCGGGCAGGCCCAGCGGCACCTTCAGGTGGCGGGCCAGGCCGTTGCCCGAACCCTGCGGCACGATGCCCAGCGCGGCTGCGGTGCCCAGCAGGCCCCGGCCCACCTCGTTCACGGTGCCATCGCCGCCCACGGCCGCCACCACGGCAAACCCCTCGGCCGCGGCCGTCCGGGCCAGCTCCACGGCGTGGCCCGCGTACTCGGTGGGGCGGATTTCGTAGTCCGCCTCCCGCGCCCCGAAGTGCCGCGCAATCAGGGCGGGCAGGTCGTGGTGCTGGCTGGGGCCGGCTTTGGGGTTGAGAATGAAGCAGGTTTTGGGCATCACTGGGTGTAAGCGCTGATTTTACCGCTGATTTTCGCGGATTAACCGTGATTTCGCTGATTCTTGGTTTTGGCTAATGCAGGCATTGAATACGAAGGTTTGGAATGACGGACGAAATAGCCGCAAAAAAAGAAGCCCACCTTTCGGCGGGCTTCCTCCATCCGTACTTGTGCTTGCGCTCGGTCGACCGAAGCCAAAATCAGTGATTGAATCAGCAAAATCACGGTCAATCCGCGAAAATCAGTGATTCATCTGCTCGCCGAGCTTCTGAATCAGGTCGGCCGTGCGGGCTGAGTAGCCGGTTTCGTTGTCGTACCAGCCAATGACTTTGGCCAGCGTGCCGTTGGCCGAGGTCAGCTCCGAATCGAAGATGCAGCTGTGGGGGTTGCCCACGATGTCGATGCTCACCAGCGGGTCGGTGGTGTACTCGATGATGCCCTTCATGGGGCCGTCGGCGGCGGCCTTGAGGGCGGCGTTGATTTCCTCCCTGGTCACTTCGCGCTTCAGCACAACGGTCAGGTCGGTCATCGAGCCGTCGGGCACGGGCACGCGCATGGCGAGGCCGTCGAGCTTGCCCTTGAGCTGGGGCAGCACGAGGCCCACGGCCTTGGCCGCGCCGGTGCTGGTCGGGATGATGCTGTAGGCGGCGGCGCGGGCGCGGCGCAGGTCCTTGTGGGGGGCATCCTGGAGGTTCTGGTCCGAGGTGTAGGCGTGCACCGTGGTAATGTAGCCCTTCTCGATGCCGAAGGCATCGTCGAGCACCTTGGCCATGGGGGCCAGGCAGTTGGTGGTGCAGCTGGCGTTGCTCAGGATGGTTTCGGCCCCGGTGAGGATGTCCTCGTTCACGCCCAGCACCACGGTGGGGATGTTGCCGGTGGCGGGGGCCGAAATCACGACTTTCTTGCAGCCGGCGGTGAGGTGCTGGCCGGCCCCGGCCTCGTCCACGAAGCGGCCGGTGCTTTCGAGCACCACGTCAACGCCCATTTTGCCCCAGGGCAGCAGCTTGGGGTCGCGCTCGGCGAGGGCGGCAATCTTCACGCCGTTCACCGTCAGGCTGTCCTCGTCGTAGCTCACGGTGCCGTCGAAACGGCCGTGCACGGAGTCGTACTTCAGCAGATGGGCCAGGGTTTTGTTGTCGGTCAGGTCGTTGATGGCCACGATTTCCACGTTGTCGCGGCCCAGCAGCGACTTGAAGGTGAGGCGGCCGATGCGGCCGAAGCCGTTGATGGCGACTTTGATTTTTGCCATTGGTTGGAACAGGGAAAAATGGGTGGCAGGCTCCCACACTGGCAGCCATTGAAACGCGGGGCGAAGATAACAGACGGGCGCGGGTTGGCTCCCATCCCCCCACCCCGCCGCAGTTCGGTTCCCCGGCAAACGCACCACGGCGCAGTCCGGCGGGCGGTTGCCCAGGTTTCGGCCGCTCCCACGGGCCAACAACAGGAATCTGCGAAAATTTTCGGTCTGAAAAACAGCGTACTTTGGTTGTAATAGCACTTTTTTTTCGGTCAGCACTTGTGCGGATACAGGCCCGCCGTATCTTTGCACCACCAAAACCAAAACGGTCCGTTCGTCTAGGGGTTAGGACAGTAGATTTTCATTCTACCAACAGGGGTTCGATTCCCCTACGGACTAC
>JANXOE010000089.1 GCA_025353745.1 Hymenobacter sp.
CTTCGGCCAGGAAATAATCTTTCGAGCCGCTGGCTTCGGATTTTTTGCGCCGGTAAATCCACAGCCCGTAGCTGGCGACGACCACGAAGTAGATCAGGAACACGACGTAGTCGGCCGTGGCGAGTTGGTGTTGCTTCATAAGAGAAAGAGTGGAAGATTACTTGGGCCCCGGACGATTGCCGCAGAAACCTGGAAGCTAACTAAAACGCCAGAAGCCGGTTGCAACTCCTCGGGTTTTACTTCAGCAGGGCGAAGGTGCTTAAATTTTTATAAGAAAAAGAGTTGGAGGTCGGCTTTTTTTGTCCTAGGCCGGGCAAACGTTTGCGCAAGATATAGGCGCTGCCGCAACCGGCAGTGTTCCGTGCCCGCCTTGTCCCCCGCGGCCAGCGCACGGCGGCGTGCGCTGGGGGCCCTTGCGGGATGCCGCGCAGCCCACGCCAACGGCGGAGCCCGCACCACCGGGTTGGGCCCGGTAGTGCGGGCTCCGCCCGGTCGGCCCCGAAATGGATAAGGCCCCGAAAACCGCCCTTATTTCTTCAGCACCACGTAGCCGTAAGCAGGCAGCGGCACTTGGCGGCCGAGCGTCACGGGGCCGCCGTGCAGGGCATCGGTCCAGGTGGTGTTGGCCAGGGCGGCGGGCACGGTGTACGCGGTGGCAACGCCGCGCACGTTGGCCAGCACCAGGGCTTGGTCGGGGCCCGCGGTTTTGGTGAAGGCGCAGACGTCGACCGTGCTGTACGGCGCGGGGGTACCGCGCCGCAGCGCGGCGCTGCCGGCGCGGGCGGCCAGCAGCTGCTGGTAGGCCCGGGTCACGTCGGGGTGGGCTCCCCAAACCACTTTCACCGACGTGAAAGGGAAGGTGATGGGCACGGTCATGCCCGCCTCCTGTCCGTTGTACACCATCGGCACGCCCTGGTAGCAGGCCGCCACAACGAAGGCCGACAGGGCCCCCGCGTTGCCGCCGAACAAAGCCACCGGCGTGCCATCGGAGCCGTTCACGTC
This sequence comes from Hymenobacter sp., assembly GCA_025353745.1. Lineage (GTDB taxonomy): Bacteria > Bacteroidota > Bacteroidia > Cytophagales > Hymenobacteraceae > Hymenobacter. The sequence continues at coordinate 1,003 of JANXOE010000089.1, forward strand.
GTGGTTGGTGGTGTAGCGCACCACTTGTTGGCCGCTCGAGGCACCGGCGTACTCGCTGGCGTTAAGCGCATCGAAGGCCGTGGCGCCCTCCCCCTTGCCGTACACGCGCTTGAGCGCATCGTAGAAGCCGAAGCCGAAGTTGTAGTCGAAGCCGGCGGTGAAATTGGCGCGGCGGGTGCCCTCGGCCAGCAGCAGCAGCTTGTGGGTGCCCACGTGGCGCAGCGTGTCCACGGCTTGCTGCCAGAAATCGACCGGCATCGGGTCGGCGTAGTCGCAGCGAAAGCCATCGACGTTGGCCGTGTACACCCACGATTTCATGGCCGCTATCATCGCCAGGCGCATGGGCGCGCTGCTGAAGTTCAGCTGGGCCACGTCGGTGTAGTTCGTGTTGGGCGGGCTCAGGATGGTGCCCGCCGCGTCGCGCAGGTACCAGTCGGGGTGGGCGGCAATCCAGGCGTTGTCCCAGCTGGTGTGGTTGGCCACCCAGTCCAGCATCACGCTCAAGCCGCGGGCGTGGGCCCCGTCCACCAGCGCCCGCAAGTCGGCCAGGGCCCCAAACTCCGGGTTCACCGCCAGGTAGTCCTTCACGGCATAGGGCGAGTTCACCGCTCGCAGCACGCCCACCGGGTAAATGGGCATCAGGTACAGCACGTTCACGCCCAATGCTTTGATGGAATCGAGCCGGGCCGTAACCCCCGCAAAATTGCCGCTCTGGCTAAAAGCCCGCACGTTCACCTGGTAAATCACCGCGTCCTGGCGGTCGGGCACGGCGGCGAACGGCGTGCCGTACTGCGCCGGCGTGGGCGTGGGCGCGACCACCGGCGGGGGAACGGGAGCCGGGGCCGTCGGCACGTCCTTTTTGCAGCCGGCCAGCAGCCCGGCCGCCAACACCAGGGCCAAGCCGTTATTGAATGCAGTGCGCAGGCTAGACATTTTGGGGAGAAGCAAAAAATACGTATAACAACCAGAAATATAAGCGGTTGATGCCTTTGTTGCGGCGCGTTATTTCCTCGTGGGCACGGGCTTGAAGCTTACCGCCGCGCCGCCGCCGGGGGCCAGCCTGAGCAACAGAGCCGAGCGGCTGCTCACCACTTTTTTGGTAATCTGGTAGGCCGTCGGGTTCTTTTGCCAGTCGGCTCCCTTGCCGTCGGCGTAAATGGTGGCTTCGTAGCGCCGGCCGGGCGTCAGAAAATCCAATTTGACCGGCTGCTGGCGGGCGTTTTCGTCGGTGATGCTGCCCAAGTACCACTCGTCCTTGCCCTTGGCTTTGCGCACGGTGGTGAGGTAGTCGCCGGGCTCGGCGGCCACGATGCGGGTGTCGTCCCAGTCCACGGGCACGTCTTCGATAAACTGAAAGGCGTCGAGGTGCTGGTTGTAGTTTTCGGGCAGGTCGGCCGCCATTTGCAGCGGCGAGTACATGGTCACGTACAGGGCCAACTGCTTGGCCAAGGTGGTGTGGACCCTGCGGCTGCCGGTGGGCTCGAAGTTTTGCAGCTTAAAAATGCCGGGCGTGTAGTCCATGGGGCCGCCCATGAGGCGGGTGAAGGGCAGAATCGTTTCGTGCTCGGGCAGGTTGCCGGCGCTGAAGGCATTGAACTCGTTGCCGCGGGCGGCTTCGCACGCCAGCCAGTTGGGGTAGGTGCGGCTGAGGCCGGTGGGGCGCACCGCCTCATGCATGTCCACCATGATGCGGCGGGCCGCCGTGAGCTGGGCCGTGCGCACGTAGTGGTTCACCATCCACTGGCCGTCGTGGTGCTCGCCGCGCGGGATGATGCGGCCCACGTAGCCGGTTTTCAGGGCGTCGTAGCCGTGGGCCGTCATGAAGCGGTAGGCGGCGTCCTGGCGGCGCTCGTAGTTGGTGGCCGAGCCGCTGGTTTCGTGGTGCATGATGACTTTCACGCCCTGCCCGGCGGCGTAGCGCTGCAGCTCGTCCACGTCGAAGTCGGGGTAGGGCGTCACGAAGTCGAACACGTCTTCCTTCCAGTTGTTGGCCCAGTCTTCCCAGCCCACGTTCCAGCCCTCCACCAGCACGCCGGGGATGTGGTGCCGGGCGGCAAAGTCGATGTAGCGCTTCACGTTGGCCGTGTTGGCCCCGTGGCGGCCGTTGGGCTTCAGCCGGTTCCAGTCGGTGCCGGCGAGCTTGAGGTTGGTGGTGTCCGAGTAGCTCCAGGTGGCGCGGCCCACTTGCATTTCCCACCACACGCCCACGAACTTCTGGGGGTGAATCCAGGACGGGTCGGCG
>JANXOE010000096.1 GCA_025353745.1 Hymenobacter sp.
GTGGTCGCGCTAGGAATCGAACCTAGATCAAGAGCTTCGGAAACTCTCATACTATCCGTTGTACGACGCGACCAGAGCGGAATAGGACTGCAAAAGTAGCCGCAAAACCCGCCATTGCCAAATAAACCGGGCGAATTAGCGGGCCAGGGCCCTGGAAACCTGCTGCAACCTTGGGCGTTAAAAGTCAGTTTGCTACCTATTAACCCGCCACTTTTCCCATTTTTATGGAATCCACCAAAAAAAATCTCTACACGGCCGACGCCACGGCCGTGGGCGGCCGCAGCGGCCACGTGCGCTCGGCCACCGGCGTCGTCGACCTCGAAATGTCGGTGCCCGAAGGGCTGGGCGGCAAAAAAGGCGCCACCAACCCCGAGGAACTCTTTGCGGCCGGCTACTCGTCGTGCTTCCAGCAGGCGCTGCTCGTCGTCGCGCAGCGCGCCGGCGACCGGCTCGACCCGGCCACCGAGGTGAAATGCGCCGTGACGCTCTTCCAGGAGGGCGAGGGCTACGGCCTGTCGGCGGTGCTCGACGTGGACCTGAAATCTTTCGACCGCAGCAAAGCGGTGGAAATGGTGCGCCAGGCGCACAAAATCTGCCCTTATTCGGTGGGCACCCGCGGCAACATGGAGGTCGAACTCAAAGTGCAGGGCGAAGCCATTCCTGTGCAGGCCGAAGAAAACGCCGGGGTGGCCGAGCACGGCTAGGGGCCGCCGGGGCCCTGGCTGCGCCAACATCTTGCTTCGCGAAGATTAAAAAAGGTCCGCCTGATGATCAGGCGGACCTTTTTTTAGCTGAAGCCCAGCACTGGGTGGGGCCGGTAAGGCGCCTCGAGGCGCTGGATTTCCTCGTCGGAAAGCTGCACACCCACGGCGGCCACGGCGTCGTCGAGGTGGCCGGGCTTGCTGGCTCCCACGATGGGGGCGGTGATGCCGGGCTTGGCCAGCATCCAGGCCAGGGCGATTTGGGCGTTGGGCAGGCCGCGGGCCCGGGCAACTTCCGTCACCCGGTCGGCCACGGCAAAGTCGTCGTCGCGGCCGTAAAGCGCTTTGCCGAAAGCGTCGGTTTTGGCGCGCTCGGTTTCGTCGCGGGCCTTGCCGCGGCCGCCCGTGAGCAGCCCGCGCGCCAGCGGCGACCACGGAATGACCCCGATTTGCTGGTCCTGGCACAGCGGCAGCATTTCGCGCTCCTCCTCGCGGTACACGAGGTTGTAGTGCGGCTGCATGCTCACGAAGCGCGTCCAGCCGTGCCGATCGGCCAGGTACAGGGCCTGGGCAAACTGCCAGGCAAACATCGACGAGGCCCCGAGGTAGCGCGCCTTGCCGGCCTTCACCACGTCGTGCAGGGCCTCCAGGGTTTCCTCGATGGGCGTGTGGTAGTCCCAGCGGTGAATCTGGTAGAGGTCCACGTAGTCGGTGCGGAGGCGCTTGAGGCTCGCGTCGATGGCGCTCATGATGTGCTTGCGCGACAAGCCTTGGTCGTTGGGCCCGGGGCCCATGGCGTGGAAAACCTTGGTGGCCAGCACCACCTCGTCGCGCCGGGCAAAATCGCGCAGGGCGCGGCCCACCACTTCTTCGCTGGCCCCGTTGCTGTACGTGTCGGCCGTGTCGAAGAAGTTGATGCCCAGTTCCAGCGCTTTTTGGATGAAGGGGCGGCTCTGCTCCTCGTTCAGGGCCCACGGCCAGCGGTCGGTGGGGGTGCCGTAGGTCATCGTGCCGAGGCAGATTTTGGAAACCTGGAGGCCGGTTTTGCCCAAGCGGGTGAATTCCATGTTGGTTATTTTATTGATAAATCCCCGGCCGTCCTGCTCGTCTGGCGTCCGCGCAGTCGAAGCGAGGCGGCCTTGTTTGAAGAACAAACAGATTCGCTCATAACTCAAAAAAGCCCGCCTGGGTTACCAGGCGGGCTTTTTTATGGTTTTCAGGGGGCGCTTAGCCCAGGGCCAGCACTTCCTTCACGCGGGCGGCGGCGTCTTTCAGCAGCACGGCCGAATATACTTTCAGGCCGCTTTCGTCGATGATGCGGGCCCCTTCTTCGGCGTTGGTGCCTTGCAAGCGCACGATGATGGGCACGCGGATGTCGCCGATTTTCTTGTAGGCTTCCACCACGCCGTTCGCCACCCGGTCGCCGCGCACGATGCCGCCGAAGATGTTGATCAGGATGGCTTTCACGTTCGGGTCCTTGAGGATGATGCGGAAGCCGGCTTCCACCGTCTGGGCGTTGGCTCCACCCCCGACGTCGAGGAAGTTGGCGGGCTCGCCGCCGCTGAGCTTGATGATGTCCATGGTGGCCATGGCCAGGCCGGCGCCGTTCACCATGCAGCCCACGTTGCCGTCGAGCTTCACGTAGTTCAGGTTCGAGAGCGAAGCTTCCACTTCGAGCGGGTCTTCCTCGTTGAGGTCGCGCAGGGCGGCGTAGTCCTTGTGGCGGTAGAGGGCGTTGTCGTCCAGGCTCACCTTGGCGTCGACGGCCAGGATTTTGTTGTCCGACGTTTTCAGCACCGGGTTAATCTCGAACATGGCCGAGTCGGTTTCGTCGTAGGCCTTGTAGAGGGCCATTACGAACTTCACCATTTCCTTGTGCGCCTCGCCTTCAAGGCCCAGGCCGAAGGCAATTTTGCGCGCCTGGAAGCCTTGCAGGCCCACGGCGGGGTCGATGTATTCCTTGTGGATCTTGTCGGGGTGCGCTTCGGCCACCTCTTCGATGTCCATGCCGCCCTCGGTGGTGTAGATGATGACGTTCTTGCCGGTGGCACGGTCGAGCAACACGCTCATGTAGAACTCCTTGGTGGGGCTTTCGCCGGGGTAGTACACGTCCTGGGCCACGAGCACCTTGTGCACCTTGCGGCCTTCGGGGCCGGTTTGCTTGGTCACGAGCTGCATGCCGAGGATGTTGCCGGCGATTTCTTTCACCTGGTCGAGGTTTTTGGCCAGCTTCACGCCGCCCCCTTTGCCCCGGCCCCCGGCGTGGATTTGCGCCTTGATGACGTACCAGCTCGTGCCGGTGTCGGCGGTTAGCTTTTTGGCGGCTTCCACGGCTTCCTCGGCCGTGTTGGCCGTGACGCCTTCCTGGATGCGGACGCCGTACTTCTTCAGAATTTCTTTGCCCTGATACTCGTGGATGTTCATGCGGGGAGGGTAGGGATTGGTTTGGTGGGGGCGAAGGTAAGGCACCGGCGCGGGCCACCGGCTTTTCCGGGGGCCGTCGGGCGCCACCGCCCGGCCCGCTTTGCGCGTAGCTTTGCCTTACCGCCGCCCTTAACCCGCACCGTTTCCGTGCTTCAAGCCATCAACGTCCGCAAAAGCTACCAGTCGCTCGAAGTGCTCAAGGGCATCGACCTCACGATTGAAAAATCGGAAATCGTGAGCATCGTGGGCTCGTCGGGGGCCGGCAAAAGCACACTGCTGCACATCCTGGGCACGCTCGACAACCCGGACTCGGGCGAAGTGCTCTTCGACGGCGAGTCGGTGAGCAGCCTGGGGCGCAACGCGCTGGCCCGGTTCCGCAGCCGCCACATCGGGTTCATCTTTCAGTTCCACAACCTGCTGCCCGAGTTCACGGCCCTCGAAAACGTGTGCCTGCCCGCCTACCTGGCCGGCCGCTCCGAGAAAGAAGTGCGGGTGCGCGCCCGCGAGCTGCTCGGCATGATGAACCTGGAGCACCGCGCCGAGCACAAGCCCAGCGAGATGAGCGGCGGCGAGCAGCAGCGCGTGTCTGTGGCTAGGGCCCTCATCAACTCGCCCGAAATCATCTTCGCCGACGAGCCCAGCGGCAACCTCGACACCAAGAACGCCCAGGAGCTGCACCAGATTTTTTTCCTGCTGCGCAAGGAGCTCGACCAAACGTTCGTCATCGTGACCCACAACGACCAGCTGGCCGAAATGGCCGACCGCAAAATTGTGATGCGCGACGGCCACGTGGTGGAAGGGTAGGGCCCCCGGCGCTACGGAATGCTTGTGGAACAGCAGGCGGCCCAGGGCCCCGGCCGCGGCGGCGTGACCGCCCGAACGCCAAACATATCGCCGCGCGGCGGCTGAGCCAAAACCGGGATTAGCTAAAAAAAGAACGGACTAACCCGTTTAGCTTTGTGCTTTTTATGAATAAAAATCATTATTGTCCATAAAGTGTTAGCAATCAGCAATAAAATTTACTAATATTTCTGGCTTTCCTGGCACGATTTGGGCGATGGGTGGGTTATACATCCGAACACTGAAATGGATTTAGGACCCATCAACCCCACCGCCATGACCACCGAAACGACCAAGATTCTCAAAGACGCGCCCGTGAAGAAGGCAAAAGTCGAGAGCTTCGACATTGCGCGCTCCGACGAAACGCTGGACTTGGCCAAGGACCTGGCCAAGTTTATCAAAGACAACAAGCTCACCACCAACGTGCAGGGCAAGGAGTTTGTGAACGTGGAAGGCTGGCAGTACGCCGGCTCGCGCCTGGGCATCGTGCCCATCGTGGAGCACGTCATCAACGTGGGCAACGAGAACGAGCTGAAGTACCAGGCCAAAGTGACGCTGTTCGACCTGCGCCACGGCGTGATGGTGGGCGCCGGCTTTGCCGTGTGCTCCAACAAAGAAGCCGGCAAGAAATTCTACCAGGAATTTGCTATTATGAGCATGGCCCAGACGCGCGCCATCGGCAAGGCGTACCGCAACATCCTGGCCTGGATCATCCGCGCCGCCGGCTACGAGCCCACCCCGGCCGAGGAGATGGACTACAACACGAACACCGCCGCCCCGGCCCCGGCAACGGCCCCCGTGCCCGCCATGCAGGTGGTGCCGGCCGACGCTCCGGCCGTGGCCGCCGAGGCGGCCCCCAGCGCGCCGGTGCAATACGCCACGGCGGCGCAGAAAGAGGAAATCATCCGGCTGCTGAACCACCCGGTCATCACCCGTCAGGAGAAAACCAAGATGCTGCTCAACATCAACCGCTTGGACGAGGAGCGCGCCGTGCAGGCCATCGCCAAGCTCGGCAGCGCCATCGACGAGCGCGAGGGCGGCGGCCAGAAAGCGGCGGCGTAACGGGCGCGGGCGGCCGGCTGAAAAAGCCGGCTGCCCGCTAATCGTTGCGACGGCTTGAACGACGGTTGGGGCCCCCACGCGTCAGTTCAGCGATTACCGGGCGGCCGGCAAAAAGCCGGCCGCCCGGCGCGAAAAGCCCGGTGCCGCGAGGTGCCGGGCTTTTTTGCTTGTAATTTCGTTCATGCCCGAACCCGCTGCCCCCGCCGATCCGCTGGCCCTTTTGCGTGCGCA
>JANXOE010000117.1 GCA_025353745.1 Hymenobacter sp.
TTCACCACGAACACAAAGTCCTGGAGCTTTTTGATTTGCTGGGGGCGCGGGGTGCCGGCCAGGCGGTTGGCGTGGGGCAGGCGGTAGGGCTCGGCGGGCTGCTTCTTGGCCAGCGAATCGACCAGGCGCAGCAGCAGCGACGACTTGGTGGCGAAGGCCGCGCTTTGGGCGTCGCTCTGGCGGCCGCTCACCACGCCGATGAGGTTGCCGCGCTCGTCGAGCAGCGGGCCGCCCGAGTTGCCCGGGTTCACCGGGATGCTGACCTGGTAGAAGGCCGTGTCGCCGCCGAAGCCCGAGCGCGCGCTCAGGGCCCCTTCGCCGTACACCACGTCTTCGCGCGGGTAGCCCAGCGTGTACACCCGCTCGCCGAGTTCGGCCTGCCCGGCCTTGAAGGTGTAGGGCAGGCGGCCGAAGCCGGCGAAGCCGCGGTCTTTGATGCGCAGGATGGCCAGGTCGTGGGCGCGGTCCGCGTACACGGTTTCGGCGTGGTAGCGCTGCTGGTCGTGGCCCTCAATCAGCAGCGAATCCGCTCCCTGGATCACGTGGTAGCTCGTCACCAGGTAGCCGTCGGCGGTGAGGGCGAAGCCCGTGCCGCTGAACTTGCCGCTGTTGGCGGCCACCAGGGGGCCGCCGGGGCCGTCGACGCGGCTCAGGCTGCGGCTCAGGGCGCGCTGGTTGTTTTGGAGCTGCTTCAGCTCGCGGCGCAGCACCGTGTAGCCGTAGAGCGAAGGCTCGGTGTTGGCGGCGCGCCACCATTCCAGGCCCAGCAGCGAGCCGAACACGGCCAGCACCGCCACCGAGGCGGCCACGCCCACCGTGGCCCGGTGCCCGCTCCAAAACTCGCGCAGCACCCGCTCGGTGCGCGAAATGCGCAGCCGCGGGTTCACGGTGGCCCGCAGGGGCTCCGGGGCCGGCGGGGCCGTGGCGGCCACCATGCCGGCGTGCAGGCCGCGCAGCTGCTGGCGCAGGGCCTGGCGCCGGCCGGCGGCGCGCAGCGTGGCCGTCAGCTCGTTGAAATCGGCGTAGCGCAGGGCCAGGTCCGGGTCGGCGGCCAGGCGGGCTTCCAGGCCGGCGCGGGCAGGCGCGGCCAGCTCGCCCCGGTCGTAGGCTTCGAATAAGGCGTAGTAATCGGCTTCGGTTTGCATAGCAGGGGCGTCATTTATCAAGTAACATCTATTATTTAACAACCTGGGCGGCGGACGGGAAACCCGGCACCCGTTGCTTGCTAAATGTTATTTGACAGATGCGAAATGGTTAGATCGGCGCTTCTTTGTAGTGGGCAAAAAATAATTTTTTGAGGCGCACGAGGCATTTATATTTTTGGTTCTTGGCGTTGTCGGCGTTGGTGTAGCCGAACTCCGCCGTCAGGGCCTGCATGGATTTCTCCAGCAGGTAAAAGCCTTCGAGCAGCGAGCGGCAGGGCTCGCCGAGGTGGGCCAGGGCCTCGCTCATGGTGCTGAAGCGGCGGTCCTGTTCTTCGGCGGCGAGCAGGTCGTCTTCGGCCCCGGTGTGGTGCAGGGGCCCCAGGTCGTCGTCTTCCTGCAAGCGCACGCCGAAGCGGCTTTTGCTGGTGAGGCGCTTGAGCCAGAGGCGGCGGCACACGGCGTAGAGGTAGGTTTTGATCTGGCAGCTGAGCTCAAGCGAGCCGTCGCGCACCTTTTCATAGAACACCATCACGCCCTCCTGGTACACGTCCTGGGCGTCGTCGTCCGAGCCGCTGTTTTGCAGCACGAAGTGCGACACCATGGGCCAGTGCAGCCGGTAGAGCTGCGCCAGCGCCCGCTCGTCGCCGCCGCGGATGGCGGCAATCAGCGTTTCGTCGGGCGTGGGCCCCGGGGGGGTCGAAAAAGAAAAAGAAGAGTCGCCTCTGCTCATTCGCTTGGGGATTAATACAAAGAAGGGTGGGAAGTAACCCGCCGAAAAAAAGTTTTGCCCGGCGGGTTACCTTTTGCCGAACGCCGGATAAAGGGCGATTTCCGTCAAAACTTTTCAAAATTACCCCAAATGAACAACCTCGTTAAATTTGCCGCCCTGGGCCTGGCCCTCACCGCTGGTCTGACGTCGTGCGAGTCGAAGACCGCCGAAACCACCACCACCACCCCGGCTACCACCGAAACCACCACCACGGCTACCACCGACACCACCGCTATGGCTGCTCCCGCTGCCGGTGCTGCTGATGCAACGGCCCCCGCTGCCGGCGCTGACGCTTCGAAAATGAGCGGTGC
>JANXOE010000168.1 GCA_025353745.1 Hymenobacter sp.
CTGGGCTTCGTGAAAGGCTACCTGGCCGAAGACCACGACGAGGACGGCGGCGAAGGCTACTACGCCGAGTTCGGCATCGTCCGCGAGGGCAAGGGCTTCCGCCTGCCCGCCGCCCGCACGGCCCGCGCCGGGGCCCTGGGCAAGCTGGTGGCCGCCCTCGCGGCCCACAAGTACGACAAGAAGAAATTCGGCACGGCCTTCTGGCAGCCCATCGCCACCGAGTACGCCCAGCTGGCCAAAGACAGCGGCGAAATGCGCGGCGCGGCCTCGGGGGCCGTCGGCCAGAAAAACGCCCTCGAAGCGCCCCTGCGCGTGGCCCTGGGCGCGCTGGTGGACAGCATCAAGGCCAACTACCCCGACGAGGACGCCCGGCGCGGCGTGCTGCGGGCCTTCGGCTTCCAGAAAGAGGTGTACTAGCGGCGGTTTCGGCATCGGTGAGGGTAGGGGCGGGGGCAAGCCCCGCCCTTGCCCTCACTGATGCCGAAACAGCTTCTAAGATATTTCGGGGCCCCCGGTGGCGGCTGGGGCCCCCGGTGGCGGCGGGTGGGCGGTTGGGGGCACTTGCGAATTGGGGAGCGTAGCTTGCCTGGCAGTACCACCATCGCTTTCGCCTTGCCTATGTACGCCGCGCTGCTCGCCCACATTGCTCGTTACGTGACCCTGACACCGGCCGAAGCCCAGGTGGTGGGCAACTATTTCACCTGCCAGACCGTGCCCCGGAAGGGCTACTTGCTGGAAGCCGGGCAGCCGTGCCCGGCCAGCTACTTTGTGCTGCAAGGCTGCCTGCGGCTGTATTTCATCACGGAAAAGGGCGCGGAGCAAATCACGCAGTTTGCGCTCGAAAACTGGTGGCTGGCCGACTACAGCAGCCTGCTGAGCCGGCAGCCGTCGGAGTACTACATCCAGGCCGTGGAACCGACCGTGGTGGCGGTGCTCGACTACGCGCGCCAGGAGGCGCTGCTGGCGCAGGTGCCCGCGCTGGAGCGCTACTTCCGGCTGCTGCTCCAGCGCGTGGCCGCCGCCAACCAGAAGCGCTGGGTGCACCACTACGGGGAGTCGCTGGAAGAGCGTTATCAGTTCTTCAGCGCCGCGTTTCCGGGGTTTGTGCAGCGGGTGCCGCAGTACATGCTGGCCTCGTACCTGGGCTGCACCCCGGAGTTTCTGAGTAAGATCCGGGCCAAAACCAGCCTGGGCGAAGCAAGGCCGGGGCCCGCCGCGAAGGGCTGAATTTCTTAATCTAAATTAAGGAAAACGGGGGGATGACGAGCGGACCTTTGCTTCGTAATCAACCACCCAACCACCCATATGACCCCGCGCCTCAACCTCGAAAAAACCGCCCCCGATGCCTACAAAGCCATGTATGGGCTGGGGAAATACCTGGGCACCACCCAGCTGACCCCCACGCAAACCCACCTGATAGAAATCCGCGCTTCGCAGCTCAACGGCTGCGCCTTCTGCCTCAACATGCACACCCGCGCTGCCCGGCAGCACGGCGAAACCGAGCAGCGCATCTACGTGCTCAACGCCTGGCGCGAAACCACCCTCTTCACCGCCGAAGAGCAGGCCCTGCTGGCCCTCACCGAAGAAGTGACCCTCATCCAGCACGGCGTGTCGGACGCCACCTACCAGCAAGCGGTAGCGGCCCTGGGCGAAACGCTGGTGGCGCAGGCCATTATTATGATCGTGACCATCAATGCCTGGAACCGCATTGCGATTGCCACTCATCTGCCGATAGCCGCCTGAGGCCCGCTGCCAACCGCTGGCCACCGCCAGTCCGCGCCCGCCTGCTTACCTGGCCCGCCCAACAACACCCCAGCCGCTGCCGCCCCCGGTAGCGGCTGGGGTGTTGTTGGGCGGGCCAGTCGTAAATTGAGTCCATGACCGAGCCCAAAGAAATAATCCGCGTCGGGGCGCTGGAGCTGCGCTTCTTGCTCGATGGCGGCGACACCGACGAGCGCATGGTGGTATTCGAGTTTTCGGTGCCGCCGGGCAGCAAAGTGCCCGCTCCGCACTACCACGAAGGGGTGGATGAGCTGGTGTACGGGCTGGCCGGCACCATGAGCACCACCGTCGGGGGCTTGGTCCAGGCCATCGGGCCCGGCAACCGGTGCTTTATTCCGCGGGGGGTGGTGCATCACCACGTCAACCTGGGCACCGAAACGGCCACGCTGCTCACGGTGCTCACGCCGGCCACCATTGGCCCGTCCTACTTCCGGGAGTTGGGCGCGCTGCTGCAGACCGGCGGGCCACCTGACCCGGTGCGGGTGCAGAAGATAATGGCCAAACACGGCTTGATAGTGGCCTGAAGCATCGGCCAGCCGCTGGGGCCCCGGGCGCGGCGGGGCCACCGCCCGTCGCGCCCAGGGCCCGGATGGCCCCCTCCGGCCACCGCGCCGGCGATGGCGCACGCCGCTGCCCGGTGCCCGGCCGTGCCCGCCGCCGTTCGGCGCTTTCCGTATACTTTGCTTTTATGATTCCGCTCATCGCCCACACCCCCCGCCTGCTGCTGCTGGCCGCGAGCCGCGCGCTGCTCACGGCCGAGCTGCACAAGCCCCAGTACTTCCCCACCTTGCTGGGGGCCGCCCTGCCCGCCGACTGGCCGCCCGGCGAGTACGACCGCGAGGCCATGCGCTACTTCCTGGAGCAGCTCACGGCCGGGGGCCGCACGGCGGCCGGCTGGTACGGCTGGTACGCGCTGCGCAAAGCCACCGGCGATGCGCTGCGCACGCTCGTCGGCGCGGGCGGTTTCCTGGGGCCCCCGGATGCGGCGGGCACGGCCGAAATCGGGTACTCCATCGCCGCCGACTGGCGCGGGCAGGGCCTGGCCACCGAGCTGGTGGGCGGGCTGGTGGCGCACGCCGCCGCCACCGGCCTGGTGCGCCGGCTGGTGGCCCACGCCCGGGCCGACAACCCGGCCTCGCAGCAGGTGCTGCGCCGCAACGGCTTCGCCACCGCGGAGCCCGCGCCCGACGGCCGCCTGCGCTTCGAGCGGGCCGTGGCGCCCGCGCCCGCCGCCCCGGCCGGGGCCTAGCGGGGAGCGCTAGGGCTGGCTGGTGAGGCTGAATTGGTCGAACGCCACGGTGCTCGTGGCGGGGCCCTGGGCCAGCACGCCCACGCGCACGCCCAGGTCCCAGGGCGGCAGGAAAGCGCCGTCGACGGCCGCTTTGGTCCCCGGCAGGGCTTGCCAGGTGGTGCCGCCGTCGGGGCTGAAATCGAATTGGTACTGCGTGGCGGCCGTCACCCGCACGCGCAGCGTGAGGGCCCCCGCAGCGGCGGGCAGGGGCGCTTCGGCCAGCACTTTCTGCTGGCCTTTTTCGCGCTGCCAGAGGCGGACGGCCCCGCCGCCCACCGTCAGGGCCAACGCGTTATCGGGGGTGCCCACCACGGCCAGGCCGGCGGCCGTGCCCACGGGCACCGCGCCCGGGGCCACCACCGTGGCCAGGGCCGTGTAGGCGGCGGCGTACACGCCGTGGCCCAGCACCGCGCCGCTGCCGGCGGGCTGGGCGCCGAGCAGCAGGGTGCCGTTTTTCAGGGTGAAGGCGGGCTCGGCGGCGAGCGGCCACTGCCAGGTGGGGGCCAGCGCGGGGCCGTCGAAGCCGTCGCGCACGTCCTCTTTTTGGCGGGCCGCCGCGGGCAGGGCTCCGGCCGGCACGCCCCCGGCCCGGAACTCGGGCCAGCCCGCGGCGCTCCACGTGAACTCGCTCAACACGCCCTGGCGGCCCACGTTTTGGAAGCCCTGGGCGGCGTAGGCGTGGTGCAGCAGGTACCAGTGGCCGTTGCGCTCCACGGCGGTGCCGTGGCCGGGGCATTTCCAGGCGTCGTTGCTGGCCAGTACGGGGTTGCGGGCGTATTTCTCCCAGGGCCCCAGCAGGGCTTTGGCCCGGGCCACGCCCGTGGCGTAGGTGCAGCCGCTGCCGCAGCAGCCGTTGCCGGCGTAGAACGCGTAGAAGTAGCCGCCGTGGCGCACCATGCTCACGCCCTCCACCAGGCCCGCCTCCCAGCTGTTGGGGTCGTTGCGGAACAGCTCTTTTTTCTCGCCCGTGAGGGCCGTGCGGGCCGCGTTCAGCGGCTGGGCCCAGATGGGTGTGGGCTGGCCGATGCTATTGCCGTCTTCCTTCCAGACCAAATACAGCCGGCCTTTTTCGTCGCGCACCGGAAAGGCGTCGATCGACCCGTCGGGCTGGCCCACCAGCGGGCCGTGGTCGCGGTAGGGGCCCTCGGGGCGGTCGGCGCTGGCCACGCCCACCGCCAGGTTGCCGCCCTGGCGGTGCGCGGCGTAGAAAATGTAGGTTTTCTGGCCTTCCTGGCTGATTTCCGGGGCCCAAAAATAATGGTCGGCCCAGGCGGGGCGGCCCTGCGGAAACACGTGGCCGGCGAGCGTCCAGTCCTGCAAGTTCTTGGATTTGAGCAGCGGAAAAATCGGGCCCCAGTCCGAGGTCGTGGCCGAGGCCCAGTACGTGTCGCCGATCTTCACCACCGACGGGTCGGGGAAGTCGCCGGGCAGCACGGGGTTGGCGATGGCGGCGGCCGGGCGGGCCCCGGGGCCCTGCTGGGCCCGGCCCGGGCGGGCCCCGGCCAACAAGCCGGCCAGCAGCAGCGCGGCAAAAGGAAAAGTTTTTTTCACGAAAAAAGCAGGCGGCATGAACGAAAGCGGCAGAAAAATAACCCACCCGGGAAGCGCCGCGGAGGGCCCCCGGCCGCGCCGTGCGGCCCCCAAAGAACGCGTTATTTCTCGGTCACTTGCAAGCTCACGCGCCGGTTGAGGGCGCGGCCTTCTTCGGTGTCGTTGCTGGCCAGGTTGTCCTGGGCGCCGTAGCCCATCGCCGCGAGGCGGCCGGCCGGCACGCCCAGGCTGACGAGCGCCGCCACGGCGGCCCGGGCGCGCTCCTCGCTCAGCTTCAGGTTGAGAAGCGGGTTGCCCGAGCTGTCGGTGTAGCCGCCTACCTTGACTTTTGCCGCCGGAAACCGCTTGAGGATGCTGGCCACGTTGGACAGCTGCCAGAGCGATTCGTTGGTGAGGACGGCCTTGCTGCTTTCAAAATAAATGCGGTCGAACCCGATCCAGCCCTTGGCCGGGTCTACGAGGTCCACCTCCCTGTCCGGGTCGATGAGAAACTGGTAGAGCTTGCTCTCGGTGGAATTGGCCCCGATGATTTGCCGCACGCCGTTCCGGAGCTTGAGCACCACCGGCACCCGCGCGGCGGGGCCGGCGGCGTTCAGGGCCGGTTCCGAGCGGTTGGCCACGGGCACGGCGGTGTACTGGCGGGAGTCGGCGGCGGCCGGCGCGGCGCTGGCCGTTTCCTCGGCCGGGCTGCTGCCGGGGCGCGTGCCCAGGATGTAGCCCAGCTCGGCCACGGCGATGGAGCCCACCACCAGCAGCACAACGTTGGCGCGCGAAGCCAGCCACGAGGCCTTTTTGCCCGCCGCCGGTTTCATCCCCGGGGCCGCCGCCTCGGGGATGAAACCGGCCAGGGCCGCCGGGTCGATTTCCTGCCGCGGGCGGAGCCACTGGCCCAGCTGCTGGGCGTTCCAATGGCGCTTGGCCACCAGGCCGCCCATGATTTCGAGCGCCGCCGCGGTCACCACGTCAATCAGTTGGCCCACCGACGCGGTTTGCACGCCGGCGGCGGCCGCGATGGCGTGCGCCGTGCCGTAGTACCGGTCGTCGAGCACCGATTTCACCAGGCCCGCGCCCCGCTGCGAAACCACCGCGGGGCCGCCGCCCGGGCCGGGGCCGTCGGCGGCTTCGTGGGCCATGTTCCACACCACTTCGCGGCCGCTGGGCTGCTCGGTTATTTCTTCAAAAGTACTCATCGTCAGGGTGATGACCCGGGCCAGGGCCAGCTGCACGCCCACCTGGTGCTCGTCGGCGAAGGCTTCGGGCCGCACCAGGCCGTGCGCCACGATGAAATTCTTTATCTCTTCCGGCATGTCTTGCAGTGTAATCATGGCAGGAGCGGGGCGAGTGGTGGGCGATAATAGTGCTAAAAGTTACTTCTTTATTGATAATAAGTTACGAAAAAGAAGATGCAGCAGATTGGCTGGCGCCAATTGTGCAAAGCCAAGAATAACGAAAGCGGGCTGGCGGCGCAAACGCAGGGTTTTTCGGCGCGCCGTTGCCCGGGCCAGCGCAAATTAAAATCTGCCCGCAGCGAAAGCCGCGGCTGCACATCGTCCCTAATTCGGGCGGCCAGCCCGGCGGAGCCCGCCTTACAGCTGTTCGACTTCGCCGTTGCGGTACACCACAAACGTGGCGCTGTCGAGGGCCAGGGCCCCGGCCTTGTTGCGGGCGCGGTAGGCGTGCACGATTTCGGTGCCCAGGCGCGTGGAATCCTTGACGCCGATGAAGCCGTTGGCGATGAGCAGGAGCGAATCGTTGTATTTGTTGGCCTTGCCGTAGCGGGCCTTGATGGTTTCCACCCGGGCGGGCGCGTCGTGGCGGGCCAGGGCGGCTTTGTAATCGGCCAGGGCCTGGTTGCGCGGCGTGAGGGCGTTGTCGAAAACCTGCATGGCCACCACGCCCTTGATGGCGGCCTCGCGCGTCTTGGTGTAGGCGGTGGGGCGGCCCCAGCGCACCGGCTCGTAGCCGGGAAACGCCGCGGCGTTGGCCTGGATGTAGGCCGCCACGGCCCGGCGCACGGGGTCGGCGGGCCGGTTCGGCACGTCTTGCGCGGCGGTTTCGGGGGCCGAAGGGGCGTTGCAGCCGGCGGCCAGCAAAGCGAGCAGGGGAAAGAGTTTTTTCATAAGAAGAATGGCCAGCGCGACCCCGGGCCCCACAACGGCGGCCGGCGCAGCCCGGAGTTAAGGCTACGAAATCAACCGGTTAGCTGTTCTTAGCGGGCTCTACGGCGGGCCGGGCCGGGGAGTTGCGCCGGCGGGGCGCTCCTGTCGGGCTTGGGCACGGGCGTTGGGCCGGCCGCTGCCAAAGGTTTGGTGTCTCCGCTAAATAGTTGTTTATTTACTTCTTCTAATATTTTTTTGGGTTCCTGGCTTTTCGGTTCCATCCAACGATTTGGGACGGGTGGCGGCGGACTGCGGGCGGTGCGCCGCGCCGGTGCGGCCGCCACGGCATAAAAGGGCTTGCCAACCACCTTCGCCGGCTTTTATTCATCCTTGTATTTTGCCATGGAAGCGCGCCCCGCCGCCTTTGCCGCCGAGCCGGACCCCCACCGGCTTCGTTCTAAGCTTGGCCGCCGCTGGCGGCTGTTTGCGGGGTCGCTGCTGCTGGCGGGGGCCCTGGCCTGGGGCTACCTGCAAGCGAGGGCGCCGTCGTACGATGTCCAGGCCGCCCTGCTCATCGATTACCCGGCGCCGCCGGGCGTGCAACCGCTGGGCAGCAAGGCCGCCGCTTTGAAGCTGGACGCCGAAATGGCCCTGCTTTCGTCGCCGGGGCTGGTGCGGCGCACGCTGGCCCAGCTGCCGTTTGCGGTGAGCTACTACGCCGCCCCCGATTCGTGGCTGAACCGGGTCTGGCCCGTGCTGGTGCGCGAGCAGGCGGCGGGCGACGTGCCGTTTGAGGTGGTGGCGGTGGCCAACCGGCCCCAGCTCACGGGCGTGCCCATCTACGTGGAGCCGCTGCCGGGCGGCAAGTTCCGGGTGCACGCCGCCGGGCGCGGCGCGCTGCGCCGGCTGGCCACCGGCGAGCTGGTGCGCCCGGTGCCAGGGGCGCGCCTCGACCAGACCGTGGCGGCCGGCGACACGCTGCGCGACCCGCTGCTGACGGTGGTGCTGCGGCCCGGGGCCGCCGCGCCGGCCGGCGACGGGGCGCATTATTTCTTCCGCCTCCGCAGTGCGGCCGCCCTCGCGGGCCAGTACCGGGCCCGCTTGCGCGTGCGCCCCATCGGCCACGGGCTCCGCCTGCTGGAGCTGAGCACCCGGGGCCCGGTGCCCGCCAAGGAAGTCCAGTTTTTGAACGCGCTGATGGCCACCCGCGTGCGGGACGACCTGAACCTGAAAAACCAGGCCGAGAGCCAAACCCTCGCCCGGCTCGACCACGAAATCCGCCAGCTGGTCGCGGCCAAGCCCAAAGCGGTGGCCGAGCTGAGCGCCCTGCGCCCGGCCGACAGCGCGGCCCACGCGGGGCCCGGCCGCTACCCGCGCCTGCTGGCCTACCTGCGGGCCCACGGCCGGGGCCCTGGCCGCGGGCCCGCCCCCGCAGACGCGGCCGCCACGGCCCTCCTCCAGCAGCTCGCGGACCTGCACCGCCAGCGGGCGTCCTTGACCGTGAATCCCAACGAAGTCAACCCGCTGGTGGTGGTGCTGGACGAGAAAATCAGCAGCACCGCGGGGCAGCTCCTGCGGGCCCTCGCCGATTCGGCCGGCTCGCCGGGGCGCGCATCCGAAGGCGAGCCGCCGCTCCCGCCCACCGGCAACTTCTACCAGAAGCGGTACAGCTACTTGTTGGAGAGGCGCAACAAAGTGGCTGCGGCCCTGGCCGGCACCGTGGCCGACGTGAAAATCGTGGGCCCCGCCCAGCAGCTCGGCCCGGGGCCCTCGGCGCCCCGGCCGCTGCTCGTCGGCCTGCTGGCCTTGCTGGTCGGGCTGGCGGTGCCCACCGCCGTGGTGCTGGGGCAAAACCGGGCCCGCCGCCGCGTGCAAAGCCCGGAAGACCTGGCCCGCCTCACCGGCATTCCGCTGCTGGGCCTGATTCCGCACGGCACGGCCGCCGACAAGAAAACCATGCTGCGCGACCCGCGCGGCCCCATCGCCGGGGCCTTCCGGGCGGTGCGGGTGAGCATGCAGTACCTGGCGGCCGGCCTCGACAAGCGCGTCATTGGCATCACGGCGCCGGGGCCCGGCGCGGGCAAAAGCTTTTGCGCCGCGAACCTGGCCGCTGAGCTGGCCCACAGCGGCCGGCGCGTGGCGGTGCTGGAGTGCGACATGCACCGGCCCGCCCTGGCCGAGTACTTCGGGCTCGACGCCCGCGCCCGGCACGGCCTGAGCACCTACCTGGCCGGCCGCAGCACCCCCGACGAAGCCCGCAGCGCCACCGCCATCCCCGGCCTGGACGTGTTTTGCTGCGGCCCGCCGCCCGCCAACCCCGTGGCCCTGCTGGAGGGCCCCCGGCTGGGCGAGCTGGTGCGGCGGCTGCGCGACGAGTACGACTACCTGCTGATCGACGCGCCGCCGCTGGCCCACATGGCCGAGTTTTTGGCCCTGCTGCCGTACCTGGACGCCAAGATTGGCGTGGTGCGCCAGAATGGCACCGACCGGGCCCGGGTGAACCGCCTCAACGAGCTGCACCGCCACTACCGCGTCAAGCAGCTCTACCTGGTTTTCAACGACGTGAAGCTGCCCCCCGCCCCCCGCAAACGCCCCAAAGCCGCCGCCGCGTACGGGGCCTGAGGCCGCGGCCCGCTTCCTTTGGCCGTCTGCTCGCCGCCGGGGCAAGTAGCCGTGCACCCGGCTCCGAGCAGCGCGGTTTCGGGATCGGGGTACCGGTTGAACGCTGTAGGGGCGGGGCCCGCCCCGCCCCTCGTTGCCCGGTAGGGGCAACGGGGCGCGCACGTCCGGGCCGGGGCCCGCCCCGCCCCTACAGGCACTGGTGCCGCCGTAGCGACGCGACCCTTCGCGTCTCCATCGTTGCCATCGCTGCGCGCAACCACATCCGTTCAGCGATGGAGACGCGAAGGGTCGCGTCGCTACGGCCGTTCATCGTTCGGGAAACGGCTGTAGCAGCGCGGTTTCCCGGTTCGCGCTACCCGCCCACCGTCCGGAAAACCGTGCCAGCCGCCTACTTAACCCGCAAACAGGTTTTTCGGAGGCTTGAATAGGATTTGCGGGGCATGAAACAGGATTTGCGCGGTGCGAAGCACCCTTTGCGAGGCCATATGTAGGATTTGCGGCGAACGAAACAGGATTTGCGGGGCCTGGCCCGGCAGTTGCGGGGCCCCGCGCCGCAATTGCGGGCCGGTGAACACCGGTTGCAGGGCCCCACGCTGCATTTACGGGCCGCGCTGGCCCTCCTGCCCCGCACCCCTGCGAACACCCACGGGAAACCGCTGCAAAAGCAGCCCGCCCGGGGCCCTAGTGCACCTCCACGTTGGGGTAGGGCGCGGGCACTTCGGCCGAGACGCTGGTGGCCAGCGGGAAGGCCAGGAAGTGCGTCACCCGCGGGTCGTCGGGCCCCTGGTGGAACCGGTGCACCTGGTTTTCAATGAGCTGGTCTTCGCGCGTGAAGCGGTGGTGCTGGCGCAGGTGCTCGCCCCAGGTGGCGACGTAGTAAAATTCGGTGATGCGGCTGGGCTCGGCCAGGTCGGCGAACACGCCGGCGCGCAGGGCCCCGTCGCGCAGCCGCAGGCGGCTGAGGCGGTCGGCCACGGGGCGGAACGCGGGCCAGTCGGCGGGGTCGATGCGGTACTCAATCATCACCACCACGGGGCCGTCTTCGGGGTCCAGGGGGCCGTCGGCCACGGCCGGGTCGGGCCAGGGGTCGGCGGGGGCCAGGTCGAGGCCATCGGCGGCGCGCAGCGGGTAGGGCACCGAGAGCAGGGCGCTGGCCAGCATCCAGGCGGCGGCGGCGAAGAGGGCGATTTGCAGGCCCAGGTAATCGGCCAGCTCGCCCCAGGCCAGGCTGCCGAGCGACATGCCCGCCTGAAACACCAGCATGTAGATGCTGACGACCCGCGCCTGCACCCAGCGGGGCACGTTCAGCTGCACGGTGGTGCTGAAGCTCGTCATGGCCATGAGCCAGGCCGTGCCGGTGAAGAACATGACCGGCCCCAGGACGTACGTCGACTCGACCAGGGCCAGGCTCAGGTTGGTGGCCACGAACATGAGCACGCCCAGCAGCACGCGCCGGTTCAGGCTGAGGCGCTGCCCGGCCCGGCCCATCAGAAACGCGCCCGCCACGGCCCCCGCCCCCAGCCACGAGAGCATGGCCCCGTAGTGGCCGGCGCTCAGGTGCAGCTTGCGGGCGACGACCACCGAGAGCAGCGCCCACATGGCGCTGGCCCCGAACCCGAACGCGAACACCCGCACCAGCACCGCGTGCAGGGCCGGCGCGTAGTGCACGTAGCGCATGCCCGCCCGCAGGGCCCCCAGGAAATGCTCGGCCGGGCCGGTGGGCTCGTCGGGGTCGCGCCGCCAGAAATAAATCACCGCGAAAGTGGCCAGGAACGACACGCCGTTCAGCAAAAACACCCAGCCCGGCGAGTAGTAGGCGATGACCAGCCCGCCCAGCGCCGGCCCGATGGCGCGGGCAATGTTGTTGCTCACGCCGTTGAGCGTGATGGCGAAGGGCAGCACCGGGCGCGGCACCAGTTCGGTGGTCACCGTTTGCCACACCGGGCTGTTCAGGGCCGAGCCCATGCCCAGCAAAAACGTGAAGCCCAGCACCCCCACCGCCGACACCTGCCCGGCCAGCGTGAGGGCCCCCAGCCCCGTGGCCACCACGGCCATGAAGCCCTGCGTGCCCAGCAGCAGCTTGCGCCGGTCGATGAGGTCGGCCAGGGCCCCGCCGGGCAGGCTCAGCAAAAAGGCGGGCAGGCTGGAGGCCGTCTGCATCAGGGCCACGAGCAGGGCCGAGGTGGTGAGCGTGGTCACGAGCCACACGCCGGCCACGTTCTGCATCCAGGTGCCCACGTTCGAGACGAGCGAGGCAATCCACACGGCCCGGAACACGTGGTAGGCGAGGGGGCTCCACAAATTGGCCTTGGCGGCCGGAGCGGGGGGCAAAGTAGGGGTCATCGGAAGAACAACAGCGCAGCCGGGCTTACGGATTGGGGGCCTTTGGGAAAACGCAAGAAACGCAAATTGTCCGCTTGGGCGCGGCAAAGGCGGCGGAAAAAAGACGCTCAGGATGACCGTTTTGCGCAGGAGGACCGCGTCGCGCCGGACGAAAGCCGGGCGCGCGCTGGCCGTTTCCCGCCGGCTTCTGCCGGCGTTCTGGAAATAATAAATCGGCCAAAAACGATTAGGCGAAACCGTTGCCTTGCAATATCTTAACGCGCAGCGGCTTTGCGCCCGGGGCCCGCGGCGGGCCCCGGGCGGGCGGCCCGGGCGCTGCGGAGCGGGCAGCAATTGCGTTGATAATCAAAAGAATAATTGTAATGACGGCTGCCAATACTTCCGCTTCGGCGGGCCTCTACCGCCCGGAGTTCGAGCACGACGCCTGCGGCACGGGCTTCCTCACCTCGCTCACCGGCCGCAAGTCGCACCAGATGGTGGTGGACGCGCTGACCATGTTGGAAAACATGGAGCACCGCGGCGCCTGCGGCTGCGACCACGACTCGGGCGACGGCGCGGGCCTGCTGCTGCAAATCCCGCACTGGTTTTTGCTCGAAGAATGCCTGGCGCTGGACATTCAATTGCCCGAGCCCGGCGGCTACGGCCTGGGCCAGGCGTTTTTGCCCCGTGACGCGGCCGCCCGCGCCACCGCCCGGGGCCTCATCGACGCGGCCGCCGCGCAGCTGGGCCTGCGCGTGCTCGGCTACCGGCCGGTGCCGACGAACCCGGCCGGCATCGGCGCCACGGCCCTGAGCGGCGAGCCGGTGATGGAGCAGGTGTTCGTGGCCCGGCCCGTGGACGTGGCCACCACCGAAGACTTCGAGCGCAAGCTCTACGTGCTGCGCCGCCTCGTGGTGAAGAACGTGAAGGAGGTGCTGCCCGGCGGCCTCGACGACCTGTACTTCGCCTCGTTTTCGTGCCAGACCGTCGTATATAAGGGCCAGCTCACCACCTACCAGGTGCGCGGCTACTTTCCCGACCTCGCCGACGAGCGGGTGACGACGGCCTTCGGGCTCATCCATTCGCGCTTCTCCACCAACACGTTTCCGAGCTGGCGGCTGGCGCAGCCCTTCCGCTACCTGGCCCACAACGGCGAAATCAACACCCTGCGCGGCAACCTCAACTGGTTCTACGCCGGCCTGCGCACCTACGCCTCGCCCTTCTTCTCAGCCGAGGAAATGGAAATGCTGCTGCCCGTGATCGACGCCGGGCAGTCGGACTCGGCCTGCCTCGACAACATCGTGGAGCTGCTGCTGCACTGCGGCCGCTCGCTGCCCCACGTGCTGATGATGCTCGTGCCCGAAGCCTGGGACGGCAACGAGCAGATGGACCCGCTGAAAAAGGCGTTCTACGAGTTCCACGCCACGTTTATGGCCCCCTGGGACGGCCCGGCGGCCCTCAACTTCACCGACGGCCGGCTGGTGGGGGCCATGCTCGACCGCAACGGCCTGCGCCCGCTGCGCTACGTCGTGACGAGCGACGACCGGGTGCTGGTGGCGTCCGAGGCCGGCGTGCTGCCCATCCCGGAAGAAATCATCCTGGAAAAAGGGCGCTTGCAGCCGGGCAAGATGTTCGTGGTGGACACCGTGGCCGGCGAAATCATCACCGACGCCGAAATCAAGAGCCGGGCCGCCGGCCGCCAGCCCTACGGCGACTGGCTGCGCAACTACCAGATCCGGCTCGAGGAGCTGGCCGAGCCCCGCCAGGTGTTTTCCGACCTCGGCGCGGCGGCCGTGCGCAAGTACCACCAGGTGTTCGGCTACACCCGCGAAGACCTCGAAACCGTCATCCTGCCCATGGCCCTGGAGGGCAAGGAGGCCATCGGCTCGATGGGCGTGGACGTGCCCCTGGCCGTGCTCTCCGACCAGCCGCAGCACCTGAGCAGCTACTTCAAGCAGTTTTTTGCCCAGGTGACCAACCCGCCCATCGACCCCATCCGCGAGCGGCTGGTGATGAGCCTGGCCACCTTCATCGGCAACAACGGCAACATCCTCGACGAGGACAAGATGCACGGGCACTGCGTGGCCCTGCGCCAGCCCATCCTCGCCAACCACGAGCTCGAAAAGCTGCGCAGCATCGACACCGGCCTGTTCCACGCCAAAACGCTCCAAACCTATTTCAAGGCCGACGGCCGGCCCGGCTCGCTCGAAAACGGCCTGGCCCGCCTCTGCCGCTACGCCGAAGACGCGGTGAACGACGGGTTCGAGGTGCTCATTCTCTCCGACCGGGCCCTGGACTCGGAGCACGCGCCCATCCCGTCGCTGCTGGCCGTGTCGGCGGTGCACCACCACCTCATCCGCATCAGCCGGCGCGGCGCGGTGGGCCTGGTGGTGGAGGCCGGCGACGTGTGGGAAGTGCACCATTTTGCCTGCCTGCTGGCCTTCGGGGCCACCGCCATCAACCCCTACCTGGCGCTGGCCACCATCCAAACCACCCACCTCGACGGCCGC
The DNA here is from genome assembly GCA_025353745.1 of Hymenobacter sp. Taxonomy (GTDB): domain Bacteria; phylum Bacteroidota; class Bacteroidia; order Cytophagales; family Hymenobacteraceae; genus Hymenobacter. The sequence goes on from JANXOE010000168.1 coordinate 14,178, forward strand.
CTCGACACCCGCCTGGAGGGCCCCCAGCTGATTAAGAACTACGTGAAGGCGGTGTGCGACGGCCTGCTGAAGATTTTTTCCAAGGTGGGCATTTCGACGCTGCTCTCTTACCACGGGGCCCAGGTGTTCGAGATTCTGGGGATTAACCAGGCCGTGGTGGACCGCTACTTCACCGGGGCCGTCACGCGCATCGGCGGGCTGGGGCTCGACGAGATTGCCCGCGAAACGCTGCATAAGCACTTCCAGGGCTTCCGCCCCAGCACCCCGCCCGAGCCCGAGCTGCTCGGCGAAGGCGGCTTCTACCAGTGGCGGCGGCGCGGCGAGGCGCACATGTTCAACCCCGAAACGGTGCACTTGCTCCAGCTCGCCACCCGCACGAACAATTACGCCACCTACCGGCGCTACGCCAAGCTGCTCAACGAGCACCCCAGCCAGGCGTTCAGCATCCGGGGCCTGCTCGACTTTGCCCGGCACCGCGCGGCCATTCCGCTGGAAGAAGTAGAGCCGGCGGCGCTGATTATGAAGCGCTTCGCCACCGGGGCCATGTCGTTCGGCTCCATCTCGCACGAGGCGCACAGCACGCTGGCCATCGCCATGAACCGCATCGGCGGCAAGAGCAACACCGGCGAGGGCGGCGAAGACCCGCTGCGCTTCGAGCGGATGGCCAACGGCGACTCCATGCGCTCGGCCATCAAGCAGGTGGCCTCGGCCCGCTTCGGCGTCACGGCCCACTACCTGACCAACGCCGACGAGCTGCAAATCAAGATGGCCCAAGGCGCCAAGCCCGGCGAGGGCGGCCAATTGCCGGGCCATAAGGTGGACGAGTGGATTGCCCGCGTGCGCCACGCCACGCCCGGCGTGGGCCTGATTTCGCCCCCGCCCCACCACGACATCTACTCGATTGAAGACTTGGCCCAGCTGATTTTCGACCTGAAAAACGCCAACCGCGCCGCCCGCATCAACGTGAAGCTGGTGAGCAAGGCCGGCGTGGGCACCATCGCCGCGGGCGTGGCCAAGGCCCACGCCGACGTCATCCTCATCTCCGGCTACGACGGCGGCACCGGTGCCTCGCCGCTGAGCAGCATCCGCCACGCCGGCCTGCCCTGGGAGCTGGGCCTGGCCGAAGCCCACCAAACGCTGGTGCGCAACCAGCTGCGCAGCCGCGTGGTGCTGCAAGCCGACGGCCAGCTCAAAACCGGCCGCGACCTGGCCGTGGCGGCCCTGTTGGGGGCCGAAGAATGGGGCGTGGCCACGGCCGCCCTCATCGCCGGGGGCTGCGTGATGATGCGCAAGTGCCACCTCAACACCTGCCCCGTGGGCGTGGCCACCCAGGACCCCGAGCTGCGCAGGCTCTTCACCGGCCAGCCCGAGCACGTCGTCAACCTTTTCCGCTTCCTGGCCGAGGAGCTGCGCGAAATCATGGCCGCGCTGGGCTTCCGCACCGTGAACGAGATGGTGGGCCGCGCGCAGTTCCTCAAGCGCAAGGCCGGCGGCGGCCACTGGAAAGCCCGGCAGGTGGACCTGAGCGCCGTGCTCTACCCGGCCCCCAACCCCAGCGGCGCCACCTTCTACCGCAGCGAAGACCAGGACCACGGCCTGGCCAACGTCCTCGACTGGGAGCTGCTGGCGCGCGCCCAACCCGCGCTGGACCACCAAACGCCGGTGGCCGGGGCCTTCGCCGTGCGCAACACCGACCGCACCATCGGCACGCTGCTCTCCAACGAAATCACCAAGCGCTACCACGCCGCCGGCTTGCCCGAGGGCACCATCCGGTTCGATTTCAAGGGCTCGGCGGGGCAGAGCTTCGGCGCGTTCGCCGTCAAAGGGCTGGCCTTCAGCCTGGCCGGCGAGGCCAACGACTACGTGGGCAAGGGCTTGTCCGGGGCCCAGCTGGCCATTTTTCCGGCCCCGGAAAGCCGGCTGGTGCCCGAAAACAACATCATCATCGGCAACGTGGCCTTGTACGGCGCCACCTCCGGGGCCCTGTTTGCCCGCGGGCAGGCCGGCGAGCGGTTCGCGGTGCGCAACTCCGGCGCCACGGCCGTGGTCGAAGGCGTGGGCGACCACGGCTGCGAGTACATGACCGGCGGCAGGGCCCTCGTCCTGGGCCAGACCGGGCGCAACTTCGCCGCCGGCATGAGCGGCGGCATCGCCTGGATTTACGACCCCGACGGCGCATTCCCCGCCAACTGCAACCTGGAAATGGTGGAACTCGAAGGCCTCACCGCCGACGACGAAGACCAGATCCGAACCTTGCTGCGCCGCCACCACGCGCTAACCGGCAGCGACAAAGCCGCCTTCCTACTCGCCAACTGGGCGGAGGAGGCCGGGCGGTTTGTGAAAGTGTTTCCTTCAGAATACAAAAAGGTGCTGCAACGAGCGCAGCTGCAAGCAGCGCGGTAGGGCCCCTGTCAGTTCAACCAATCGTTGTCATTCCGAACGCAGTGAGGAATCTGAGGACGGCTCACTCAGACGGCCAACCCAGATTCCTCACTGCGTTCGGAATGACAGTTCTTTAACTATCAGTTACTCCC
>JANXOE010000229.1 GCA_025353745.1 Hymenobacter sp.
GCAAAGGCGCAGCGCATGAAATCGTTTGCGGCATCGTTTGCACAAAACCCAGTGTCTTTTAAAACCCACCATTTCATTTTTTCACTTATGGGCAACAACCGGTACAAACAGTACAAATTGCATGAGCAGCCGGCAGCAATGCAGGCCAGCAAAATCCAGCCAACGCTGCTAAAGATTTTGACGCTCTGCATCCTGTCCTTGATCCTTCCCCTGCTGAGTCAGGCCCAGGATGCCAGGACTATTTCGGGCAAAGTCGTCGACTCCCGGGCTACTGGTCTGCCGGGGGTGACGGTCATCGTGCCGGGCACCACTACGGGCACCAACACCGGCGCGGACGGCACCTTCCAGCTGCCAGTGCCGGCTACGGCAACCAGCCTGTCCTTTTCGTTCGTGGGCTATGCCACGCAAAAGGTTGACATTACGGGCAAATCTACGGTGCAGGTAACGCTGCAGGACGACGCTCAGGCCCTGAACGAGGTAGTAGTAGTTGGCTACGGCGCGGTCAAGAAAAGCGACCTGACCGGGGCCGTTTCGGTTATCGGCGAAAAAGACTTCAACAAGGGCACCTTCACCTCGCCTGACCAGCTCATCCAGGGCCGTACCTCGGGAGTGCAAGTCACCAACAGCAGCGGGCAGCCCGGCGGCCCCGCAACCATAAAAATTCGGGGCAACTCGGCCGTGACGGGTACTGGCCAGCCGCTGTACGTGGTGGACGGTGTGCCGCTCGATGGTCGCTCGGCCCGGCCTGGCTTGGTAGCATCAAACGATTTGAGTGTTAGTAGTTCTTCGGGCGCTGACAGCAATCCATTGAATTTTCTTAACCCAACTGATATTGAGTCGGTAACCGTCTTGAAGGATGCCTCGGCTACCGCCATTTACGGTTCGCGGGCTGCTTACGGGGTTGTCCTTATTAACACGAAGCGGGGCAAATCGGGCGCACCTAAGATTGACATTGGCGCTTCGACTGGCTTTTCGACCATCCTGCGCCGGCTGAAGGTGTTGGATGCCGGCCAGTACCGCCAAGCGCTCGACTACTACGGCGTTGCCAAAACCAATGATAAGGGCGGCGACGTGGACCCGTTGGGGGCCATTCTGCACCATGGTGCCCTGCAAAATTATAACGTGGGCATGAGCGGTGGCGGCGAAACTGGCCGCTACCGTCTCTCGCTGGGCTACCTCGATCAGAAAGGCATCGTCCGCAAAACCGGGTTCAAGAAATACAGCGCCAACTTCTCGACCAACCTAGAATTTTTGGAAAGCAAGAAGCTCGGGGTCGACGTAAACATTATCACCAGCCAGTTTCAGGAGAGCTTGTCGCCTATTACCACCGACGCCGGCTTTCAGGGCAGCCTCGTTGGCCAGGCGTTGCAGTGGAACCCGACTCAGAACCTGCGCAACCCCGACGGCAGTTTGTTCATTAAGGCAGGCGACGTCATCAATCCGTTGGCGGCCCAAGAATTGTTCAACGACAACTCCCGGGTGTCCACCATTCTGGCCAGCGTGTCGCCGCACTATAAGTTTACCGACTGGCTGGACTTCCGGGTGCTGTACAGCGTCAACTACAGCAGTGGCGAGCGTCGCACGTCTATTTCGCAAGACCTTATCAACTTCAACGACATAGCAGGTAAGGGCCTTGCAAGTGTGGGCAACAACCAGCTGAGCACCCAGCAAATCGCCAATACCCTGAATTTCAATAAAAAAATAGCTGGTGACCTCAATCTGAACGCTTTGTTGGGATACGAGTACACCACGTTTTCCAACTCGGGTTCGAACATCAAGGCATATGGTAACCCCGACCGGGGCGGATTTGGCAACTTCGGCCTGGATTATACAAACTATATCCAGTACTCCAGCGTCGGGGCCCGAACAATAACTTCTTTCAAAGACCCTTTCACGGCGTTGCAATCGGTCTTTGGCCGGGCCATTTTCAATTACAAGGAGCGCTACCTGCTCACGGGTACGCTACGCCGCGACCAAAGCAGCAAGTTTGGCCCGAATAACCGGGTCGGCTATTTCCCTTCCTTTTCTGCTGCCTGGGACGTTAGCCAGGAAGAGTTCCTGAAAGGTAATAAGGCTCTGACCCAGATGAAAATCCGGGCGGGCTACGGCCGCACCGGCAACCAAGAGTTTCCATCTGGGTCGGCGCAAACTCGATACTCGTTTGATAACAACGGTGCCCAGTCGCCTCTCAATGCCGGGAACCCGGACTTGAAGTGGCAGTCGGATGCCCAATATAATGCAGGAGTCGACTTTGGCTTTTTCGACAACCGACTCACGGCTACGGTGGACTACTTCTACAAAACGACCACCGACTTGTTATTTCCGACGACTCCTATTCAACCCAGCCCGTCTAATGCTGCCATCAGGTGGGAAAACCTGTCGGGCGAAGTCGTGAATAAAGGGATAGAACTCGCACTCGGAACCACCATTGTAAATACTGCGAAGGTTGGGGTGGGCTTCAATGCTAATGCCACCTTCATCCGCAACAATGTTTCCGGCCTGATTGGGGCCCCCATCGTTACTGGCAATATCCAGGGCCAGGGGTTGAGCGGGGCGTTGGTTGAAACTATTCGGAACGGATTGCCCCTCAACGCCTTCTATTTGCCACAATACCAAGGCCTCAACGACAAAGGGTTGTCGAATACATTCGGACCATCAGCTTACGCTGGCAGCCCCAACCCCAAAACATTGCTCGGCCTGAGCGCTAATGCCCGCTACGGCAAACTTGCGCTCGTGGCTAACATGACCGGGGTGTTTGGCCAGTTGATTTATAACAACACCATCAACGCGGTAGGCGCTATTGGCGGACTCGGGGCTGGAAAGAACATCGCGCTGGCCACGTTTGAAAATCCCATCAAGGAAGCAACTGGCAACCCGTCGGCTGCCTCAACGCGTTACCTGGAGAAGGGCAACTACTTGAAAATGTCGAACGTGACATTGTCGTACACGGTTGGCGACATCGGCAAGGTGTTTAAGGGTGCCAGCATCTACGCTACGGGCCAGAACCTGTTCGTGATCACGAAGTACACAGGGGCCGACCCGGAAATCAACACCATCAAAGTATATAACAGTGTCCCCTCGGTTGGAATTGATTACACCGCCTACCCGAGCGCCCGCACCTTTACGTTTGGCCTCAATTTCTCATTGTAAAACAGCATCCTTTATCAGCCATGACCAAAAATAGAATTATTCGCACTGCGGCCATTTTGGCTCTGCTGCAGGTTGCCAACAGCTGCCAGCTAAGCGAGGACATTAATGGGAATCTGACCGAAGATCAAATTCCTAAAGGTGACCCTGCGGCGCTCCTCACGGGGGCATATAACTCTTTGCGTGACCCGATTCAGGGCAGTGTAAACGTATTTGCGTTGGAGGAGGTCTCGACCGACGAACGCATTATGCCCACCCGCGGACCAGACTGGGACGACAACGGCAAGTGGCGCCAGCTCTACCTGCACAACTGGGACCCCAACAACGAGCAAATTCGCAACACCTTCACGGCCCTTAACGGCATTACCTACGCTTCCACCGACATCTTGCGGTTCGGCCCCAACACGCAACAGCAAGCCGAAGCCCGGTTTCTGCGCGCCTGGGGCATGTTCTGGTTGCTGGACCTGTTCGACCAGGTGCTCTACCGCGAGCCCGGTGAGAGTGTGAGCCAGCCGGCCAAGTTGCGGAAGGGCACGGAGGCGTTGACCTACATCATTAGCGAAATACAGGCCGTCCAGAAAGACCTGCCCGAAGGCCCGGTTAGCAAGGCCAATAAAGACGCTGCCCGCGCCTTGCTGATGAAATGCTACCTCAATAAAGGAGCTTATGCCAACCGTAAAACGCCAACTTTCGACGCGGCTGACATGAATGCGGTTATCAAGTTGGCGGATGAAATCATCAACAGCGGCAAGTACTCCTTTACGGCAGACTACTTCGACAACTTCGCGCCCAACAACTCCGACATCGGCAAGGAAAATATTTTCACCCAGGCAAATACTTACACCGACGGCGGCGACGTGCGCTCGTACTGGAAGTTTATCTCGCACTACAACTTGTTTCCCGTCAATGGCTACAATGGTCCAGCTACCACGGCCGAGTTCTACGACAAGTTTGAAGCAACTGACAAGCGGCGGGGCGAAGCATACCAAGGGAATTCACCCAACGCGGTCAACCCCGGCAAGCGCATCAACGTGGGGTTCCTTGTCGGCCAGCAATACAGTCTGAAAGACGACAGCCCGCTGACTGACCGAGCGGGTGCTCCCCTGATATTCACTAAGGAAGTCAACATATTTGAAACCGGTAAAGACTTGGAAGTGAAGGGCATCCGCCCCCTGAAGTACCCTGTGGATTACGCCAGCGAAGCCAAAGGCGGTGGTGGCGCTGAAAACGACCACGTCAGTTTCCGCTTGGCCGATGTGCTGCTGATGAAGGCCGAAGCCATCCTGCGCGGAGGCACGCCCACCAGCGCGGGTACCTATGGCGGTACTGCTTTAGAAATCGTTAATTCCATTCGTACACATCCTTCGAGGAGCGCCAGCGCGCTGACCGACCTCACGCTGGACGTCCTGCTCGATGAACGCGGCCGTGAGCTGTACAACGAGGAGTGGCGGCGGCAGGACCTGATTCGGTTTGGCAAGTTCCTGGCGCCCCGCAAGGATGCGCCCCCGAGCGACCCCAAGTATCTCCTCTTTACTATTCCGCAAACGCAGGTGGACGTCAATCCGAACATCACCCAGAACCCCGGGTATTAAGCGCTAAGAAACCCCCGGTAGCGCGCAAGCAGGCCGTTGGTTGCTGCTAAATAGCAGTGGCCAACGGCCTTTTGCTGTTGTATTGAATTTAAAAATGCCCGTTATGAAAAACCTTTCAACAACGATCCTCGCGGCGCTGCTGTTGGCCCATTCGGGCCGTTGCGGGGCCCAGCAAACGGCCGTCGCGAAACGCCCTGTGGCTAAGCCAACGGCCCCCGCGCCAAACGAAGCCTGGTGGAAGGAGGCCGTGGTGTACCAGGTGTACCCGCGCAGCTACAAGGACAGCAACGGCGACGGCGTGGGCGACCTGCGCGGCCTCATCTCCAAGCTCGACTACATCAAGAGTTTGGGGGTAAACGTGATTTGGCTGAACCCAATTTACGGCTCGCCCAACGACGACAACGGCTACGACATTTCCGACTACCGCGCCATCATGAAGGATTTCGGTACGATGGCCGACTTCGACGAGCTGCTGAAGGGCATGCACCAGCGCGGGCTAAAAGTGGTGCTGGACTTGGTGGTGAACCACAGCAGCGACGAGCACGAGTGGTTCAAACAGTCGAAAAGCTCGCGCACCAGCCCCTACCGGGACTATTACCACTGGTGGCCCGAGGAAAAAGGCGTGCCCAACAAGCGCCAGAGTTTTTTTGACGTGAAAGGCGATGCCTGGGCCTACGATGCCGCTACCAAAGCCTATTACCTGCACTACTTCTCGCGCAAGCAGCCCGACCTGAACTGGGAAAATCCCAAGCTGCGCGAGGAGATTTACAGCATGATGCGCTTTTGGTTCGATAAAGGCATCGACGGCTTCCGGATGGACGTGATTCCTTTTATTTCCAAGGACACTACGTTCCCGCCCATTCCGGAGAAATACCACGGCGACTTCGGCACCTACTACGCCAACGGCCCCCACCTGCACGACTACTTGCAGGAAATGAACCGCGAGGCGCTCAGCAAGTACAACGTGATGAGTGTGGCCGAGGGCGCGGGCGTAACCAGTGCCCAAGCGCTAGAATTTGTGGACCCCGCCCGCAAGGAGTTGAACATGCTCTACCATTTCGAAGGCATGGGCGTGGGCAACGTGCCCGGGCTCAAATACCGCATGAGGGCCCCCGAAGGCTACAAATTACTGGAATTCAAACGTGTGTATACGAAATGGGACAGTGTGTTCGCGAAAAAAGGCTGGGGCACCATCTACCTTGGCAACCACGACCAGCCCCGCATGGTAACGCGCTGGGGCGATGACCGGCCGGAGTTCCGCGCCGCCTCGTCGAAGCTGCTGACCACGTTTCTGCTCACCATGCGCGGCACGCCTTACTACTTCGGCGGCGACGAGCTGGGCATGACCAACATCCGCTTCGACAAGATTGAAGATTACCAGGACATCGAAGTCCGCAACATGTACGCGCAGCTAAAAGCGGAAGGCGGCGACTTGCAGCAGTTTGTGGAAGCCCAGAAAATTTCGGGCCGCGACAACGGCCGCACCCCTTTTCAATGGGATGCTTCGGCCAACGCCGGCTTCACCACCGGCACCCCTTGGCTGAAAATCAACCCTAATTACCGGCAGGTGAATGCGGCGGCAGAAGAAAAAGAGCCCAACTCCATCCTGAACTATTTCCGCCGGGCCACGGCCATCCGCCGACAGCATAAGGTACTGGTGTACGGGCAGTACCAGCTGCTCGACGCGGCCAACCCGCACATCTACGCCTATACCCGCACGCTGGGCAAAGAGCGGGTGCTGGTGGTGCTCAACTTTTCTTCTGAGAAGCGCGACTGGGCATTGCCCGGCGGTATAACGCCGAACGGACAGCCCTGGCTCAATAATTATCCCACCTTTGCCCCGGCCGCCACCCTGGCGCTCCAGCCGTGGCAGGCCGTGGTGGTGCCTTTGCGCTGAATGCGCCACGTCCCGGGCCTGTGCGGCTCAGCCAGACCATCCTCAGTACTGTAATGTATGTTGACCATTAGATCCACAAGATTGAAATTCCTTCTGTGCGCGTGGGCACTGCTTTTCGTGACGGCCCCAGGGCCAGCGGCAGCCCAGCCGGACCCTTGGCGCATCACCGCCGCTAAGGTGGACCCCGGCAACTACTACGGCGCGACGGTGGCCAACGGCATGCTGGGCATCGTGTCGTCGCCCGAGCCTTTCAAGGTGAAAAGCGTGGTGCTGGCCGGGGCCTACGACCAGTACGGCCGGGGCCGGGTGAGCAACTTCCTCAACAGCTTCAACCTGCTGAACATGTACCTGGAAGTGGACGGCAAGCGCCTGTCGGCCGCCGACGCCACCAACTTTCGCCAGGAGCTGGACATGCAGCGCGCCGCCCTGACCACTACGTTCGACTACGCCGACAAGGCCACCATTAGCTACACGTATTACGCGTTGCGGCATTTGCCCTTCACGGCGCTGCTCGACGTGTCGGTGACGGCCAAGAAGGACATTGCCGTGGGGGCCGCCAGCGTGATGGAGGCCCCCGACGCCCTGCGCGACGTGCAGAACTACTACAACGAGATCGACCGGCCGCACGTCACCCTTAGCCTGCTCACCTCCTCGGCCCGGAGCCCGACGGGGAAGCTGCAATTGTGCGCGTCTACCAGCTTTTTGTTCAGCGAAGCGCACGGGCAGGAGCCCCGCGTCATCCACGAAATGTGGGACAACAACATGCACCTGATGAAATTCAGCAAGGCGCTGAAGGCCGGGCAAACCTACGGCTACGGCGTGGTGGGCTCGTCCATCACCTCGGCCCACCACGCCGACCCGTTGAACGAGGCCGAGCGCCTGACCATTTTTGCCCGGCTCGAAGGCCGGGAGCGGCTGCTGGCCTTCCACGCCAAGGCCTGGAACGAACTCTGGAAGAGCGACATCCAGATTGCGGGCGATGCGCAAGCGCAACAAGACGTGCACAGCATGCTCTACCACTTATACAGCTTTTCGCGGGCGGGCACCAGTTTTTCGCCCTCGCCGATGGGCCTCTCGGGCCTGGGCTACAACGGCCACGTATTCTGGGACACCGACCTGTGGATGTTTCCGGCCCTGCTGGTGCTGCACCCGGAAATTGCCAAGTCGCTGATCGAGTACCGGTTCCAGCGTCTGGAGCCGGCCCGCCGCAACGCCTTCGCGCACGGCTTCCAGGGGGCCATGTTCCCGTGGGAAAGCGCCGACACGGGCGTGGAAGAAACCCCGGTGTGGGCCCTGAGCGGCCCGTTTGAGCACCACATTTCGGCCGACGTGGCGCTGGCCGCCTGGCAGTACTACTGCGTGACGCAGGACCGCGACTGGCTGCGGGAGAAAGGCTGGCCCATCCTGTCGGCCACCGCCGATTTCTGGGCCAGCCGGGTGGAGCGCAACGGCCCCGGGCACTACGACATCAAGAACGTGGTGGCGTCCGACGAATGGGCCGAAAACGTGGACAACGACGCCTTCACCAACGCCGCCGCCCAGCAGAACCTCCGGGTGGCCACGGCCGCCGCCAAGCTCCTCGGCCTGCGCGCCAACCCCGACTGGCTGCAGGTGGCCCAAAACATTCCCCTGCTGAAAATGGCCGACGGCGTGACCCGGGAGCACGCCACCTACCGCGGCGAGGGCATCAAGCAAGGCGATGTGAACCTACTCGCCTACCCGCTGAAGGTGGTGACGGACCCGGCGCAAATCCGCAAAGACCTGGCCTACTACGAAACGCGCGTGCCCACCGAAGGCACCCCGGCCATGACCCAGGCGATTTTCGCCCTGCTGTATTCGCACCTGGGCGACGGCGACAAGGCCCGCCATTTTTTCCGCGACGCCTACGAGCCCAACCTGCTGCCGCCTTTCCGCGTGATTGCCGAAACCAAGGGCGGCACCAACCCCTATTTCGCCACGGGCGCGGGCGGGGTGCTGCAAGCCGTGCTCATGGGTTTCGGCGGGCTGGATATTACGCCGGCCGGCATCACGCAGCGCAAATCCACGCTGCCCACCGGTTGGCAGTCGGTGAAGATTACGGGCGTGGGGCCGCAGCGCCGCACGTATTCGGTGGGCCAGTAAGGGAGGGGTACCCCCCGGTTGGGCGCTAAACTGCGGCCAGCGTGCTAGAGCACGCAAGTCGCCCATACAGAGTAGTTTCGCCGGGCCGTTCCCATACCGGGGGGCGGCCCTGTCTACTCATGCGACTTTCCTGCTTTCCCGCCG
>JANXOE010000243.1 GCA_025353745.1 Hymenobacter sp.
TCGCCCGCATCGAAGCCTACGAGGCCGTGGTGGACGACTACACCGTGGCCCGGCCCGCCACCTTCGCCACCACGCTACGGGTGCGGGCCGTGCGCGTGGCCGGCCGCTGGCGCACGGCCACCGGCGGCATCCGCGTGTCGGTGCCGCGGGCCGGCGGCGGGGCGGCCCCGCGCTACGGCGAGGTGTGGCTGGTGCGCGGTCACCCCGACCCCAGCAAGGGGCCCCTCAACCCCGGCGAGTTCGACTACCGCCGCTACCTGGAATACCACCAAGTGTACCACCAGCAGTTCGTGCACCCCGACCAGTACCGGGTAATCGGCCTGGCGCCGCCCAGCTATTTGGTGGCCGTGAGCATGCGGGCCGCGGCGCAGCTCGACGGCGTTTTCAAGCACTACCTCCGGCAAAAGCGTGAGTACGCCATGGCCTCGGCTCTGGTGTTGGGTGTTAAGGATGAGGTGGATGCCGAAACCAAGCAGGCCTACGCCGCCACCGGCACCACGCACATCATGGCCGTGTCGGGCTTGCAGGTGGGGCTGCTGTTTGGGTTCATGACGTGGTTTTTGCGGGTGTGCTTCGGCCGGACGCGCGGGTTCCGGTACTGGTCGGCGGGGATGGGGCTGGCCGTCATCTGGGCCTACGCGCTGCTGACGGGCCTCTCGCCGTCGGTGCTGCGGGCGGCGGTGATGTTTTCCTTCGTGATCGTGGGCCGGGCGGCGGGGCGGCAGGAAAGCATCGTCAACACGCTGGCCGTGGCGGCGTTTTGCCTGCTGGCGTACGACCCGTTTCTGGTGGCCGACGTGGGCTTCCAGCTCTCGTTTCTGGCCGTGCTGAGCATCGTGTACTTGCAGCCGCGCATCGCCAAGTGGTTCGACGCCACCGCCTACTTCGCCGCCCGCCGGCGGCCCTGGCAGCCCGGGGCCGTCCAAAAAGCCTGGCGCGCCGCGGGCTGGGCCGCCGATGCCGTGTGGCAGGCCACGGCCCTGAGCCTGGCGGCGCAGGCGGCCACGTTTCCGCTGGGGCTGTACTACTTCCACCAGTTCCCGCTCAGCTTTTTGCTGTCCAACCTTGTGGCCGTGCCCATTTCCAGCGGGGCCGTGTACGTGGGCCTGGGGCTGCTGGCGCTGAAGGGGTTGGTGGCGCTGCTGGGGCCGGCGCTGCCCGCGGCGGCCGCCCACGGGCTCGATTATTTGCCGCAGGCCGTGGCCTGGGTGTTTGAGCGCATGATTTGGCTCTTCAACGAATACATTTTCTGGATTGGGCGGGCGCTGCCGGGGGCCCTGGTGCGCGAAATCCACGTCACGGCCCCGCAAACGGTGCTGGTGTTCGGCTTGCTGGGCGCGTGGCTGGCCTGGCAGCGCACCCGCCGCCTGGGCTGGCTGGGCGCCGGCACGGCCCTGGCGCTGGGGCTGGCCGGCAGCCGCGTGGCCGACGCCCGCGCCGTGGCCCCCACCGAAGAGTTTGTGGTGTACAGCATTCCGCGCCGCTCGGTGGTGGGCTTTTGGCGCGGGGCCACCGCCGAGTTCGTGGCCGTCGACTCGCTGCCGCTGTCCGAAACCGAGCGCACCTACCGGCTGCTGCCCGGCCTCATCCAGCGCGGGGCGCGGGCCCCGGCCTGCCGCGTGGGCTGGCGCGGGGCCGCCGTGCCCGTGCGCCGCCTGGCCGATGCCGACAGCGCCAACCCCAAATTCTACCTGAAAACCAGCCCCGTGGTGCTGGCCAGCTGGCGCGGCCTGCGCCTGGGCTTCGTGAGCGGCCGGCTGGCCCCCGCCGCCCGGCCCACGCCGCTCGACGTGCTGGTGCTGCGCCGCAACGCCCGCGTGGCCCCCGAAACCCTCGCGGCCGCGTTCGGCCCGCGGGTGCAGGTCGTGTTCGATTCGTCGTGCAAAAGCTGGTACGTGGCCCGCAACGATTCGGCCCTGCGCGCCCAGGGCCTCCGCACCTGGGACGTAGCGGCCCGGGGCGCGTTTCGCCGGGCCCCGCCGCTCGCCCAAGGGCCCTGAGCCCGGGCCCCTGGGCAAGCGGCGGGGGCGTTTGAGCGGGCAGCAGCCCTATTTGGTCGCGGCCAAGGCAGCATCCGGTGGTGGGGGGCCGTCCAACCGGCGGTTTTTTGCGTTAATTACCAACCTGAATGCCACCTTCTGCCGGCTACCCGGGTCTATACCGTGCCCCGCCGGCCCGCCTCACGCTTCTTTGCCCGCTCATGGAAAACTTGCTCACGCCCGAACTCGAAGCCCTCCGCTACCTCGCCTACGACTGCCAGGACCGCATCGGCTACATCACCCTCAACCGCCCCGACAAGCGCAACGCCCTGAATTCCGACGTGGTAACGGAGCTGAAACGCGCCTTCGACCACGCCGAAAACGACCCCAACTGCAAAGTGGTGGTGCTGCGGGCGGCCGGCGACGTATTCTGCGCCGGGGCCGACCTGGCCTACATCCAGGAGCTGCAAGGCTTCGGCTACACCGACAACCTCGAAGACAGCACGCACCTCATGCAACTGTTTCACCAGATTTATACGCTCAAGAAAGTCGTTGTCGGGCAGGTGCAGGGCCACGCCCTGGCCGGGGGCTGCGGGCTGGCCGCTATCTGCGACATCACGTTTGCCGTGCCGGAAGCCAAGTTTGGCTACACCGAAGTCAAAATTGGGTTCCTGCCGGCCATCGTCAGCGTGTTCCTGCTGCGCAAAATCGGGGAGGCCCGCACCAAGCAGCTGCTGCTCAGCGGCGACGTAGTATCGGCCCAAACGGCCCTCGACCTGGGCCTCATCACGTTCCTGGCCCCGGCCGAGGCCCTGGCCGACACCGTGCGGACCTACGCCCAGCGCCTGTGCCGCGAAAATTCGGGCCAAAGCATGGAAGTGACCAAAGAAATGCTGGCCGCCCTGCCCGAAATGGCCCTCGAAGAGGCCCTCCGCTACGCCGCCCAGCGCAACGCCGCCCAGCGCGGCGCCGACGACTGCCGCCGCGGCATCGGCGCTTTTTTAAACAAAGAGAAAATTGCGTGGTAGTTAGGCCGGGGCTTGTGGGGCCCGGTTGCCGTTGCGAGGAGGAACGACAACCGGGCCCCCGGCCCTAAGCCCCGAAAAATTACCCGCCAAGCCCCAAGCCCCCGATGCCCGTTTTGTTAGCTGCTGCCGTTGCCCTCGCCACGTTCGCCTTCATGGAGTTCTGGGCGTGGTTTATGCACAAATACGTGCAGCACGGGCCGCTTTGGGTGCTGCACCGCTCGCACCACGTACGCCACCCGCACCCGGTTGAGCGCAACGACTTATTTTTTGTGCTTTACGGGGGCCTGTCGGCGGCGCTGCTCGTCACCGGGGGCAACGGAACCCGCTGGTGGTTCTGGGCGGGGGTGGGCATCGCGCTGTACGGGGCCGTGTACTTTTTTGTGCACGACGTGCTGATCCACGGCCGGCTGCGGTTTTGGAAAAAATCCCAGAATCCCTACCTGCGGGCCCTCAACATGGCCCACAAGATGCACCACAAAACCACCGGCCGCGACGGCTCCGTCGAGTTCGGCCTGCTGTGGGTGTCGCCCAAATACCTGCGGCTGGCCCGCGCGCAGCACCGGCGGGACGCTGCGCCGGCCGCCCCGCAAACTGGCAGCAGTACACCATTGGCCGGCCATTGATGTACAGACATTTAATCAGCCACAGTCGACGATCATAAGCAATGCTTATGGCTGAATTGCAAAAATTTACCGCGCTGGGGGCCCTAAAAAGGGGCCTCGCCCAATAGGCCGCCGTACCTTTCGGAACCACTCGGCAAGGCCGGGGCGCGGGCCCGACGGCTGGCGTTTCCGACGAAATTTCTGGGGTGGGTCATTGGTTGTTTACCCCGTCACGAAAACAAGACTCTATGACTTCGCTTGAATTTACCTCGCAAGTGCAAAGAATTTCCCTCACCCTGCGGCCCGCGGCCCTGAACCTGACCCGCGACGCCGACGATGCGAAGGACCTTGTTCAGGAAACACTGCTCAAAGCCCTTTTGAATAAAGATAAGTTCAAGGCCGGTACCAATTTGAAGGCGTGGTTGTACACCATCATGCGCAACACCTTCATCAACAACTACAACAAGATTACCAAGCGCAGCTCCAACATCGATTCGACGGAGTATTTTCAGTATTTCAACACCGACCAGAATTACATCACCCACAACGGCGCCACGTCCGATTTTGTGGTGCGCGACATCAACGAGGCCATCGCCGGCCTGGGCACTGACTACCGCACGCCGTTCATGATGTATTACATTGGGTACAAGTACCTGGAGATTGCCGAGAAGCTGCAAATTCCCATCGGCACCGTCAAAAACCGCATCCACATTGCCCGCAAAGAGCTAAAAGCCGCCTTGCACGTGTACGCCCCCGTGGGCGCTTCGGCCGGCGATGCGGGCGAGGTTGTAGAGGACTAGGTTTCCCAGACAAAACCAAACCGTTCCGAGCGAAACTAATCGCCGGCTCCGCCGTTGCACCAGCAACGGCGGGGCCGGCGGTTTCGTTGGGGCCCTCAACGGGCGGCGGTGTTAGCTTGCCGGCCCAAAACCTTCTTTCTCTTTGCAAATTCCCAGTACTTCCAAGCGCGCCGTTGTCATCGGGGCCGGCTTTGCGGGCCTTGCCGCCGCCAGCACCCTGGCCCAGGCCGGCTGGCGCGTGACGCTGCTCGAAAAAAACGAGGGCCCCGGCGGGCGCGCCCGCATGTTTCGGGCCCAGGGCTTCACCTTCGACATGGGCCCGAGCTGGTACTGGATGCCCGACGTGTTCGAGAAGTACTTCGCCCGCTTCGGCAAAAAAGTGGCCGACTACTACGAGCTGGTGCGCCTCGACCCTTCGTACCAGGTCATCTTCAAGGGCCCTGAAGCCGTGGATATTCCGGCCCGCATGAGCGAGCTGCGGGCCTTGTTCGAGCGCTACGAGCCCGGCAGCGCGGCCCGGCTCGACGAATTTCTCAAGCAAGCTGCTTACAAGTACGAGGTGGGCATCAACCGGCTTGTATATGCGCCGAGCCGCTCGGTGTTGGAGTTTGCCGACCCGCGCCTGCTGCTCGACGTGCTGCGCATGGACGTGCTGCAAAGTATGCACAAGCACGTGCGCCGGTTTTTCAGCGACCCGCGCTTGCTGGAGCTGGTCGAGTTCCCGATCCTGTTTCTGGGGGCCGTGTCGGAAAACACGCCGGCCCTATACTCGCTGATGAACTACGCCGACCTGGCGCTCGGCACCTGGTACCCGCTGGGCGGCATGCACAAAATTGTGGAAGGCATGGTGTGCCTGGCCCAGGAGCTGGGCGTGGAAGTGCTTTATAACCAGGAAGTGACGGAAATAGCGGTCGAGAACGGCCGCAGCACCGGCGTGCGCACCGCCCAGGGCTTCTTCGCGGCCGATGCCGTGGTGGCCGGGGCCGACTACCACCACATCGAGCAGGAAGTGCTGGCCCCGCAGCACCGCCACTACAACGAAAAGTACTGGGACGGCCGCACCATGGCCCCGTCGTCGCTGCTGTTCTACCTGGGCGTGAGCCGGAAGCTCGACAAGCTGCGGCACCACAACCTGTTTTTCGACGAAGACCTGAACCAGCACGCCCGCGAGATTTACGCCCAGCCGCAGTGGCCAAGCCGGCCGCTGTTCTACGCGTCGGTGCCCAGTAAAACCGACCCCACGGTGGCCCCCGAAGGCCAGGAAAACCTGTTCCTGCTCATCCCCGTGGCCCCCGGCCTCGACGACACCGAGGCCACCCGCGAGCGGTACTACGACCAGCTAATGGACCGCCTGGAGCGCCACTGCGGCCACGCCATCCGCGACGCGGTGGTGTTCAAGCGCGGCTACGCGCACCGCGACTTCCAGGCCGACTACCACAGCTACAAGGGCAACGCCTACGGCCTGGCCAACACCCTCCGCCAAACCGCCATCCTCAAGCCCACGCTGAAGAGCAAAAAAGTGAGCAACTTGTACTTTACCGGCCAGCTCACCGTGCCCGGCCCCGGCGTGCCGCCCTCGCTCATCTCGGGCCAGGTAGTAGCAGGGGAGGTGCTGAAAGAGAATTAACAGCAAGCCCTGGACAACGGGTAGGTCGGGGCCGGGCCCCCGCGCTTAGTTGTTCAGGGCTCGTTGTTCATTGTTAATGGAAAAAATGGACCACGTCAAACTTTTCACCGACACCAGCCTGGCGTGCAGCAAGCTCATCACGCGGCGCTACAGCACGTCGTTTGCGCTCGGCATCCGCACGCTCGACGAGCGCCTGCACGCGCCGGTGTACGCGGTGTACGGCTTCGTGCGCTGGGCCGATGAAATCGTGGACACCTTTCACGGCCACGACCGGGCGGCCCTGCTGGCCGATTTCCGCCGCCAAACCGCCGAGGCCCTGGCCACCGGCCTCAGCCTGAACCCGGTGCTGCACGCGTTTCAGGCCGTGGTGCGCGAGTACGGCATCGACCAGGAGTTCATCGACGCCTTTTTGCACAGCATGGCCCTGGACCTCGAAGACCAGGACTACCACCCGGGCCTGTACAACGAGTACATCTACGGCTCGGCCGAAGTGGTGGGGCTCATGTGCCTGCGCATTTTTTGCCAGGGCCAGCCCGCCCTGTTCGAGCAGCTGCGGGGGCCGGCGCGCCGGCTGGGCGCGGCGTTTCAGAAGGTGAATTTCCTGCGCGACATCCGCTCCGACTACGAAGACCGGGGCCGGGTGTACTTTCCCGGCGTGGCCTACCACCGGTTCGACGACGCCGCCAAGCGCGCCATCGAGGCCGACATCCGCGCCGATTTTGCGGCGGGCTACGCCGGCATTCAGCAGCTGCCGCGCCCGGCCCGGCTGGGCGTGTACCTGGCCTACGTGTACTACCTCAAGCTTTTTTACAAGATAAAAAACCTGCCGGCCGCGCGCATCCTGCGCGAGCGCGTGCGCGTGCCCACCAACACCAAGCTGCTGCTGCTGCTGGGCTCGTATTTCCGCTACCGGCTGGCCCGTATTTAACGCGCCGGGGCGGGCCGGTGCGCGAGGGCGGGGCTAGCTTTGCGGCCCATGAGCCCCGCACTGGCTGCCCTGCTGCTTGCCCTGGCTCCGGTGGCCGCCGCGCCGCGCCCGGGGCCCTCCACTTCTTTCCTCGCCATGCCCTCTCCCTACGAACCCGCGCAGCTGCGCCACCACTACGAGCGCGCCGCTGCCGACAAAGCCGCCGGCGAAAAATTCTACCAGCTGCTGGCCGACTACCACGCCGACGATGCCCTGGTGCTGGGCTACAAGGCCGCCGCCCAAGCCATCCGGGCCCGCGACGCGTCGATGTTCAACAAGCTCACCTACGTGCAGGACGCGGCCCGCACCTTCGCCCAGGCCGTGGCCCTGGCCCCCGCCAACGCCGAAATCCGCTTCCTGCGCTTCTCGGTCGAAAGCAACCTGCCCGCCTTCCTCGGCCTGAGCCAGCACCTCGACGAAGACAAAGCATTTCTGCTCAGCTCGGCCCTGGCCTACCCCAAGTCGGGCCTCGACGCGGAGGCGTTCCGCACGGTGCGCACTTTCCTGATCGACCGCGGCCACGTGAGCAGCGCCGACGCTGCCCGGCTGGGCGAACTGCCAGAATAAGACCAATCCAAATCACGAGTGCGCCCCGGGGCCCGGCTGCTCCATTCCTACCCGGGAGTGGGGCGGCCGGGCCCCGGGGCGTTTTTGCCGTTGGGCCTTGGGCCCCTGCTACTCTGGCGGGTAGGCGAGGGCCCCGGCGTAGTGCAAAATGCTGCGCTGCTTTTTCCGCCTCAGAAGCCCCATCAGCTCCACGCTGTAAGAGAATTCCCTGAGAAAGCAGATTTTTTGATAAAAATTAAATTTTATCAAAAAAATACTATGTAAATGCTTAATCAATAATATTATGATTTTTTTATTGTTCAGCTATTAAAAATACATTTGTTGCTTTTAATGCGCAAATGGGCCGATGGCGAAATAAGCGGCAACCCAGATGATAAAAAAATAGTATTGGGTGTTCACTTGGATTAGTATAACTTCGCGTAATTAAAAATGGCCTAAAAGTGCTAAAGAGACGCATTTATAAAAAACAGTCTTTATAAAGTTCAAATTAATCTCTCATAATTAACTTTCCTATCCGCTTCACTTTCCTCATAACCGAATAATGAAACATTCTTACCACCCTAAAACCAGCTGGCTGCGTTGGCTTTGCCTGTGCTTGCTGCTGGCCCTGCCCGGTCTGGGCATGGCCCAAACCCTCACTTTTGCGTCTTTATCACCCGGCGATCCGCAGGACTTTGGGTCGGTGCAGGTGGGAAATGTATCAGCTTCCAAGTCTTATTCCGTGAATGGGAGCGAATTGACGCGCAATGTTATTATTGCCATCCCAGCTGATTTCGAGGGTAGTGTAGATAATAGTGCCTTTAGTGCCAGTAACATCACGCTAGTACCTAGTAGCGGAAGCGTTTCGACGACTGTTTATTTACGGTTTCGCCCCGCTACGACCGGAGTTGTCAATAATGATTTGGTTGCAGGTTCGCGCGGTGCACCAACTACATATATTGGTGTAACAGGCACGGGCACGCCCGGGGCCCCAACCATCACGGTGAACCCAAATGCGTTGACGGGTTATGGTAGCCAAGCTGTTGGCACGACTTCCGCCCAGAAGTCAGTGGCAGTGACGGGTTCGTCGCTCACGGCTGACATTTTGGTGCAAGCCCCAACCGGGTTTTTGGTGAGCAGCGACAACGTTACCTACGCCGCCACGGCAACGCTGACGCGAACCGGTAGCACCGTGAACACCACGCTGTACGTGAAATTCAAGCCTACCACGGCCGGGGCCATCAACGGTGATGTGACCCTGACCAGCACGGGTGCCGCTGACAAAACCGTATCGGTGTCGGGCACCGGCGTGCCGCCGCCGCCCGTTCTGAACGTGAGCACCACTGCCCTGACCGATTTCGGCTCGGTGGTGGTAGGAGCCACGAGCAACATTACAGGCTCGTTCACCGTGGACGGCACTAACCTGCAAGGCAACGTGACCATCGCGCCGCCCCTCGGCTTCCGCATCCGCACGGGCACCAACGTGTTTTCGACCAACCCCATAGTGCTGACGCCCACCAACGGCACCCTGGCCAACACCACCATTAACGTACTCTTTACGCCCGTTGCCGCGCAGCTCTACAGCTCGGCCATCAGCGTGAGTTCGCCCAACGGCGCCGGCACCCTGGCGCAGAGTGTGACCGTGAGCGGCACCGGCACTGCCACCTCGGGCACCGCTGCCCTGAACGTGACCCCCGGCGCCCTCGACTTTGGAACCGTAACCGGCAGCGGCAGCGCCAACGTGCTGCGCTTCGACGTAAGCGGCACCGACCTGACCGCCGACATGGTGCTGACGCCGAGCGCTACCAACATCAAAATCCGTAACGCTTCGGCCGGGGATGCTTTCTCGAATGGCCCCATCACACTGGTTCGCACCGGCGGCACGGTGCCCACTCAGACCATTGAAGTAGAGCTGGTCGCAACTGTACCCGCAGGCCCTTACAGCCAGAAGGTGGACGTGACGAGCACCGGGGCCCCCGCCACGTTCGTGTCGCTGACGGCCAACAACCCCGGTGGGGTCGCGTCGAACATTTCGGTAACCAGCGTTGCCGGCTACGATTACACCTTCGCGACCCGTCCCAACACTGTATCGGCGTCGCAGATCTATCAGCTGGCGGCCACCAATCTGCTGCAAGACTTGGTGGTGGCCCCCAGCGGCATCAACGCCAGCTACTTCCAGCTGTCGAGCGACAACGTGACCTGGTCGTCACAGCTGAGCTTCACGCCCGATAACCAGGGCAACGTCACCCAGCGGCCGGTGTACGTGCGCTTCGTGCCCGGCAATAATACGGTGACGGTGAGCGCCACTATCCGCAATTCCAGCGCTCCGGCTTCGGCGGGCGACTTGTCGGTGACGGGTATCAGCGAGCCTACGCTTCGCTTGAGCCGTCCCATCGGGGGCTTTTCCACTTACACCGTGAGAAACACCCATTCCGACCCCGTGGCGGTGCGGCTCGACGGCTTCCTGCTCAGCGGCGACGTGGACGTGCGGTTCCCAGCCGACCTTGACGATGTTGGTCGCAATCCGGGTTTCACGGCACAGTATGAATTCTCACTCGACAACGGCGCGACCTACGTGAAAACGACCACGATAACGCCGGATGGTGCCGGCAACTTTACCAGGAACCTGCTGGTGCGCTTTGCGCCAGTGCGGGTGGGCAATGCGGTTCAGTCCATGCAGTTCCGCAACGACGCGCTCCACGCCGGCACCTATCACGAGTTGGCCAGCGGCAACGGGGCCGCGACCGGATACGCCATTGACTATGAGCCCGGCGCACGGTCGGTTGCCATTGTAACGCGGGCACCGGGGGCCACCAGCGCTGTCGTCAGCTTCAACCTGAGCAACCCGCCTGCGGGCAACGGCTACGGCCGCTCGCGCCTGGTAATTGCCAGCACCACCTACCAGCGGCTGCCGCGTCGCCTGTTCCCGCTTGATAAGCAAAACTTTAGCTCCGGGGCTACCGTCGGCGGAGACTACCAGTTCGGCGCGGGCCAGGCCATCGAAGCCTCGAGCGAAACCTATGTAGTGTTTAGCGGGCAGCCCGACAACTTCACGGTGGGCAACCTGGATCCCAGCAAGGAGTATTACTTCTTCGCTTTTGAGTTCAACAACGACGGGCTGACGGGCGCTGAGAACTACCTCTTGCCCAGCAACCAGTCCATCGCCCCGCTGCCGGTGGGGCTGCTGGCCTTCGGCGCGCAGCGCCACGGCCAGCAGGTGGACCTGAACTGGGCCACGGCCAGCGAGAAGAACAGCCGCAGCTTCGAAGTGGAGCGTAGCGCGGATGGCAAGAAATTCAGCACCGTGCTGAGCAAGGCGGCCCAGGGCTCGACCAGCGCCCGCACCGACTACACCGCCGCCGACCGCCGGCCCCTGCCGGGCCTGGCCTACTACCGCCTGAAGCTGGTTGACCTCGACGGCACGCAGGCATACTCGCCCGTGGTGACCGTGGCCGGCGACGGCCAGGTGGAAATCGGCATCTACCCGAACCCCACGGCCGGCAAAGTCACCATTCGCGTGCCCGAAAGCCTGGCCACCAGCGCCCCCCGCGTGCGCATCAGCGACCTGATGGGCCGCGTGGTGCTGGAGCTGGCCCTGCCCGCCACCGGCGAAGTAGACCTGGGGGCCCTGCCCACCGGCACCTACCTCCTCAACGTGGGCGGCCAGCAGGTGCACACCCGCCTGGTGAAATACTAAGCGCCCGGCTGCCGTTCCCGGCGCCGCGAGGCACCCGAGGCAAAGCTTGGCCGCTCGAAGCCAGGTCCTTCGCCTCGTTCCGAACGATGCAATACAAAAGGCCTTCTGCTGCGGCGGAAGGCCTTTTGTGCTTTTGGTGGCTTGTGGTTCGGTGGGGAAACAGGCGCCTCATTGCCTCCACGGGGGCCTGTTGTGCTGGTGGGGCCCGGCGCTGCCACCCGGTTGTCGGCGCGCCCACGCCAGCAGCAACGGCCGCCCGGCTGCGCGGGCCACCCACTATTTTGAAGGCCAGCAGGTTTTTAGCACCGGATAGGCGCAACCTTAAGCCAGCTTTCGCGGTTACCTTGGCACCATGCCGCCTTTGTCGCTCAGCGTTCGCATCGACCCCAACTCCGGCTTTTGCTTTGGGGTGATTTATGCCATTCAGATGGCGGAAGACCTGCTCGACGAGCAAGGCTATTTGTACTGCCTGGGCGACATCGTGCACAACGACGAGGAAGTGCAGCGCTTGCAGCGGCGCGGCTTGCGCATCATCTGCCACGACCAGCTAGCGGGGCTGCGCAACGAGGCGGTGCTCATCCGGGCCCACGGCGAGCCGCCCAGCACGTACCGGATGGCCCTGGAAAACAACCTGACCCTGATTGATGCCAGCTGCCCGGTGGTGCTCAAGCTGCAAAACCGCATCAAAACCAGCTTTGATAAGCGGGAGCAGATTTTCATCTACGGCAAGCACGGCCACGCCGAGGTGCTGGGCCTGCTGGGCCAGACCGGCGGCCAAGCCGTGGTGTTTGAAAGCCTCGACGAGCTGCTGACCCACGAGCTGCCCACCGACCTCACCCTCTACAGCCAAACTACCAAGAGCACCGACAGCTTCTACCGCATCAAGGGGGAGCTGGAAAGCCGCGGCTACCGGGTCAATGCCAACGACACCATTTGCCGCCAGGTGAGCAACCGCGACAAGGACCTGCGGCGCTTCGCGGCGCAGTTCGACCGGGTGATGTTCGTGTCGGGCACCAAAAGCTCCAACGGCAAGGTGCTGTACCAGGTGTGCAAAGACACCAACCCGGCCACCCACTTCATTTCCAACGTGGAAGAACTCGACAGCGCCTGGTTTCAGCCGGGGCAGTCGGTGGGCATCTGCGGGGCCACCAGCACGCCCATGTGGCTGATGGAGCAGGTGCGCGAAGCCATAGTGTGTCTGTGAACCGATGAGGCAGCGAAATGGGAAAATTTTGAGATTATTGAAGCCGTTTTAGCCGCCGTTCAGGGCGCTATTTGCATGTCATTAGCCACCGCTTACCAACTCGCCAGCTCACCAGCTCACCGGGTGGCCCCCGCGCCGCTGGCCGGCCGGGGCGTAGCCGCAGCCCTGCTGATCATCGGAACCTGGAGCGGGCTGCTGGCTTTTTTGCTGGCCGGGTACCGGCCCAACTGGCACGCGCCGGGGCCCTACTTGCTGGTGCTGCTCCAGACGCATTTGTACACGGGGCTTTTCATCACGGCGCACGACGCCATGCACGGCGTGGTTAGCGCACAAAAACGCCTGAACAATGCCTTGGGCACGGTGGCCGCGCTGCTGTTTGCCTACAACTGGTTTCCCAGCCAGCTGCCCAAGCACCACGACCACCACCACCACGTGGGTACCACCGCCGACCCCGATTTCCACCCCGCCGGCCACCCCGGTTTCCTGCCCTGGCTGGCCCGCTTCGCCTGGAACTACGTGGCCTGGTGGCAGGTGTTGCTGATGGCCCTCACCTACAACATATTGAAATTGTATTTTCCGCAAGCCAACGTCGTTGCTTTTTGGATGGTACCGGCGGTGCTGGCCACGTTGCAGCTGTTCTTTTTCGGCACCTACCTGCCCCACCGCGGCGAGCACGGCCCCGACAACCAGCACCGCTCGCGCAGCCAGCTCCGGCACCACGTTTGGGCGTTTTTGAGCTGCTATTTCTTTGGGTATCACTACGAACACCACGACCAGCCTTATCTGCCGTGGTGGCGGCTGTGGCGCACGAAAGCCTGACGGGCTAGCTCCGAGGGCGCAGTTTGGTGCCGATGAGGCACCCGCGGGCACCGACTGGCGGCACGGCCCTGCCACAAATTTTGCTGCCCGGGGCCCTAATGGGCTGCGGCGTTCGCCGTTTTCCCGGGTTTGATTTTCAGGCCTTGGCGCCCGGGCATATGCTGGGCCGGGGGCGCGGCCCGCACCTGCTCGTAGGCCAGGCGTTGGAGCGCCACGGCGTCGGCAGGGGAGAGGCCCAGGGAAGCGGCGGCCTGCTCGTGGGGCCCCAGGGCACGCGGGTCGCGGCCGGTGATGGTGGCCAGCAGCACGCAGGCGTTCAGGTAGGCCCCCCAGGGGCTGGGGTGGTAGTGGTCGTCAGTCCAAAGGTCGAGCCGGCCGGGGGTGGGGGCATAGGGATCGGGCAGGGCCACGCCGCTGCGAATGGCCCGCAACCAGGCATCGCCGGCCGGGGCCACGCCCGCGAAGCGGCCGTTGTGTTGCGCCAAGCTGTAATAGCCGGTTTGCAGGTCGTGGGCCATCGAATCGATGGGCTGGCCCGAGTACGGCTTATCCGGCGGATAGGTGAGGTCGGCGCGGGCCCAGGTTTCGTAGAGGTACAGCCGGGCGGCCGGGTTGGCCCGGTGCACGGTTTGTTCGAGGCGGGTGGCGTAGTCGTAAAACTCGTCGGGCCGGCCCCCGCGCCGCGCGGGCAGCGGGCCGGTGCTGTATTCCTGCAACACCACCGCCTGCCACCGCCGCTGGTCGATGACGCTCAGCGCGTTGTCGTAATGAAATTTGAGCGTCTGGCCGCTGACGGCTTCCAGGTGCACTTCGTAATTCAGGCCGGCTTCGTCGGTCAGCTTCTTGAAAATGGCCGGAATGCCGCCCCAGGGGCCGGGCCCGTTGCCCTCGGCGCGGGGCGAGCCGGGCGGGAGCCCATAGTTTTCGTCGGTGATGGCGGCGCTGTTGTAGGTAAGCACCGGCGGGCGGGCGCCGTGAAAGAAACTGTTGCCCACAAACAAAATGCGCACCGGGGCCCCCGGCCGGGGCCGGCCCCGGCCGGGGGCCGCCGCCACGGCCCCGGGCAGCAGCGCCGCCCCGATGGCCAGCCGCACCAGAACCAAATACCGGCCAGAGAAGTGCATACGAAAACGGATATACGAACGGCCGAATATAGCTGTCATTTTGTCAAATCGGTTTCTCATTCGACTCAAAAGTGCCTCTATGGGCTCAAAATCGGGTTTCAAATTGTGGTAAATAATGGTAAATCGTGGTTGATATTCGGAAAGCGGCCCGTACTTTTGTTTGCTTCCCTTCCTTCTACCTGGCCTCTGCCATGCACCTGCTCTCCGGCGAATACGAATGCAAGCTCGACCCCAAGGGGCGGCTCGTGCTCCCGGCCAAGGTAAAAAGCAACCTGCCCGACGAGTCGGGCACCCAGCTGGTGCTCGTGCGCGGCTTCGAGCCCTGCCTGGTGCTGTACCCGCGCGCCGCCTGGCGCGTCATCCACGAGAAAGTGATGGCCCTCGACGAGTTCAACGAAGAATACCGGCAGTTTCAGCGCAATTTCTTTCGGGGCATGACGGAAGTCGAGCTCGACAGCATCAATCGTTTCATGTTGCCGCGCAGCATGTTGCGCTACGCTGGCATTGAGAAGGAAGCCATCGTGGTGGGACTGGGCAACCGCTGCGAAGTCTGGGACCCGGCCCGCTACGACGAGTTCCTGATCAAAGACCAGCAGGTATTCAGCAAGCTGGCCCAGAAGTTTTTGGCCACCGATTCCGTTTTGGCATTTTGATGATGGAGCCGCGCCCCAACGATACCGCCTACCACCGCCCCGTGCTGCTGGCCGAGTGCCTGGCCGGCCTCGACGTGCAGCCCGGCGGGCGCTACGTCGACGTGACTTTTGGCGGCGGCGGCCACTCGGCCCGCGTCCTCGACGGCCTCACCACCGGCCACCTCTACAGCTTCGACCAGGACGCCGATGCCGAAGCCGAGGCCGCCCGGCTGGCCCGGCCCCAGTTCACGTTTGTGCGGGCCAATTTCCGCGACCTGGCCGCCGAGCTGGGCCGCCGCGATGCCCTGCCCGTGGACGGCCTGCTGGCCGATTTGGGCGTCAGCTCGCACCAATTCGACACGCCGGCGCGCGGCTTTTCCACCCGCTTCGACGGCCCCCTGGACATGCGCATGGACGCCGACGGGGGCCCCACGGCCGCCGACGTGCTCAACGAGTACAAAGAGGCCGATTTGCACCGCATTTTTGGCATGTACGGCGAAGTTACCAACGCCCGCACCCTGGCCGCCGCGGTGGTGCAGGCCCGGCGCGGACGGCCCCTGGCCACCATTCAGGGGCTGAAAACGGCCATCCAAAGCGTGATGCCGCGGGGCAAGGAGAACAAGTACCTGGCCCAGGTTTTCCAGGCGCTGCGCATCGAAGTGAACCAGGAAATGCAGGCCTTGCAGGAAATGCTGCTGCAAACCGCCGACGTGCTGCGCCCCGGGGGCCGGCTGGTGGTGCTCAGCTACCACTCGCTCGAAGACCGGTTGGCCAAGAATTTTATCGCCAAAGGGAAGTTCTTCGGCGAGGTCGAAAAAGATTTTTTCGGCCACGAAACCAAGCCGTTCACCGCCCTTAACCGCCGGCCAATCGAGGCCGCGGCCGAGGAGGTGGCCCAGAACAGCCGGGCCCGCAGTGCTAAATTGCGGGTTGCCGTGCGGAATTGAAGCAATGAAAAAGTAACAATATAAGTCGAAATTTAATTTTAAACACCTGTTAAATAACAAGTTGATCGGAAAAATACGGCACCTGTATTTTGCTGCTCACCGCTCCGCCCTACCTCAGTAGCTTTTAGCCGAAGCATGGCCGCCAACACCTACAAACCCACCGACGCGCCCCGCCGCGCCAACGTGCCCCGGCCCGCGGCACCGGAGCCGGAGCCCACGCCCGCCCCGGCCCCCGTGGCCGCGCCCGTGGTGGAAGCGCCTCGCCCCCGCGCGGCGGCCCCCGAGCGCCCGGTGCGGCCCGAGCGGCCTCCCCGCCCGCCACGGGTGCCCCGGAGTTGGAGCCTGTTTTCGCTGCTCGACCGGGTGACGAGCGTGGACAGCCTCTTCCGCGAGGGGCTGCCGGTGCGCTTCCTGCCGCATTTGCTGTTCGTGATGCTGATCACGCTGCTCTACATCGGCAATACGCACTACGGCAACCGCATGAACCGCAATATCCAGCGCCTCAAGCAGGAAACCGAGGACTTGCGTGCCGACTACACCACCCTGAAATCAGATTACATGGAGGCCAGCAAGCAGAGCGAGGTGGCCCGAAAAGTGGCCGCCTTCGGGCTGGTCGAAAGCTCGTCGCCGCCCTTCCGCATCCAGGTGCCCGCCGGCCACCTCGACGCCGCCGCCTTGGAGCTGATGCCCGTGCTGACGGCCGACACGCTGGCCGCCCGCGCCGCCCGCGACTCGCTGGCCGCCCAGCGGGCCGACGCGCTGGCCGGCCGCCGCCGCTACGCCGCCACGGCCACCGACGGGGGCCCCGAAATCGTCGCGGCGCTGCCGGAAGATTCGCTTACCGCTGCGGCCCCGGCCGCGGCTCCCACTCATCGGCCGGCTAAAGCGTTGGTTTCCAAGATAAAAGCAAAAGCTGTTCGCAAGCCCGACAACAAAAGATCAGTACAAAAAAGTACAACAAAGCATAGGAAGCAAGTGGCTCGCGCTCAATCACATACTTCCAACGGTCGATGAAAGGCAGCGTTAAAAAGTCGATTGTGACGCGGGTGCGGCTGGCCTTTTTGGGGGTGGCCGCGTTTTCGGGCCTCATCTTGTGGAAGGCTACGCGCATTCAGTTTCAGGAAGGGGCCAGGTGGCGGGCCCTGGAGCAGGAGCGGCGCATCAGCTACCAGCCGGTGCCGGCCACGCGCGGCAATATTTACTCTGATAACGAGAGTATTATGGCCACGTCGCTGCCCTTTTACCGGGTGGCCTGGGACCCGGCCGTGGTGGAGGAGCCGGTGTTTGAGGCCGGGGTCGACTCGCTGGCCTGGCACCTGTCGCACTTTTTTGGCGACCGCAGCGTGCAGGAGTACAAGCAGCGCCTCACCAACGCCCGGCGCGCCAAGGACCCGGCCCTGCGCTACATCCGCCTGAACCCGCGCCAGATCAACTTTCAGGAGAAAAAGCTGATGGCCAACTGGCCCATTTTCCGGGCCAAGCGCAACCGCGGCGGCGCCATTTTCGAGAAAGTGGACAAGCGCTTCCGGCCTTTCGGGGGGCTGGCCCAGCGCACGGTGGGCTTCGTGAACGAAGACCAGCACGGGGCCGGCCTGGAGTTTACCTTCGAGCCGAGCCTGGCGGGCAAGGCCGGCGAGGCGCTGTTTGAGCGCGTGCCGGGCGGCGTGAAGCCGCTCTACGACGGCACCGAAATCAAGCCCCAGCCGGGCTACGACATCAAAACCACGCTGGACATCAACCTGCAGGACGTGGCCGAAAACGCGCTTTATAAGTCGTTGGTGGATAACAATGCCCAGTACGGCTGCGTGATTCTGATGGAAGTGGCGACCGGCGAAATCAAGGCCGTGGCCAACCTGGGCAAGGCCGCCGACGACTCGTATAAGGAGGACTACAACTACGCCTTCGCCGACCAGGGCCGGACCGAGCCCGGCTCGACGTTCAAGCTGGCGTCGATGATGGCCCTGATGGAAGCGTTTCCGGAAATCAAGCTCGACGACGTGGTGGACACCGGCCCCGGGCGGATGGCCATCGGGGGGGCCGTGAAAACCGATTCGCACGCCAACGGCCGCATCACGGTGCAGCAGGTGTTCGAGAAGTCGAGCAACATCGGGGTGGCCCGGCTGGTGCAGGAGCATTTTGGCGCCAACCCGACCCAGTACACCGACTACCTCAAAAAATTCGGCCTCGACAAGCCCCTGGGCTTTCAGATGAGCGGCGAGGCGCGGCCCTACGTGAAGGACCCCACCGACCGCAGCTGGAGCCGCACCTCGCTCTCGACCATGAGCATCGGCTACGAGCTGAAGCTGGCCCCGCTGCAAACGCTGGCCTTTTACAACGCCGTGGCCAACAACGGTGTGAAGGTGGCCCCGATGATCGTCAAGCAAATCAAGCAGGCCGACCAGGTGGTGCAGGAAGTGCAGCCGCGGGTGCTGGTGCCCAAAATCTGCTCCGACGCCACGCTGCGCAAGCTGCGCGCCATGATGGAAGGCGTGGTGGCCGAAGGCACGGCCCGCAGCATCCGACCCAAAGACTACAGCATCGCCGGCAAAACCGGCACGGCCTGGAAGTTCAAGGGCGGGCACTACACCAAGTCGTAC
Organism: Hymenobacter sp.; assembly: GCA_025353745.1. Lineage (GTDB taxonomy): Bacteria > Bacteroidota > Bacteroidia > Cytophagales > Hymenobacteraceae > Hymenobacter. Next base: position 18,570 of record JANXOE010000243.1, read on the forward strand.
TCGACCAGCTTCTGCGGCTATTTCCCGGCCGATAAACCCAAGTACAGCTGCATCGTGGTGGTGGACGCGCCCAAAAACGGCCGCATCTACGGGGCCGACGTGGCCGCCCCGGTGTTCCGGGAAGTGGCCGACAAGTGCATGGCCCGCGACTTGCTGAGCCAGCGCCCGCTGCTGGCCAAGGCCCGCCTGAACAAAAGCCGCGTGCCGCTGGTGCGCGCCGGCATGCAGGACGAGCTGGCCCTGGTGTGCCAACGCCTGGGCCTGGCCGGCAACACCCAGGCCATCGGCGGCGAAGAGTGGGTGCGGGCCGCGTCCGACACGGCGTTCCACGCCCGCACGGTGGCCCTGGTCGTGAACCCCATGCGGGCCGGCCGCGTGCCCAACGCCCGGGGCCTGAGCATGCGCGATGCCCTGTTCCTGCTCGAAAACCGGGGCCTGCACGTGCGGGCCCTGGGCACGGGCCGCGTGCGCGAGCAGAGCCTGCCGGCGGGCTTGCCCTTTAAACGCGGCGACGCCATCACCCTCACGATGGCCGAAACCGGCCCCCGCGACGACGCGCCCCGGGCCCTGCCCGCGCCCGAGCACACCGACCTGGCCGAAAACAAGCTCCTTACTCCCGCCGATCCTGAGCCGCTGGCCGCCAATGCCCAGTCAGCCAAGGCCAAACCGGCTAAAACAGCGGCTCCAAAAGCGGCTGTTGCCAAGGCCAAGCCCGACGTAAAAACCAAACCGGAGGCGAAAGCCAAGGGCAACAAATCCAACCCGGGCAGTAAGTCCAAACCGGTTAAAACCCGTACTGCCACCGCCGGAAAATCGAAGAAATCTTCCCGTAGCGCGTAATTTTCTATTTGATGATAACCGCTTAAAAAACAATTCTTCGTCGCTCAATAAGTAAGAAATATTGATTTCCCTTCCGCTCTTTTCCCTGCTCGCCGATGTGGCCGTGCTCCAGCAGCACGGCCCCGACGGCGTGCCCATCACCGGCCTCACCCTCGACTCGCGGGAGGCCGGGCCGGGCGTTGCCTTCTGCGCGTTGCGCGGCACGGCCACCGACGGCCATAAGTTCATTGAAGCCGCCGTGGCGCAAGGCGCGGCGGCCATCATTTGCGAAGCGCTGCCGGCCGTGCTCAATCCCGCCGCGGCTTACGTGCAGGTGGCCGACAGCGCGGGGGCCCTGGGCCTGGTGGCGGCGGCGTTCTACGGGCACCCGTCGCGCCGGCTCCAGCTGATTGGCGTGACGGGCACCAACGGCAAAACCACCTGCGCCACGCTGCTGCACAAGCTTTTGCGCGAACTGGGCTACCACGCCGGCCTGCTGAGCACGGTGCAGAACCAGATCGACGAGGACGTGATTCCCGCCACCCACACCACCCCGGACGCCATTCGGCTGAACGCGCTGCTGGCCCGCATGGTGGCCGCCGGCTGCACCCACGCCTGCATGGAGGTGAGCAGCCACGCCGTGGCCCAGCACCGGGTGGCGGGCCTGCGCTTCGCCGGCGGCATCTTCACCAACCTCACCCACGACCACCTCGACTACCACGGCACGTTCGATAACTACCTGAAGGCCAAGAAGGGTTTTTTCGATGCGCTGCCCAAAACCGCCTTCGCCCTCACCAACGCCGACGACAAGCGCGGGGCCGTGATGCTGCAAAACACCGCCGCCCGCCGCGAAACCTACTCGCTGCGCGGCGCGGCCACGTTCCGGGCGCGCCTCGTCGCCAACGAAGTCCACGGCCTGTTCCTCGAAATCGACGGCCGCGAGGTGCAGTTTCGCCTCATCGGCGTCTTCAACGCCTACAACCTGCTGGCCGTGTACGGGGCCGCCGTGCTGCTGGGCGAAGACCCGGCGGAGGTGCTCACCGTCCTCTCGGGCCTGAACACGGCCCCCGGCCGCTTCGAGCCGGTGGTGTCGCCGCGGCAGCGCATCACGGCCATCGTCGACTACGCCCACACGCCCGACGCGCTGGAAAACGTGCTCCAAACGCTGCACCAGATCCGGCAGCCGCAGCAGCGCATCGTCACGGTGGTGGGCTGCGGCGGCAACCGCGACGCGGCCAAGCGCCCGGTGATGGCCGCCCTGGCCGCCCGCTTTTCCGACCAGGTGGTGCTCACCTCCGACAACCCGCGCTTCGAAGACCCAATCGAAATCCTGGCCCAGATGCGGGCCGGCGTGCTGGCCCCCGACGCCGCCCGCGTGCGCACCCTGCCCGACCGCCGCGCCGCCATCCGGGCCGCCGTGGAGTGGGCCGGGCCCCAGGACATTGTGTTGGTGGCCGGCAAGGGCCACGAAAACTACCAGGACGTGCAGGGCGTGAAAACGCACTTCGACGACAAGGAAGTATTGCTCGAAATCTTTTCAGAATTAACCAAATAACGCGTCGTTGTGCTAAATAATTAGGCCGTCATGCTGAACGTAGTGAAGCATCTCTGCTGCGCCGTTGCACGATTGAATTGGTGAGCGGCAGAGATGCTTCGACCAGTTCAGCATGACCGCCTTTTGACAAAATCGACTCTGCTCCCCTCCGGTTTCCCATGCTGTATTACCTTTTTCGCTACCTCCACGAACATTACCACCTGGCCGGCACCGGGGTGTTTCAGTACACCACGTTCCGGGCCGGGTTGGCGGTGGTGATTTCGCTGCTCATCGCCCAGCTCTTCGGTGGCCGCCTCATCCGCGTGCTCCAGCAAAAGCAGGTGGGCGAAAGCATCCGCGACCTCGGCCTCCAGGGCCAGAACGAGAAAAAAGGCACGCCCACCATGGGCGGCCTCATCATCCTGCTGGCCATTCTGGTGCCGGTGATTTTGCTGGCCCGGCTCCGCAACATTTACATCATCCTCATGATCCTGAGCACGGTGTGGCTCGGGCTGATTGGGTTTCTCGACGACTACATCAAGGTGTTCCTCAAAAACAAAGAGGGCCTGAGCGGGCGTTTCAAGGTGCTGGGCCAGGTGGGCCTGGGCCTGACGGTGGGCTGGGTGCTGTTCTTCTCCAACGAGGTGACCGTGCGCCAGTACCTGCTGCCCAACGGGGCCCTCTCGGAAGTGGACGCCAGCAAAATCTACCACGACGTGCACCTGATGATCACCACCGTGCCGTTTATGAAAAACAACGAGCTGAACTACGGCGACTTATTTGCCACGGCGGGCTCGTTTTTCCACGGCCTCTACAGCATTCTTTACATCCCGATTGTCATCTTCCTGATCACCGCCGTCAGCAACGGGGCCAACATCACGGACGGGCTCGACGGGTTGGCGGCCGGCACGTCGGCCATCATCGGCATCACGCTGGCCATCTTCGCCTTCGTGAGCGGCAACGCGTTGCTGGCGGATTACCTGGACGTGATGTTCATTCCTGATTCCGGGGAGCTGGTCATTTTCTGCACGGCGTTCGTGGGGGCCTGCATCGGCTTTTTGTGGTACAATTCGTACCCGGCGCAGGTTTTCATGGGCGACACCGGCTCGCTGGCCCTGGGCGGCATCATCGCCGTGCTGGCCCTCATCGTGCGCAAAGAGCTGCTGATTCCGATTCTGTGCGGCGTGTTTTTGGTCGAAAACCTGTCGGTTATCGTGCAGGTGAGCTGGTTCAAGTACACCCGGCGCAAGTACGGCGAGGGCCGTCGCCTGCTGCGGATGTCGCCGCTGCACCACCACTACCAGAAGCTGGGCTACCACGAATCGAAAATCGTGTCGCGCTTTTGGATTGTGGGCATCATGCTGGCCGTCATCACCTTGGTTACCCTCAAATTGCGCTAGAAGTTCTCCGCGCAACTCCTTTTACTTTCCATTTAATGCCGTGCAAAATTCCGTTGTCATCCTGGGGGCCGCCGAAAGCGGGGTAGGAGCGGCGCTGCTGGCGCAAGCCAAAGGCCACGCCGTGTTCGTGTCCGACCGGGGCCCCATCCAAGCCCATTACAAGGAAAAATTGACCCGGGCCGGCATCGATTTCGAAGAAAACCAGCACACGCTGGAAAAAATCCTGGCCGCCGGCGAGGCCATTAAAAGCCCCGGCATTCCCGAAAAAGCGCTGGTAGTTAAGGCACTGCGCGAGAAAAATATCCCGATTATTTCGGAAATTGAATTTGCCAGCCGCCACACCAAGGCCAAGTTCATCGCCATCACCGGCACCAACGGCAAAACCACCACCACGCTGCTCACCCACCACTTGCTGCAAGCAGCGGGCTTCAACGTGGGCCTGGCCGGCAACATCGGGCACTCGCTGGCCGAGCTGGTGGTCGAAGATAAGTACGAGTACTACGTGCTGGAGCTGAGTAGCTTCCAGCTCGACGACATCCAGAATTTTCACCCCTGGATTGCGCTGCTGCTCAACATCAGCCCCGACCACCTCGACCGCTACGATTATTCGCTTCAGAAATACGCCGACGCCAAGCTGCGCATCGCCGAAAACCTGGACTCCGACGATTACCTGATTTACAACGCCGACGACGAAAACACCGCGCGCTTCCTGCCCACGGCCCTCATGCCGTGCTTCGCGCTGCCCTTCAGCCTGCACCACCGGCCCGATTTTCACCTGGCGGCCTACTACGAAGACGAATTCCTGTTGCGGCTGCACTTGCCCATCGAAGACCGCCACCCCGACCGGGTGAGCGTGGCCGGCTCGCCGCTCATCGGCCAGCACAACCGCCAGAACATGGCCGCCGCCGTGTTGGCCGCGCGCGTGGTGGGGGCCTCGCCTGCGCAGATCGAGCAGGCCCTGGCCACCTTCCAGAACGCCGACCACCGCTTGCAGCTGGTGGCCGAAATCAACGGCGTGCAATTCATCAACGACAGCAAGGCCACCAACGTGGAAGCCGCCTGGTACGCCCTCGACGGCATCAAAAAACGCATCATCTGGATTGCGGGCGGCACCGACAAGGGCAACGACTACGCCCCGCTCGTGGCGCTGGCCCGCCAAAAAGCCGGGGCCCTCGTGTGCCTCGGCGCCGACAACGCCAAGCTGCGCGCCGCTTTTGAAGGCGCCGTGCCCCGCCTCGAAGAAACCCAAAGCATGGCCGACGCCGTGCGCCGCGCCGCCGCCCTGGCCGCGCCCGGCGACGTGGTGCTGCTCTCGCCGGCCTGCGCCAGCTTCGACCTGTTCAAAAACTACGAAGACCGGGGCCGTCAGTTCGCGGCGGCCGTGCAGGAGCTGCGCGCTTCGGAACCGGCGTAATCAACTAAAACCTGCACAATCTGCGATTTATGGAAGCTACCATCCGCCGCAACTGGCTCCAGCGCAACCTCAAGGGCGACCCCATCTTGTGGGCCATCGTGCTGCTGTTTTCCGTCATCAGCATCGCCGTGGTGTACTCGGCCACCGGCACGCTGGCCTACAAAAAGAGCGACGGCAACACCGAGCACTTCCTGTTCAAGCACTCCAGCCTGATTCTGGTGGGGCTGGGCTTCATGTACTTGGCCCACCGCATCGACTACCGTCACTACTCGCGGCTCTCGCTCTACGCGCTGCTGATTTCGGTGCCGCTGCTGCTGTTCACGTTTTTCGTGGGCGGCACCACCCTCAACGACGCCTCGCGCTGGCTCACCATTCCGGTCATCAACCAAACCTTCCAGCCGTCGGATTTGGCCAAGCTGGCGCTGATTTCGCACCTGGCCTCGATGCTCAGCCGCCGCCAGCAGCACCTGCACGACTTCAAATCGACGCTGCTGCCGGTGATGCTCTGGGTGGGCGTGATTTGCGGGCTGATCATCCTCAGCAACGCCTCCACGGCCCTGCTGCTGTTCGCTACCAGCCTGCTGCTGATGTTCATCGGCCGGGTGCCGCTCAAGCAAATGGCCGTGATGGTGGCCATCGGCGCGGTGGTGGGCGGGGCCGGCCTGGCCACCGGCCAGCGCTTCAAAACGGTGCAGTCGCGCCTCGAAAACTTTTCGAACCCCGACAAAAAGACGCCCTTCCAACTCGAGCACAGCTACATCGCCATCGCCACCGGCGGCATCGCCGGCAAGGGCCCCGGCAAAAGCACCGAGCGCAACATCCTGCCCCACCCGTACTCCGACTTCATTTTCGCCATCATCATCGAAGAATACGGCCTGCTGGGCGGGGCCGTGGTGCTGCTGCTCTATTTAGCGTTCCTGTACCGGGGCCTGAAAACGGTGATGAACAGCTACGGGGCCTTCGGGGGGCTGCTGTCGGCGGGCCTGAGCTTCAGCCTGGTGCTGCAGGCGCTGGTGAACATGGGCGTGGCCGTGGGCCTGGGGCCCATCACCGGCCTGCCGCTGCCGCTGCTGAGCATGGGCGGTACGTCACTGATTTTCACGGGCATCAGCATCGGCATCATATTGGCCGTAAGCCGGGGCGAACCCGAAGTGCGCCCCGTGGTGGGCGCCGACCCCGACGCGCCCCGCATTCCCAGAAAATAGGGCCCCCGCCCGGGCGGGGCTGCCAAAACCGGTGTAACTTAACCTTAACCCTCGCGAAACCTTGCGCGAAATGCTGAACAC
>JANXOE010000259.1 GCA_025353745.1 Hymenobacter sp.
CCTCCAGCGAGGTCGTGGCGGCGCTGGTGCCCGGCGCCCGGGTAGTGAAGGCCTTCAAGAGCCTGCTCTCCGCCTGGATTGCCGACGAGCCGCGGCAGCCGGCGGGTCGTGTTCATGAGCGGCGATGATGCCGAGGCCAAAAATACGGTCAAGAGCCTGATTGCTGCGTTTGGCTTTGCCCCTGTTGACCTGGGCAGCTTGGCGGAGGGCGGTAAGATGCAACAGGCCGGATGCCCTTTGGCGCTCCTCAATCTGCTCCTTGCCAACTAACTAAGCCATCGATGAAAGCGCTAGCGTTCGATAGAGTAGAGTGTAGACAGTTATACTCGTCACGAAGTGGGATGCGAATAGAGGACGTGAAAGTTGAGCGTCATGCGAGACGCGAGTTCGGGGCCAAACTCGTTGAGTCGGTCAAAAAAACGGAGTACGGCCGTTTTAAACGCCCCCTTGGTGCGGTAGAAAGGGGTGTTGATGATTTTCTGGCGCAGGAATTTCCAGAGTCGTTCAATCAGGTGCAGGTTGGACGAGTAGGGGGCAAGAGCACCTGCTGGATCGGCTTATCGGCCAGCCAAGCGGTCAACTCCCGGTTTTTGTAATAGCGGGCGTTGTCGCAGATCGCAGACGACGTACATGCGCGGCGTGTCGGGGCAAGCGGCCAGCAGCTTCTCGTAGAGCCGCTGGGTGCTGTGTGCGTCGACCCGGTCAGTTTCGTCCAGGTGGACCTGGGGCGTGGGCGTTAAGGGCCGCATTGAGGTTGACCCGTTCGCGCCCGCTGATGGTGAGTAGGGCGCGTTCTTTTCCGGTTTGGCCCCAGGCCCGGGCGCCGCGCGTGTTGTGGGTTGGATGGGCCGCGTCGGCGTAATAAAGCACCGCTTCCCCCACCGCCACCCCGGCCGCCAACGCGGGCCGTTCCGTCAAAAAGATGGCTTGGGCGGCGTTGGCTTCGTAGGCAGGGCCGTCGTCAATTTGTCGGAAAAGCCCAGCCGGTGCAGCAGGTCCGTCAGGCCCGACACCGAGTAGCGGCCCTGACAGGTTTCCCACAGCCAGGCCTGGATGCCTTTGTAGTCCAGGTAGAGCGGGCGGTTGACTTCCTGACACAAGTGGGTCAATTGGGCGCTGGTGAGCAGGCCCCAGTAGCGGGCCTGGTCGGTGAGCAGATACTTTCCCAGCCCCAGCCCCTGGGTCTGGGTCTGGTATGACCCCGCGTAGCGGTACACCGTCGCGTCATCCAGGCCCAGGTCTTCGGTGATGCTGGCCACGGGCCGGTCTTTATCCAGCAGCAAGAGCACCGTCACCTTCACGTAACCCGCCTCGTCACGGCGTTGCTTTTGCAACGCCCGCAACTGCGCCCGCTCCGATTCGCTCAGGGTCATGCTGCAAGCTTACCCCTTATTTTCGCTTTCTATTTCGCGACGAGTATCAACACGTGCTAATCCGCTCGCAGGAAATACGCCGCTTGTTCGGTGAAGAGGGCAGCGTGTTGGAACAACGACCCGTGGCCCGAATCGGGATACAGGCTCAGCTGCGCATCGGGCAAGTGCTGAAACAGTAAAATGGAGTGGCTCGTGGGCATCATAATATCGTGGTGACCTTGCACAACCAGCACGGGCTGCTTGATTTGGGCCAACCGGCCAAAGCTGGGGTCGGGGAGGTCGCCCCAACCGACAATGGCCTGGTATTGAGCGCCAATGGTTTGCGGCGTGGTGGGCGCAGACTTCTCGGCCGTGCGGGACTGCAAGCGCTGCACGAATTGTTCGCCACCCTGCTGGCTGGTAGTCGATGGCTCAAAGAAGAGGTACAGCAGCGCGTCTTTGGCGGACTTGCCCTCAATGTCTGCTATCACCTTTTTAAAATTCTCGGCCCCCTGACCAGCGGGGCCGCCGCCTACCAAAACAAGGCGCCGCACCAGCGAAGAATGGTCCAGGGCTACCTGCTGGGCGATGTAATTGCCTAAGGAGAAGCCGAGTAGGTCTACCTCTTCCAAGCCCAGGGCGCCGATAAAGGCGGCGGCGTCCTGCGCCATGCGGGCCACGCTGTTGGGGGTTTCGCCTTCGGAACTCCCCACTCCCACGTTGTCAAACAGGATAATCCGGTGCACTTTGGCCAGCGCGTTGGTAACGGCCGGGTCCCAGTTGTCCATCGTGCCGGTAAAGTGCTGTAGGAAGACGAGGGGCCGCCCGTCGGCCTTCCCAAAAGAGCGATAAGCAACCTTCACTCCGCTTACTTCGATAAATTCGGTTGGAACAGTCTCGTGGGTATGGGAAAATCCCGGTTCCGGGGCCGCCATGGGGGCTGCGCCGGTCGTTGCCGGGCTGGTGATGTTGGAAGTAATATTCATTTTGTGGGTGTTGGTCAGTGATGGTACTCCGCTCGGCATGAAGCTGCCAGCGGGCGTAATTGGGCAATCGGTGGGGCTCGGGGCCCTGCCCTGGCAGTGGATGAGCGGCTACTGCCTGAGTAATTTCCGCGCAGGCAATTATTCAGGCAGTAGCCGCCGCCCGCAACCACCGGCCAAGGGCTGGTTTCGCCGTTGTGGCGAAGGCTGACTTGCCGGTCCCGGCGGCCCGGGCATTGCTGGTTGTATTTGCAACTATCTGAAAATCAAATGTATGCAATAAATACAACTATATCGATAACGTGTTTTGCGCAGCAGCGTTCGGGCCGGTCAGCGATTCGTGGCGGTGGCCGCCTGGGGCGTGCCTTCCATTGCGTCCAGCTCTTGGAGAATCAGGTCGGCGCATTTTTCCCCGATGACCATGGTCGGGACGTTGCAGTTGGCGTTGATAATGACGGGCATGATGGAGGCGTCGACCACGCGCAGGCCGGCAACGCCCCGGACGCGGAGGGCGGCATCGACCACCGCCATCTCGTCGGAACCCATTTTGCAGGTGCCCACGGGATGGTACAGCGTCATGGTCTGGTCGCGGATGAAGCGTTCGAGGGCGTCGGGCGTCGTCGCGTCGGGGCCGGGCAGGTACTGGTCGCCGCGGTAGGGCGCCAACGCGGGCTGGCCGGCGATGGCCAGGGCCGCCGCCACGCCCTGCTTCATGATTTCCATGTCGTGCGGGTCGCCGTAGTAGTTGGGGTCCACCACGGCCTTGTCGAACGGGTCGGCCGAGGCCAGCGTGACGCGGCCCCGGCTTTTGGGGCGCACCACGCCCGGCAGCAGCGTGTAGCCGTGCCCGGCGGGGTTGCCCGCGCCGTGGTGAATGAACCAGAGCGGGCCAAAAATCATCTGAATTTCGGGCGAGCCGTCGAGGCCCAGGTCGATGAAGCCGCCGGCCTCGCCCAGGTTCGAGGTGAGCATGCCGCGGTGCTCGTGCTGGAACAGGGCCACCTGCTCGGGCGACTCGGCCGCGGCGAGCGTGATGGGCTGGGTGCAGTGGTAGGCCAGGGGCACGAACATGTGGTCCTGGAGGTTTTCGCCCACGCCGGGCAAGTCGACCTTGACGGGAATGCCGAGGCGCTCCAGCTGCGCGGCCGGGCCGATGCCGGAGAGCATCAGCACCTGCGGCGAGTTGATGGCGCCGCCGCTGAGGATGACTTCGCGGCGGGCCCGTGCCTGCCGGCCCGCCCCGTCGTGGTGGTAGGCCACGCCCACGCACCGGCCGTTTTCAAGCAGCAGCTCCGTGACGTGGGCCTGCGTGAGGACCGTCAGGTTGGGGCGGTCGAGGGCGGGGCGCAGGTAGCCGTCGGCCGCGCTGCACCGCATGCCGTCCTTTTGCGTCACCTGAAACAGGCCGAAGCCGGTTTGCTCCCCGGCGTTGAAGTCGTCGTTGGGCGCGTAGCCTGCCTGGATAGCTGCTTCCACGAAGGCGTGGCTCAGGGGGTTGGGGTCGCGCAGGTCGGAGGTGTAGATGGGGCCGCCCACGCCGTGGTCGGCGCTCTCGCCCCGCTGCTGGTGCTGGGTTTTGCGGAAGTAGGGCAGCAGCTCCTGGTACGACCAGCCCGCGTTGCCCAGCGCGACCCAGCGGTCGTAGTCGCGGGGGTTGCCGCGCATGTAAATCATGGCATTAATGGAGCTGGAACCGCCCAAAACTTTGCCCCTCGGGTTAATTTCCTGGCGCCCGTTCAGGCCGGCCTGGGGCACGGTGGTGTAATCCCAGTCGGCGGCGGTTTTGAACAGGTGCGGGAAGGCGGCCGGGATGTGAAATTCCGGCCGCGCATCCGGCCCGCCGGCTTCCAGCAGCAACACCCGCAGCCCGGGCCGCTCGGTAAGCCGGGCCGCCATGGCGCAGCCCGCCGAGCCCGCGCCGATGACAATGAAATCGTATGCTTCCATGAGTAAGTATGCAATGAAGGGAGGATGACCAGCAATGCCGTTGGCTGCGTAGCACCTCCTGCGGTTAAAATAATTTGGATGCCAAGGCGTCTTTGGCCGCCCCCGCTCGGTGCAGCGGGTAGCCACTAATGCGCCACTCCCCGTCTTTTTTTGCATAGCGTTCGTGGTAGTAGCCGAAACCGTGCACCCGCGCCACCTCCGAATCGGCGGGGTTGGAGAATGTCACGATATCTTCCACGGCCCAGATTCCGGTGGCCGTGGTAGGCGACAGCAGCTCAATCTCCTGGTGCATCATTTGGTGCACCGCATGGGCCTCATATAGGCGAGGCGGGCATCCGACGCATCACCACAGCCCGGCCCCCACCTGCCGCATCCTGCTGCCCTAAATTCTGAAGGAAGGCGACGACGATGATTTTCGTAGCTACATAGCTGTTTGTTAGAAATTTAAGCAGAGGTTTACGAAGCAAGCAGCCGGGGCAAGCCGGTTAATTAGTCGACTAATGAAATTATTCGACTAATGAATAGTCAAGCCGTGTATTTTTCGAGCCACCGGGCTTTGATGGCGGCGCGCGCTTCGATGAACTCCTTGTCCGTGCCCTCGGCCACGGCATCCAGGGGCAGGCGCAGCGGGCGCGTGCCCGGGGCCATGTTCACCAGCTCGAGTACGCCGTCGGCAATGACCTGAGGGTCCATGTTAAAGGCCGCCATCTTGCCGAAGAGGCCGGCGCCGAACTGGTTGAACTTCTGCACGGCGGCCTCCCCGTACTCGGCCGCGATGTCGGCGCGGTCGGCGTTGATGCCGGTTTTGGCGCCGTTATTCATTTCGGTGGGGTACACGCCGGGCTGGATGCTGACGTTTTCAATGTTATAGTCGCGCAGCTCCTCCTGAATGCCCTCGGTGATGCTTTCCACCGCGAACTTCGAGGCCAGATACGGGGCCATGAAGGCGAGGGTATGCCCGCTGGCCCCCGAGGTGAGGTTGATAACCAGGCCCTGCCGGGCTTGGCGCATGGCCGGTAATACGGCCTGGTAGGTGCGCAGCACCCCGTAAAAGTTTACCTCGAACATCTCGCGCACCCGGTCAATTGAATAGGCTTCGACCAGGCCGTAGCCGGCGACGCCCGCGTTGTTGACCAATACATCGATGCGGCCGTGCTTGGCCAGCGCTTGGGCCACGGCCTGCTGCACGGACTCGTCGCCGGTTACGTCCAGCTCCACGACGTCGACCTGGGGCAGGGCGGCCAACTCCCGGGCCACGGCCGCGTTCTTGCCCGTGCTGCCGCGCATGCCGGCAACAACGGTGTGGCCGGCGGCCGACAGGGTCTGGGTCATCAGCTTGCCGAAGCCCGTGCTCGTACCCGTAATTAAAATGACCTGTGCCATGGTTTGGAAGTGGTGAAACGGTTGAAAAAATATTGCTTTAGTTGTTGCTGGAACACTTTTTCGGAATTGTTGCGAGGTTTGCTAAAGGGGCCCCCACCGCACCTGGGCGCGGGCATGGGTCGAAAGCGAGGACTTGTTCTTCTCGTCGGCAAGTGCCCCGGGGCCCCCAGGTATATGGGCTCCTGTATCGGCTGGGGTTTTGTTGCTCTATGAAGCATCAAGGCGCACAAATTCGCATATATTTACTTGCAATTTGCAAGTACAAAGATAATATAATTTGCTTGCCAATTGCAAGTAAAAATTAATTTGCTCTGTTATGAAACAGCCAAAACAGCGCTCTGCCTGCCCTGTAAGCACTTCCCTTGATGTGTTGGGGGACAAATGGGCCCTGCTTATTCTCCGGGATATGGTGTTCGCCGGCAAGTCCGCTTATGGGGAATTTCTGCAGTCGGAGGAAAAAATTGCCACCAATATTTTAGCCGACCGCCTGGTCCTACTGGAATCCCAGCAAATCTTGTCCAAAGAAGTAGCGGCCGATAAAAAGTCGAAGTTCACCTACCGCCTCACGGAAAAGGGGGTTGACCTCGTTCCGGTGATCGTGGAACTCATCCTCTGGGGAAGCAAGCACTGCCCGACCATCCTCGAGCCGGCTTTGCTCCAGGAGTTATCCACTGATAAAGCGGGCACCATTGCCAAATATCAACACCGGGTGCAGGGCCCTGAAAACCAGTAAAAGCCTTGAGGAGTCGTCGGTTTTCCGGCGACGACTTCCAGCGGGGGCTGCCCCGTCTGCCGCAGCGGCGCATTGGCAAAAAAAAGGGGCGCGGGAATAAAAATTCCCCGCCCCCATCACGGCGTTCAGGTCGCCATGAAAATCGGCCAAAGATACTAGCTGTGAATGTCTTAGTTGCCGGCCCCTGCCGCTACTGCGGGCCCTTCCCGGGGCACATGCTTGGTCAGGAATGCGTCGATGAGCCCGGCGACGACCGCGTGGTCTTCCTCCAGGGCAAAGTGGCCGGTGTCGAGCAGGTGCAATTCTGCCTCCGGCAGGTCGCGCAGGTACGGGTGCGCGCCCGAGGGGGGGAAAATAAAATCGCCTTTCCCCCAGGTAATGAGCGTCGGGGGCCGGTGCTCCCGGAAATACGCCTGCCACTCGGGGTAGTGCGGCGGGTTGGAGCCGTAGGACAGGAACAGCTGCATCTGCACCGCGTCGTTGCCGGGCCGGTCGAGCAGAGCCTGGTCTACGGTATAGGTGTTGGGGTCAATATTTTCCACGGCCCGCGCCCCGTTCGTGTACTGCCAATAGGTAGCTTCTTTGGTGAGCAAAAAGCGCAGCCCGTCGATGGATTTCTGGTCTTGCTGGTTTTGCCAGTACCCTTTGAAAGGAATCCAGAAATCTTCCAGGCCCTCGTCGTAGGCGTTGCCGTTTTGAATCAGCAGCGCCTGAATCCGCTCCGGGCGCTGGGCCGCGAGGCGAAACCCGACGGGCGCGCCGTAGTCCATCATGTACAGGCTGAACTTCTTCACGTGCAAAACCCGAACAAAGCAGTCGATGATGTGGGTCAGGTGATCGAAAGTGTACTCAAATTCCGTGGTGCTCGGCGCGCTGCTGTACCCGTAGCCCGGATAGTCGGGCGCGAGCAGGTAGTAGCGGTCGGCCAGGTCCACCATCAGGTTCCGAAACATGGAGGAAGAAGTCGGAAAGCCGTGCAGCAGCAAAATGACGGGGTTGGACGGGTCGCCGGCTTCGCGATAAAAGATGTCGAGTTCTTCGACCTTCACTTTTTTGTATTTCATGGCGGATGGGGGTTGATGAGGGTTTGAAGATGCTGGCTGCTGGTGAGGGTATCAAATTCCTCGGAGTCACCGTGCCCGTTGGATTTATGTTGAGCTCTATGTTGCACTGTGGCGCTACGAGCGGCTGCCCCTTCGCCTGATAGTCAGCATCTGTGGCCGGCATTTGCCAACTGCTTGACAGTGCAAAAGTGGCTTCCTCACCGCTTGGATAAAATGGACAATCAGCGCTTTTGCTTGGACGATTGGGTGCGGCAACCTGCTTCTTGGCCTGCGGCCGCCCAGCCCGAATGCCAAGGGGAGGCGGAGCTTGCGGAAGCGGCCGAGCGGGTTTGAGGGATTTTTGCTGCTCCCACCAGCCTATAAATGCAAAGCCCTTTAAGACGGGGCCCTTGCTACCGAGGTGGTCGAGGAACGGCGAACAGAAGCAGGACGTCCATTTCTTCTGTTGTGGCAACCACACCAAGCGGGGGCGTCGCCCGACCAACGGCGCGAATACGAGGCGGCTTGGATGCGGCGGCGCCCGGCAGTCGGGCCCCGACTCCAAGGCGGGCGACGGCAAGAAATCGGCCCGAACCGTAGCTTCGCAGGTGGGTGCGGGTGGGCGCAACGGGAATCTTGCCGGGGGCGGCAGCCTCAAAACTCCAGCCCTCGACTACAACTTTTTTATTTTTCGGATAGGCTCTTAATCGGCGATGAAAACAATTTTGAAATTAAAGCTCAACACCGACCCGCGCTGGGTCGACATTGCCAGCAAAAACATCGAAGATATTCTCGTCGACCATGCCTGGTGCGAGCAAAAAGCGGCCAGCACCGGCATCAGCATGATCATCCACTACCCGGAAAAGACCCGCCTGGTGGATGAATTGACGCTGCTCGTGGCCGAAGAATGGAGCCATTTCGAGCGCGTGCTCGACGAGCTGCGCAAGCGCGGCTTCGCGTTGGGGCGGCCCCGGCGCGACGAGTACGTGGTGCAGCTGCTGGCCCACGTGCGCAAGGGCGGTGCCCGCGAGCGCCAGCTGTTGGACCAGCTCCTCGTGTCGGCCCTGATCGAAGCGCGTAGCTGCGAGCGATTTAAGCTGCTCTGGAAGCACATTTCCGACCCGGAGCTAAGCCGGTTTTATTACGAATTGATGGTGTCGGAAGCCGGTCATTTCGTGAGCTACGTCGAGTTGGCCAAAGAATATTGCGCCGGGTACGACGTGGATGCCCGCTTGCAGGAATTATTGCAAATCGAAGGCGATATCGTGACGAACCTGCCCGTGCGCGACGACCGAATGCATTAGCAACGAGTGACCGAAGGAGCGAATTACTAATTTGTCAATTCACTCCTTCGGTCACTCATTCGCTGAATATGGTGCCGCTCACTTCGCCGAAACCGATGCGCACGCCGTCTTTTTCGGCGTAGGCGCGCAGCGTCACCGTATCGCCGTCGAGCAGGAAAGTGCGGGTGGTGCCGTCGGCGAGGGGCACGGGCTCGGTGCCGCGCCACGACAGCTCCAACAGCGAGCCGCGCTCGTCGGGGGCCGGGCCCGAAATGGTGCCGGACGCGTAGATGTCGCCCGCTTCCAAGTTGCAGCCGTTGGAGGCGTGGTGCGCCAGCTGCTGGGCCATGCTCCAGTACAGGCCCTGGAAGTTGGGCCGGGCGAGGACGGTTTCGGGGCCGTCGGCGGGCGTGAGGGCGGCTTCGAGCTGGATGGCAAAATGATGGTCGCCAACGGTTTGCAGGTAGGGCAGGGGCGTGGGTTCCTGCGCCGGCCCGGCCGTGCGGAAGGGCTCCAGCGCGTCGAGCGTCACGACCCAGGGCGCCACGCTGCTGCCAAAGTTTTTGCCCAGGAAGGGCCCCAGCGGCACGTACTCCCAGCTTTGCAGGTCGCGGGCGCTCCAGTCGTTGAACAGGCACAGGCCAAAGATGTGCTCCTCGGCCTCTTCGATGGGCACCGGCTTGCCCAGGGCCGTGCCGGTGCCCACCACAAAGGCCATTTCCAGCTCAAAATCGAGCTGCTGGCTGGGGCCGAACGTGGGCGCGGCGGCCCCGGGGGCCAGCTGCTGGCCCCGGGGCCGCCGGATGGGCGTGCCGCTGGCCACGATGCTGCTGGCGCGGCCGTGGTAGGCCACCGGCAGGTGCAGCCAGTTGGGCAGCAGCGCGTTGGCCGGGTCGCGAAACATGGCGCCCACGTTGGTGGCGTGCTCCCGGCTGCTGTAGAAATCGGTGTAGTTGGCCGGCTTCACGGGGCGCAGCAGGGCCACGTCGCGCTGGCGGAGCAGGGCGTCGCGGGCGGCGTCGGGGTGGTCGCGCAGGTCGGGGTTGTCGTGGCGCAGCAGCTCGCTCACGCGCTGGCGCACGGCCCGCCACGCCGGCCGGCCCAGCCGCAGAAAGGCGTTGAGCGAGCGCCGGCGGAACACCCGCGGCTGCGCGGCGCCGAGCTCCGCGAGGTCGTCGAAAAAGCCGAACTGGCTCAGCACGTACAGGTCGAGCACGTAATCGCCGATGGCCACGGCCAGCCGGGGCCCCCGCTCGGCGGTTTCGAACACCCCAAACGGCAGGTTCTGGATGGGAAAATCGTGCTGGAACGGAATGTCGATCCAGGCGCGCAGGCCGGGGGCGTTCAGGGCGTTGGCGGACATGCAAAAGGGGAAGGGAAGGCGAAACGTAGCCAAAAACTGTCGTTCCGAGCGCCGCGAGGAACCTGGGGGCCGTCGGACGGGCCCTGCCAGGTTCCCCGCGGCGCTCGGAACGACGGCGGAACTGCTCAAATAGACTCAAAAAATTACCCCAAAGCAAGGCTCCGGGGTACGCCCGATCAAAAAAACACCTAGCGGGCTTCCACGGCCGTGATTTCGGGCACGGCTTTGCGCACGGTGTCTTCGAGGCCGGCGCGGGTCATCGGCGACATGGGGCAGGCCCCGCAGGCCCCTTCCCATTCGAGCTGGAGCACGCCCTCGGCGGTGATGTTGGCCACGCGCACGTTGCCGCCGTCGGTGGCCAGGTAAGGGCGCAGGCCGTCCAAAGCAGCTTCAATGCGGGGCAACAGGGGGTGGTCGGAGGTCATCTTCGGGAATTATAAATTCAGAAATTTGAATTATGGAATTCGAATTATAAATTATAAACGGGACAGCGCTGACTAAGAAACACACCCGTTTATAATTTATAATTCAAAACGCGTAATCTAATTATCGCTGCATTTCCACCACCGTGGTTTTGGGCGCGATGTTGTTGCGGATGCTGACCTGGCGGGCCACCGCTTCGGCCAGCGCAGCGAAGGCCTGGCCGACGGCCGAAGTGGGGTCGAGCACGGCCGGCTGGCCCTGGTCGCCGCTCTCGCGGATGCTCTGCACCAGCGGCAGCTGGCCCAGCAGGGGCACGTCGTGCAGCTGCGCCAGGCGCTGGCCGCCGTTCTCGCCAAAGATAAAGTACTTGCTGTCGGGCAGCTCGGCCGGCGTGAACCAGGCCATGTTCTCGACCACGCCCAGCACGGGCACGTTGATTTGGGGCTGGCGGAACATCTGAAGGCCCTTTTGGGCGTCGGCCAGGGCCACGCGCTGCGGCGTGGTGACGATGACGGCCCCCGTCACGGGCACCGACTGCACCAGCGTGAGGTGGATGTCGGAGGTGCCGGGCGGCAGGTCGAGCAGCAGGTAGTCGAGCTCGCCCCAGTCCACTTCCGTGATGAACTGCTTGAGCGCCGACGAGGCCATGGGGCCCCGCCACACGATGGCGCTTTCGGCCGGGGCCAGGAAGCCGATGCTCATCAGCTTCACGCCGAAGCGCTCGATGGGCTGGATGAGGTTTTTGCCGTTGGGGCCCTCGAACACGTGGGGCCGGGCGTCTTCCACCCCGAACATCACCGGCATGCTGGGGCCCGAAATGTCGGCGTCGATCAGGCCCACTTTGGCCCCCGTGGCGGCCAGGGCCACGGCCAGGTTGGCCGTGACGGTGCTTTTGCCCACGCCGCCCTTGCCCGAGGCGATGGCGATGATGTTTTTCACGCCGGGCAGCAGCTCGTTGTTCTGGCGCAGGGTGGTCACGCGCGAGGTCATGGTAATCACCACGTTGGCCTCTTTGTCGACCATCGTGTGGATGGCCCGCTCGCAGGCGTCGTGGATGAGCTGCTTGAGCGGGCAGGCGGGCGTGGTGAGCACCACGGTGAAGGCCACGGTGAGGCCCTCGATGTGAATGTCCTCAATCATCTTGAGGGTCACCAGGTCCTGGCCCAGGTCGGGCTCCTCCACGTAGCTCAGGGCCCTGAGGACGGCTTCTTCGGTTATCGGCATTGTGCGTTCGGGGCCCATGAGGAGGGCCCCGCAAAGATAACCCCGGAACGGGCGGAGGAGTTTTCGCGGCCGGCCGTCAGGCGCCGGGCAGGGGCGCGGCCACCGCCTCCGGCTGCGAAGCCAGCAGGCCCGCCGGCACCTCCAGCTCGCCGGTGTGGAAGTTGAGCAGGCCGTTGCGCTCGTCTTCGATGTTGGTGGCCTGGGTGTACACGTCGCCGGCGATGGGGCGCTTGCGCAATTCTTCCTTGAAAGCGCGGATGCTGTCGGCGCGGGTGTCGGCGTCCTGGGGCCCTCCGTAGTCGGCAAAGCCAAAGCCACCCCACTCGCTGACGATCAACGGTTTCTGGCGACGGTAGAAAAACGGGTCGCCGATGACGAGCGGGAAGGCGGCAGTGCCGTCCATCTCGCCGCGCACGAGGCGGTCGAGCAATTCCTGCCAGCGGCCCAGCTCGGGCGTGTAGAGGTGGGCCGTGAGCAGGTCCGATTTCAGGCGGCCCTGGTCGGAGATGTGGTGCCAGCCGTCGTTGTCGACCACCAAAAACTGCGGGTGGTTGATGAGCAGGTAGTGGTACATCTCCACGATGTAGGCCCGGGTTTCGGCGTTGGTGGCGATGTCCTGGCAGCCCCAGTCTTCGTTGTACAGGCTCCAGATCACCACCGAAGGGTGGGCTTCCATCAGGGCCAGCATGCGCAGCAGTTCGGCGCGGTGGTTTTGGCGGCTGCGGGCGGTGGAGGAGTGCGGGCTCGGCACTTCCACCCACAGCAGCAGGCCCAGCTCGTCGGCCAGGTTGTAGATGCGCGGGTCGATGCCGGCAATGTGCACGCGCACCAGGTTGCAGCCCAGCGCCTGCATGGCGTGGAAGTGGCGGCGAATTTCTTCGTACGTGGCCGTACCGGGCTGGTAGAGAATGCCGTCGAGGTACACCGGCTCGTTGTTGAGGTACACGTAGCGGCCCCGGCTCTCGATCTTGCGCAGCCCGAACTGGGTTTCGATCTGGGCCGCGTAGCCGTCCGCGTCGATGAGCTGCGCCACCAGGCGGTAGCGGTGCGGCCCGCCGGGGCCCCAGAGGCAGACGGAAGCCGGCAGCTCCATCACCACCCGCTGCTGGCGCTGCCCGGCAGCGAGCAGCAGCGGAAAGTCGGCTTCGGCCAAGGGCCCCGTCGACGCCTTTTGGGTAAACACCTGCAAGCGAATGGTGTACGCGCCGGGGTCCTGCACGCGGGTGGTGAGGTTGAAGCGCACGAGGCGGTCTTCGATCACGCAGTCGACGCCCACGCGGGAGCGCAGGCGGTTGCGCTCCACCATTTCGAGCCACACCGAGCGCACGGCCCCGGTTTGGGTCTGGTACCAGATGCCGCCGCGCTTGTACACGTGCGACTCCTGCTTGCCGCGCGGCGTTTCGGCGTCCATCGTGTCGGCAATGCGCACGGTAAGGCGGTTGACGGGCCGCAGGTGCTCGTGGCGCAGCTCGTACGAAAACGAGGTGTACTCGCCGTAGTGCACGTCTTCGCCCTCGATGGTGCGCAGCGGAAAGCCGTTGAGCCACACCCGCGTTTCGTAGCCGCAGGCCCCGAAGGTGAGCTGAAACAGCGAGTGCGGGTCGTCGTCGGCGCGGGAGGGCAGGTCGAATTCGCGCTCGTACCAGGCCACCACGTTGTCTTGCCACGAGGCGGGCTGCGCCTCCTGGCGGGCCTGCGCCAGGTGGTCTTCCACCGAGCCGGGCCAGCTGGCCGTCAGCGGATAGGCGTGGCCCAGGGCCCAGTTGTCGCGCAGGCCGGCGTCGGCCGCGTCCACCTCAAAATGCCAAACGCCGTCGAGCAGCAGGTAGTTGTTGGCCCGGTGCACGGCGCGGGGCAGGGGGTTGGCGGCGCGCGGGTCGGTCGGCGAAGCCGAAAAGCCGAAATTGGAAACGGGAGGGTTCATGCAGGGAAAGCAAAGGCGAGAATTGGGCCGCAAGGTGGGCAC
>JANXOE010000265.1 GCA_025353745.1 Hymenobacter sp.
CGTCGCCGGGCGCGGCGGGGCCGTCGGGGGGCAGGGCGGCGGCAGGGGCCGGGGCGGGGCGGCGGTCGGGGGCCGCCGGGCGGGGCTCGCGCTCGCGTGGCTCGCGGGGTTCGCGGGCGGGGCGCTCGGCGCGGGGCGGGCGCGGGGCGGCGGCTTCGGCGGCGTCGGTGGGGCCCTCGGGCTTGCCTTTGCGGCGCTTGCTGCGCTTGCCGGCGGTTTTAATCTGGTCGTCGAGGCGGTCGAGCGAGCCTTCGACGATGGCCGACACTTCGGGCTCGGGGGCCTCTTCGCGGGGGGGCAGCAGGCTCTCGATTTTCTCGCCGCGCTTGTTCACCTCGAGCAGCTCGCGCACGCGGCTGGCTTCGAGCATCACCCAGTTGTTGTCGCCCTTGGTGGCGAACCACATGCGGCGGCGGAAGATGTCGGTTTTCTGCAAAAAGGCTTCGCCTTTGGTGGTTTGCAGCGGGCGCTGCACCTGCGGAATGTCCTTCAGCGCGTCGAGGTAGGCGTCGAGCTCGTAGTTGAGGCAGCACTTGAGGCGGCCGCACTGGCCGGCCAGCTTCTGGGGGTTGAGGCTCAGGTTCTGGTAGCGGGCGGCGGTGGTGCTCACGGTTTTGAAATCGGTGAGCCAGGTGGAGCAGCACAGCTCGCGCCCGCACACGCCGATGCCGCCGATGCGGCCGGCCTCCTGGCGCAAGGAAATCTGGCGCATCTCCACCCGCACCCGGAACTCGTCGGCCAGGCGCCGGATGAGCTCGCGGAAGTCCACCCGGTCTTCGGCCGAATAGAAAAACAGGGCCTTGGTGCGGTCGGCCTGGTACTCCACGTCGCTGAGCTTCATGCGCAGGCGCAGCTCGCCCACCACGGCCCGGGCCCGGAACATGGTGGCGTTTTCGAGGTCGCGCACGGCCTGCCAGCGCTCCTCGTCGTCGGGGGTGGCGACGCGCAGGACGTTGCGCAGGTCCTTGGCGTCGGGGGCCACCTTCTTTTTGCGCATTTGCAGGCGCACCAGCTCGCCCTTCAGGCTCACGTGGCCCAGGTGCCAGCCGCTGCCGGTGGCGTCCACCACCACGGCGTCGCCGGTGACGAGCGGCAGGCGGTCGGCGTTGCGGAAGAACTCCTTGCGGCCGCCCTTGAAGCGGATTTCCACCACGTCGAAGCCGGCAAAAGAGTCGGGCACGTCCACGTCGGCCAGCCAGTCGAA
>JANXOE010000262.1 GCA_025353745.1 Hymenobacter sp.
GGAATTTGGTCCTGTAGTGTTCTATGACAGTCAAGCTATCATGGTGCGTAAGGGTCAAAAACAAGGAGAAAAAGAACGAGGAGGAAACCGTCGCCAAGCCCAGCGGTAAGAAGACGAAGACCCAGAAAAAGTAGGGTTTACGACTGGTTGACAAACGCCGGGGCCCGGCTCGTACGCACGAGCCGGGCTCCGGCGTTTGTCAACCAGCGGCAAAACCTACTTCTTCTGGGTCTTCGTCTTCTTACCGCTGGGTTTGGCGACGGTTTCCTCCTCGTTCTTTTTCTCCTTGTTTTTGGTGGCGGGGTCGGTGTGCTTCGGGGTGTTGGTGGTGGCGGCCATGGCGCGGGGTGGGAAAGGTACCCGCCGTGTACGCGCGGGGCGGCGGCCGCGTTGAGCGGGCTAGGGACGGGCCCCCAGCGCCCCGGCCGCCAGCACGCGCCGGGCACTGGCGCGGTAGGGGTTGAGCGAATCGGCGGCCACCAGGCGCAGGGCGGCAAGGGCGGTGGCGGGCTGCTGGGCTTGCCAATAGGCCATGGCCAGGTGGTAGCGCGCGCGGCCCGCCAGGGGCCCGCCGGTGGGCTGGGCCAAGCGGTGCAGGGGGGCCTGGGCCGCTTGGTTGTCGCCCGCTTGCAGCAGAAACAGACCCCGGTAATAGCTCAGCGTGTCAGCGCCGACGTCGTTGGGCGAGAGGCGGCCCAGCGTGTGCAGCGCAGCGGGGTAGTGGCCGGCGCGGTACTCGGCCAGGGCCTGGGCCAGCAGCGGGCGGGCGCTGGCCTGCGCCGGCAGGAGCGCGAGGGCGGGATCGGGGCGGTAGTAGCTGGCCCAGGCGTCGGGGGGCAGCGCCGGGCGGGCGGCCCACCAGCCCCCGGCGGCCAGGGCCCCGGCCAGCGCGGCCCCGGCCCAGGCCAGCCAGCGGCGCTGGTGGCGGCGGGCGCGGTGCCGCAGCCGCACCAGCGCGGTGCCGCGCTCGTCGAGCTGCTGGTCGAGCCGGCGCAGGCGCAGGCGCAGGGCGTCGTGGCCGGCGGCCCAGCGCAGGTCGGCGGCGAACTGCTCGTAGGCGGCGTAGGCGGCGGCCAGGGCGTCGTCGGTGGCCAGGCGCTGCTCAAACGCGGCCTGGGCTTGTTCGTCCAGCCCGCCGTCGGCAAAGCGCTCCAGCTCGTCGAGGTGGGCCCGGAAATCGTATGGCAGGGCCGTCAGGTCTACCAGCTTGCGCAGGCAGGCGCCTTTCTGGCGGCGGGCCACGGCCGGGTTGGCGAAGCCCAGCTTGCCGCTCATGCGCCCGAAATTGTAGCCGTGGAAGTAGAAATAGGCCAGCAGGCGCTGGCAGCCGGCCCCCAGGCGGTGGAAATCGGCCAGGCGCCGCTGGCGGCGGCGGGCCTCGGCGGCGGGCAGCGGCGCGGCGGCGGCCCGGCCCGCCGCCAGGCGCTGCTCGGCCAGGCGGTTGACGTAGGCGGGCACGTCGGGGGGCAGGCGGGTGAGGCGGCCGTCGGCGGCCTGGTCGTAGAAGTCGAGCAGCGCGCTTTGCAGCAGCGCGTGCGCCGCCGGGGCCCCCAGCTGGTGCTGGCGCAGCGCCCAGCGCCCAAATACCTCGCGGCGCTGCTGGTAGAAGCCGACGAGAAATTTCTGATTACCGACGCGCAGGTGCGTCAGAACTTCGGCGAGGGACGTCGGCATATAAAATAGTAATTAAAGATGATTAATAGCGAATAAACTAATCGTAAGGAGAATGAACTAGCACTATTTTACGAAGATAGGATTAATTGGCCGATACCCCGGGCCCCGCCCGCCGGGGCCCGCGCCGTGGGCGGGGCGTGGCACGCATTGTACCTTTGGCCCATGCAAACCACCGCCCCCGCCCGCCCCCGCGACGCCGCCGTGTTCGGCCTCATCGACCAGGAAAAAATTCGCCAGACCCATGGCTTGGAGCTGATTGCCTCCGAAAACTATGCGTCGGACCAGGTGATGGCCGCCCAGGGCTCGGTGCTCACCAACAAGTACGCCGAGGGCCTGCCCGGCAAGCGCTACTACGGCGGCTGCGAAATCGTCGACCAGGTCGAGCAGCTCGCCATCGACCGCATCAAGGAATTGTTTGGGGCGGCCTGGGCCAACGTGCAGCCCCACTCTGGGGCCCAGGCCAACGCCGCCGTGATGCTGGCCTGCCTGCAGCCGGGCGACAAAATTCTGGGCTTCGACCTCAGCCACGGCGGCCACCTCACGCACGGCTCGGCGGTCAACTTTTCGGGCAAGCTCTACCGGCCCAGCTTCTACGGCGTCGAAAGAGAAACCGGGCTGATCGACTGGCAGAAGGTGAAGGAAATTGCCCGCCGCGAGCGGCCCAAGCTCCTCATCTGCGGGGCCTCGGCCTACTCGCGCGACTGGGACTACCGGGCCCTGCGCGAAGCCGCCGACGAGGTGGGGGCCCTGCTGCTGGCCGACATCTCGCACCCCGCCGCCCTCATCGCCAAAGGCCTGCTCAACAACCCGTTCGAGCACTGCCACATCGTCACCACCACCACCCACAAAACCCTGCGGGGCCCCCGCGGCGGCCTCATCCTGCTGGGCCAGGACTTCGACAACCCCTTCGGCCTGAAAACGCCCAAGGGCGAGGTCCGGCCCATGTCGGCCCTGCTCGACTCGGCCGTGTTTCCCGGCACGCAGGGCGGGCCCCTGGAGCACGTGATTGCCGCCAAAGCCGTGGCCTTCGGCGAGGCGCTGAGCGACGATTTTGGCGACTACGCCCGCCAAGTAGCGGCCAACGCCCAGGCCCTGGCGGCGGGCTTCACCGGGCTGGGCTACGACATTATTTCGGGCGGCACCGACAACCACCTGATGCTCATCGACCTGCGCTCGAAGGGCCTCACCGGCAAGCTGGCCGAAAACACGCTCGTGAGGGCCGACATCACCATCAACAAAAACATGGTGCCCTTCGACGACAAGTCGCCGTTTGTGACCAGCGGCATGCGCATCGGCTCGGCGGCCGTCACCACCCGCGGCCTGGGCACGGCCGACATGGGCCGCATCGTGGAGCTGATCGACGAGGCGCTGATGCACCACGCCGACGACACCCGCCTGGGCCGCGTGCGCCAGCAGGTGAACGCCTGGCTCCAGGATTACCCGCTTTTTGCTTAATCGGTGAATGCGTGAATGCGTGAATGAGCGGGGGCGCCCGGGGCCGGCTGTGCAAACGGCGGGGCCCGGTTCCTAAGCCGCTCGTTTTCTCGTATAGCTGCCGCATCCACTCATTCACTCCTTCAGTCATTCAGTCCTTGAATCCTCAACCAACGCTGGGCGAACAGCACGAAATGTCCTTCATCGACCACCTGGAGGCGCTGCGCTGGCACGTCATCCGGGCGGCGATTTCGGTGGTGGTGTTCGCCACGATTGCCTTCTTCTGCAAAACCTTCCTGTTCCACACCCTGATTCTGGGGCCCTCGCGGGCCGATTTCTGGACGTACCAGATGTTTTGCAAGGTGGGCAAGCTCTTCGGCTCGGCCGAGCCCTGCGCCGACCACGTCAACTTCATCATCCAGAACCGGGAGATGAGCGGGCAGCTCTCGATGCACATCAGCACGTCGGTGATAGCGGGCCTGGTGATGGCTTTCCCGTACTTGTTCTGGGAGCTGTGGCGCTTCATCAAGCCCGGCCTCTACCCGCACGAGCGCAGCAACTCGCGCGGGGCCGTGTTTTTCGTGTCGATTTTGTTCATCGCCGGGGTGCTGTTTGGCTACTACTTCGCCGCGCCCATGAGCATCAACTTCCTGGCCGGCTACACCGTCGACGCCAGCATCGAGAACCAGATCGACTTGCAGAGCTACCTGAGCACGCTCACCACCATGACGCTCTCGTGCGGGCTGGTGTTCGAGCTGCCCATGATCGTGTTCTTCCTGGCCAAGGCCGGGCTCGTGACGCCCGAAATCATGCAGCTCTACCGCAAGCACGCCATCGTGGTGATTCTGATCATCGCGGCCGTCATCACCCCGCCCGACATCACGGCCCAAATCATCGTCACCATTCCCATCGTGCTGCTCTACGAGCTGAGCATCCACATCGCCCGCGTGGTGCGCCGCGGCGACGCCGCCCGCCTCAACGAGAAGCTGGCCCGCGAGCAGGCCGCAGCCGCGAATACGGCCGTGGGCCCGCCCATCAACTAATGCAGCGCAGTTTTTGTGTTTCAGTTCCCGTTGCTTTCCACCTTCTTTTCCATCCAATGAAACGTTCGTTCTCCGCCCTGCTCGTAGCCGGGGCGCTCGCCGGCTGCCAGGCCGTGCCCACCGCCACGTCCACCACCACGTCCAGCGCCAACACCAGCACAACTCCCGCCCAAATGCCGACGACGCCCGCCGCCCCTGCCGCCGCCGGGGCCCCCACCGCCGCCGGGGCCCGCGCCGCCATCGGCCGCTACCTGCAAAGCCAGCCCAACGCCGGCCTGTACGTCGTGGACTCGGCGCGCGCCACCGACCTGGGGGCGTATTGGCAGGTGCTGGTGCCCCGCACCGACTGGGCCAAGCGCATGCCCAACCGCGCGGCCTTCGAGGTCGACAAGCAGACCGGGGCCGTGAAAAACCTGATGGTGAAGTAGCGAATCCCGCGAGCTAATCCATAAAAGCCGTTCCCAACAGGAGCGGCTTTTTCTTTTTTTCCGGCATCTTTGCCTTACCATGGATTTCACCAAGAACCTCGTGCTGGAAAACTGCCGCGTGCGCCTGCGGCCCCTCGAAACCACCGACTTCGAGCCCCTGAAAGCCGCGGCCTTCGACCCCGAAATCTGGCGCTACACCCTCACCCGGGCCGACGACGCCGTGAGCCTGGCCGCCTACCTGGCCGCGGCCGCGCACGGCCGCCAGGCCGGCCAGCGCTACCCCTTCGCCATCGTCGACCGCGCCACCGGGCAGCTGGCCGGCAGCACCAGCTACTACAACGTGTTTCCAGAAGACCAGCGCCTGAGCGTCGGCTACACCTGGGTGGGCAAGGCCTTTCAGCGCACCGGCCTGAACCGGGCGGCCAAGCACCTGCTGCTCTGCCACGCGTTCGGGGCCCTGCAATGCGAGCGGGTGGAGCTGGAAACCGACCGCCGCAACCTGCAATCGCAGCAGGCCATGCGCCGCATGGGGGCCACCGAGGAGGGCACCCTGCGCCGCCACCGCCCCACGCAGGACGGCGTCCGGCGCGACACGGTCATTTTTAGCATCATCCGGCCCGAATGGGACGCGCTGCGGCGCACGGTTTTCGCCGAGTTCGATGCGTAGCCCGGGGCCCCGGGGCCGGCCCGCCAAGTTGCTGCGGCGGCGAGCGGCCAGCTTCGGCCACGCGTTTCGCGGGGTGGGGGCGGCGCTGCGCTCGGAGCTCCACTTGCGCTTCCACGCGCTGGCCACGGCCGGGGCCCTCGCGCTGGGGCTGTACTGCCGGCTGGCCCGGCTGGAGTGGGCCCTGGTGGCCCTGGCCGTGGCCGGCGTGTGGACGGCCGAGCTGGTGAACACCGCCGTCGAGGCCCTCACCGACCTGGCTTCGCCCCACTACCACCCGCTGGCCGGCAAGGCCAAGGACGTGGCCGCCGGGGCCGTGCTGCTGGCCGCGCTGGGGGCCCTGGCGGTGGGGGCCCTGGTGTTCGGGCCGCACCTCTTTTCGTTCAACGGCTGACAACCGGCCTTTACCCGGCCGCCGGGGCCAACGCCAACGGCCAACCATTGCCCGGGCCGGGCGTAAGCCCTGGGCCAGGCCAACCAAAATAGGGCGTCATTTGCACCCACATTCATCTGTTTGCCGAACGGGCCAATTGCCTGTCAACTCTTAAATGAAAACCTTTCTCCTTTGCGCCGCCGCGCTGCTGGCCACCGCCTGCGGGCCCCAGCGCGTGGCGGTGGGCACGCCCACCACGCCGCCCGACCGCCCCAACGTGTCGGGCAACGACACGCCCGCCCCCACCTCGGCCAACACCGTGGACCCGGTGGCCAGCCGCCTCCCCGCCGAAGACACCACCGCCCGGCCCCAGTGGCTGAAGGCCCGCATCGCCGCCACGCTGGGCGAGCGCAAGCAGTACCCCATCGTGCGCATCTACCGCTACCGGTACCGCAACCAGACCGTGTACTGGGAGACGGCCCCCTGCTGCGACCAGCAATCGACGCTCTACGACACCAAAGGCCGCGTGCTGTGCCGCCCCGACGGGGGCATCACGGGCAAGGGCGACGAGCGGTGCGTCGATTTCGACAAACAAAAAGCCGACGAAAAGCTCGTGTGGCAGGACCCCCGGTGAAGAAACAGGGCCGGGGCCCCGGCTCGTTAACCCGGCTCATCAAAGCGCGCAACCGGCGGAAGAAACGGTTGCTTCTTGGCGAAAAAAGCCCTGCCGCAGGGCCGGCCGCTGCTCCAGCGCAGGGCAAAAAAAGGCGGCGGGCACTGGTGCCCGCCGCCTTTTTTTGCCTTGCCTTCCCGGCTTAGTTTTTAATGATTCGGAACGCGGTGGCCTTTTGGTCGCCCCGCATTTTTACCAAATACATCCCGGGCGCCAACTGACTGAGGTCCAACGCGGTGGTTGTTTTCCCCGCGATGGCCGCGTTGCGGTAGTGGACTTTGCCGAGCATGTCGCACACCTCCACCTGGGTGTAGGGGCCGTAGCCGGCAATGTTCAGCTCGCGCGAAACCACGGTGGGCCAGTAGTTTACGGCTTGTTCCGGCGCGGCCGCCGCGGTGGCCGCCAACGCTTTGCCGGCGGCGGTAGCCAGCACCAGGCTGCCGAAGCCCGCGGTGCTCGTGTAGTTGTTCAGGGTGCCGTTCCACACGGCCTGGCCGTCGCGGACGCTCCCGTTGTCGTCGTCGTCGTAGCCCAGGTCAAAGCCGATCGTGGTGCCCGCGGCCGGCGCGCCGATGCCCAGCTGCGACCACGGAATGGCCAGCTCGACGCTGTAGCCCCCGCTGATGGCGGCCCAGGCGTGCTGCAAGCCCGCGATGGCCGTTTTGGTGTAAACGGTCGACTTGTTGAAATTCTTGATAATCTGGTTGTCGGCGCCGTCGTAGCTGCCGAGCTTGTTGTTGTTGGCGTCGATGTACACCTCGATGGCATCGTCGTCCCAGGGGTTGGGCGAGTCGGCAAACAGGTTCGCATCCAGCACCTTGGCCCCGATGTACAGGTTGGTGTTGTCCCAGAGCACCCCGAAGGTCACCGTGTTGTTTGCCGTTCCCGTCGTGGTTTTGCCCACGGACTGGCTCAGCACCCAGGGCCCTTCCGTCAGGTTGCCGTCGATGGTAATCGCGCTGGCGGTTTTGACGCAGCTGACGGTGCCCGGCGCGGGGCCGCTGCTCACCGTAATCGCGCTGGTGGCCGTCTTGCCGCCGTCCTGGGTGGTGGCCGTGACGGTGGCGCTGCCCGCGGCCACCGCCGTTACCAGGCCCGTTGTGCTCACGGTGGCCACCGAGGCGTTGCTCGTGCTCCAGGCCACGTTTTTATTGGTGGCGTTCGAAGGGGCCACGGTGGCCGTCAGCTGCTGGGTAGCGCCCACGCTCAGCGAAGCCGACGCGGGCGTCACGCCCACGCCGGTTGCGGCCACGGGGGCCGGGGTGCCGCTGCACGTGGTCAGGTACACCGAGCCGAACACGCTGGGGTTGGCGTAGGCCGTGGTGGTCGAGGAAAAAGCCGCCACTTGCGCGTCGCGGGCACCGCCGTTGTCGTCGTCGTCCACCGCGATTTCAAAGCCGAGCTGGCTGCCGACCTGCGGCGTCACGCCGATGGTGCTCCACGGAATTTTGGCTTCCAGGTTGTAGCCACCGGCCACGTTCTGGATGGCGAAGGTGATGCCCGCGGTCCGGTTCACCGAGTTGCCGCCCACGTTGATGACCCCGTCGTTGTAGCGGAAGCCGAGCTGAAAGTCGTTCACGCCGTCGTAGGCCGAGCCTTTGCTGTTGTCGCCGTCGATGAACAGCTCCACGGCGTCGTCGTCGTACCACGACGCGCCCGAATCGTTGAATTTGGCGTTGTCTTTCACCTCCACCAGCACGTACAGGTTGGTCGCGTCGTACATGGCGCGCCACTGGCTGCCCGCGAAGTCGGCCGGCAGGGCCCCAATGGTTACTTTGCTGAGGCTGCCGGCCGGCACGCTGCTCCAGGCCGCGTCGATGCTCTGGTCAATCACCGGGGCCGTGTTGGTAAACCCGATTACCGGGGCCGTGCACGCCGGCACCGCCGCAATGGTGAGGGCCACCGGCTTGGTGCCGGTGCCCGCGCCGTTGGTGGCGCTCACGGTGATGTTGTAGGTGCCGGCGGTGGCCACGCTGCCCGAAATTACGCCGGTCGAAGCGTTGACGCTCAGGCCCGCCGGCAGGCCGGTGGCCCCGTAGCCGGTCGGGCTCTGCGAGGCCGTGATGGTGTACTTAAATGCCACGCCCGTCGTGCCGCTGGCCGTGCCCGCGCTGCTGATAACCGGCGTGCTGGACGGCACCGTGACGGTGCTGCTGGCCTTGAAGCCGCCGCTCTGGGTGGTGGCCGTGATGGTGGCCGTGCCGCCGCCCACCGCCGTCACCAGGCCCGTCGGGCTCACGGTCGCCACGGCCGCGTTCGACGTGGTCCAGTCCACGTTCTTGTTCGTGGCGTTGGCGGGCGCGACGGTGGCCGTGAGCTGGACGGTTTGCTGCTGCTGCACGGTGGCCGTGGCCGGGCTCACGCTCACGCCCGTGGCGGCCACGGGCGGGGCGCTGTTGATGATAATATTGTAGGCCTGCTGCGTCTTGTAAGTCGGCGGGCTCACCTCGATGTTCGACAGCGCGAGGTTGTTGAACGTGGCCGTGCCGGTCGAAGCAAACGACATGATGGCCAGGCCGCCGATGGGCGAGGTAAACTTGGCCGAGGTAAAATTATCCAGACCCGTACCATTGATGGTCAGTGAGTTAAAAACAATATTATCCACCGTGGTGGCCCCGATCTGCACGCCGTGGCGCTGGGCGTTGATGACGTCCACGTTGGTGTAGGTGATGTTTTTCACCGCCGAGCTGGCCGCGTAAAAATCGATGGCCCCGCGCTCTTGGTCAAACAAATCGTCGCTGGTGCCGCAGTTGGTGATGGTCATCTCGTACACCTGCATGGTGGTGTTGGTGTCGAAATTGAACCCCGGAAACTCGGTCGTGAACCGGATGCCCGAGCCGGCGATGCCGTCCTTCACCGTGTTGTGGTGAATCTTGTGGTTGCGGCCCCCAAACACGCCGATGCCCCCGGCGCGCCAGTTGTTTTCGATGGTGTTGTTCTTGAATTCCAGGTTTTCGCAAATGGTGTTCACCCCCGAATCCGACGACGACCAGCTGGCCACGCCGTCGTCGCCGTTGTTGCGGACGCTGCAAAACTCCACCGTCGAGTTGTTGGTGCCCTGGGCGAAATTGCAGCCGTCGGCGTAGTTGTTGCGGATGCGGTTGTGCGACACCCGGAAGTTCGTCGTCACGGGCACCGGCAACGGCGCGTCGTAGCCCCCAATCCAGAAGCCGCACTCGAAGTGCTCCTCCCAGATGTCGTGGACGTAGGAGCCCGTGCCGTAGGTGCCCATGAAGCACTTGTAAATCCGGGCCTGCCCGTTTTCCTGCCGGGCGTTGTTGGCGGTGCTCAGGTAAATGCCCGAGATTTCGACGTTGGAGAGCCGCGCCAGTATCCCGCCGCTAAAGAAGGCGTTGGTCGAAAAGTTGATGTTGGAATACCACATGCCGGCCCCCTTGATGCCCAGCAGCGTGCCCTCGGGCCGCCAGGTAGCGGCCAGCGTAAACTGCCCTTCCGGGATGTACATGCCGGTGCCGGCCGCCTTGGCCGCCGCCAGGCAGCTGTTGAACGCCGCCAGGTCGTCGGCGCCGTCGTTGGCAATGGCCCCGTAATCCGTCACCGACAGGTAGCCGGCCGGCTTGGCCACCGCCGCCGGCACGTCCTCCACCTCAATAAAATCGACGCCGTACTCGTAGGCGTCGCCGTTGTCCTTCTGGATTTTCACCACGTCGCCCGCGTTCAGCTTGGTAGTCAGCTTGAAATGCACCTCGTCGAAGCGCATGAACGCCCGCCCGCCGGGCGCGTTGACGGGGTCGCCGCTGCCATTGGCGAAGTATTGCCAGGCCCAGTACGACGACAGGCTGATGGTCTTCACCAGGGCCCCGTTCACGTACAGGCTCAGCGCGCCCGTCACGCCGCCCCCGCCCGGGGCGTCGGGCAGGGTGAAGCGCAGGTCGACCCCGGCCCCCGCCTTGCTGACGGGCCACGACACGAACGACCCGTTGGTGGGCAGCGCCACGTACTTCTGGTCGCTGGCCTCGCTGGCCACGTCCGTTTGCACAAACGCCGGCGACGTTCGCAACACGGCCCCGCCGCCCTTGGTGGCGTTCTCCGACTCGTAGCGGGTGTAGGGCACGTCGTAGGCCCCGCGGGGCAGGCCGTCGCTCTGGGCGAAGCACGCGGCGGGGCCCAGCCCGCAGAGAAGCAATAAAAAGAGGAGGGGTTTTTTCATGGTAGAAGGGTTTTTGGGTGGAAAGGAAATGCTTGTAGCCGCTGCCGCCCGGCCCGGGGCCCGGGGTAAGGCTCCGTTGAGAAGGCGTACGGGAGGACGCAAGGGGCCCTCCCAATGGCCTAATACCCGGGGTTTTGCACGGCTTTCGGGTTCGTGCTGATCTCGCTGTTCGGAACCGGCCACGCGTAGGAGCGGGCGTCGTCCCACTCGATTTTGCCGCCGGTGGGCAGCGTGGTGCCGTAGTAGGCGGCTTCGGCCGCCCCGATGCGCCAGCGGCACACGTCGAACCACCAGTGGCCCTCGTCGAACAGCTCGGCCCAGCGCTCGTAGCGGAGCGGGTTGTTGGCCAGGTTGGCGTCGGTGGCCATCGTTTTGTCAGTCAGTGACTTGTAGTCAAAATTCGACGGACTGTTGATGGGCTGGCTGTAGGCCCGGCGCTTCACTTTGTTGAGGTATTCGAGGGCCCCAGCGGCGTCGCCCGAGTTCTGGCAGGCTTCGGCGTAGAGCAGGTACACGTCGGCCAGGCGCAGCAGGTAGTAGTTGGCCCCGTCGGCGGCGCTGTAGGCGAAGATGTTGTTGTCGGTGGTCGTGAATTTGCGCAGGCTCCAGCCCTGAAAAAATTGCTTGATGCCGCCGCCGATGCCCGAGTACTTCACCACCGGCCGGTAGGTGCCGCCGTCGCGGCTCACCGAGTCCACCCAGGGTTGCAGGGCCGCCACGTACAGGCGCGGGTCGGTGGTTTTGTCGGCGCGCATGGCCAGCGACTTCTGCTTGACGACCGGGTCGATGACCTGCGGCGGGTTGGCGGGCGAAGCCGGCTTGGCGGCGTTGAACCTGGGGTTGGGCACCAGCGAATAAATCGGCAGGTTGTAGCCGTAGCGCAGCAGGTTTTTGTCGTGGATGAACTCGTTGCCGTAGCCCAGGTTGTTGTTGGCCCCGCCCTCGGTGCCGTCGTCGCCGAGCAGGCTCGGCGACCAGATAAGGCCCTGGCTGGTGGTGAGGTTGGCGTTGGCCCCGTCCACGAAAA
The DNA here is from genome assembly GCA_025353745.1 of Hymenobacter sp. Classification (GTDB taxonomy): domain Bacteria; phylum Bacteroidota; class Bacteroidia; order Cytophagales; family Hymenobacteraceae; genus Hymenobacter. The sequence goes on from JANXOE010000262.1 coordinate 11,488, forward strand.
TGCCGTAGCCCGCCGTGGTGCGGTCCACGTTTATTTCGAAGATGGATTCCTCGTTAAATTCGTTGGCACTCTGGGCATTGAAGGCGTTGTGGTACTTCGCGTACGGCATCAGCGTTTTGCCGCTGTTGGCAATCACGTCGAGCAGCACGGGCTTGGCCTTGGCCCAGTCCTGGGTGAACACGTAGGCCTTGCCCAGCAGGCCCTTGGCGGCCCACTCGGTCACGCGGCCCTGGTCGTTGCCGGTGCGCGCCACGCCCTTCAGCAAGTCGGCCGATTTTTGCAAGTCGCTGGTAATCTGTCCCCACACGGCACGGGCCGAGGCGCGCGACTGCTGGGTGCCGTCGAGCGTAGTGGGCACGGCCGTGAACAGCGGCACGCCCATCGCGTCGCCCCCGCCGGCCGTCACGTATTTTTCCCCATAAAAGCACTCCAGCTCGAAGTAGTACCAGGCGCGCAAAAAATATGCCTCGCCCCGCAACGTGTTCACCGCCTTTTGCTCGGCGGCGGGCATGTGGTTCTTCTCGTAGAAGTCGGCCCGTTCCAGGAAGGCATTGGCGTCTTTCACGCCGGTGTACAGCCCTTTCCATAAGTCGCTGGCGTAGCTATTAGTCACGCTCAGGTGGTTGAGGGCCAGCTCGGTCCACGACTGCTCGCCGCCGTAGGCCAGGTCGGCGGTGTGCTCGCTGCACGCGAAGTCCTTGCACAGCAGCTGAAAGCCGTTCAGCTCGTAGGAGCGCAGGTTGGCGTAGGCCGGGGTGAGCACCCCCGACAGGGCCGTGAGGCTGGCCGGGTAGTCGGCGCTGCTGAACTTGTCGGGCTGGGCAATGTCTTTGGGGTCCTTCGTGCAGCCGGCCGCGAGCAGAAACGCGGCCAGGGCGAGCAGGGTAGTTTTCTTGAACATGCTGATGGGTGGGATTTTAGAATCTTTGGGTCGGGTTGGTCCGCGGCAGCCGCGCCCCGGGGCCCGCTTCCGCGGGAGAGGGCCCCGGGGCGCGGCGCACTTCAAAAGGTCAGGTCCACGCCCACCGAGTAGATGCGGACGTGCGGGTACTGCAAGGGCGCGTCGATGCCGCGGGTGGTCACGCCGCTGTAGGGCGCGGCGGGGTTGCCGCTGAGGTTGCTGAAGTTGCCGGTGGTGCCACCGCCGATTTCGGGGTCGATGCCGCTGTACTTGGTGACGGTGAAGAGGTTGTTGGCCATCACAAACAGGCGGGCGCTCTTCACGAAGGGCGTTTTCAGCAGGCTGCCCGACAGGTTGTAGCCCAGCTGCACGTTCTTGAGCTTGAGGTAGCTGCCGCTCTCCACGAAGTAGCTGCTCACGTTGGAGTAGTTGTGGTTGGGGTCGGTGGCGAAGGTGGCCGGGGCCCCGCCCGCGCCCGGCGTCAGCACCCCGATGCGCGGCTGGCCGGTGAGCTGGTTATTCCCCAGGAAAGAGGCCCCGAACACTTTGGCCGTCGTGTTGCCGTCGCTGAACGGAAACTGCGCGTAGGGCCCCACGCCGTTGTAGAGGTCCACGCCGGCCACGCCGTTGAAGAGCAGCGCCAAATCGAAGCCCTTCCAGCCCAGGTTCGCGTTCAGGCCGTACACCAGCTTGGGGTTGGGGTTGCCGATGATGGCCTTGTCCTTGTCGTTGATGACGCCGTTGTTGTCCACGTCCTCGTAAATCAGGTCGCCGATGCTGGGCTTGGAGCCGGCCGGCTTGGCGTGGGCGTCAATTTGCTCCTGGCTTTGGTAAAGGCCCTGCGCCCGGTAGCCGTAGAACATTCCAAACGGCTGCCCGGCCTGCGTAACGGTCAGGTACTGGCCGCTTTGCAGGCCGAAGGTCGGGCTGCCGTAGTTGTTGTCGCCCGCGTAAATCGGGTTGCTGTTGATGTTGTCCAGGTTCAGCACCCGGTTGCGGTTGAAGGCCCCGGTGGCGCTCACCGAGTACGTGAAGCCGCCCTTGTCGGCGGTGCCGCCGCGGGTGCCGAGCACGATTTCCAGGCCCCGGTTGCGCACCGAGCCGATGTTGGTGAAGAACGGCGTCGTGATGCCCACGCTCGGCGAAATGGGCAGCGCGTAGAGCATGTCGCGGGTGGTTTTGTTGTACCACTCCACCGTGAAAAAGAAGCGCCCGGCCAGCAATTCGGCGTCGAGGCCCACGTTGCCCTCGTACACGCTCTCCCACTTAATATTATTGTTGGGCAGGATGGTTTGGGTGTAGCCCAGGCTGGGCGGGGCCCCGGGCGCGAAGTTCTGGGCGTTCACGTACTCGTAGGTCGAGAGAAACAAGTAGCTGGGAATGGCGCTGTTGCCCAGCTTGCCGTAGCTGCCGCGCAGCTTGAGCTGGTTGAAAACCGGCAGCGCGCGCTTGATAAACGGCTCCTCGCTCAGGCGCCAGCCCGCCGAGCCCGCCGGGAACACCCCGTACTGGTTGCCCGGCCCGAACACCGTGAAGTTGCCGTCGCGCCGGACCGAGCCGGTGAGCAGGTATTTATCGGCGAAGCTATAATTGAGGCGGGCAAACGTGGACTTGATCAGCCCGTTGGAATCGTAGCCGCCCGGCGCGATGGTGTACACCGAGGCCGACGTGGGCAGGAAGGCAAACGAGCCGCCGCCCACCGAGCTGGAGCTGGCCCGCAGCGCGTCGTAGGTCGAGCCGATCTGCTCGTAGCCCACCAGCGCGCTCACCTGGTGCTTGTCGAAGGCGTGGTTGTAGGAGAGCACGTAGTTGGCCAGCGTCGTGCGCACCTGGGTGCTCGATTTGGTCAGCTGGTTGATGACGTTCGACACCGCGCCGGTGTTGTAGGCGTCCTGGAAGTAGTTCTGGCCCTCGTTGTAGTAGGTGTAGCCGAAGGTGGCGCGCAGGCTCAAGTCCAGCGGCAGGGCCACTTCGGCAAAGGCATTGCCCTGAAAATTGGCCTTGCGGTTGTCCACGTGGGCCGTATTGATCTGGGCGATGAGGTTGGGCCCCGTGAAACCCAGCGGGTTGTGCCCGTACGGATCGGCCGGGTTGCCGGTGTACGCCTGCAGGGTCGGCACCGAGCGGAAGGGCGGGTTGATGGGCGCAATCAGCACCGGCGCGGTGATGCGCTGCCAGGCGTACAGCTGCTCGCCCACTTTGATGCGCTTGCCCAGCTGGTAGTCGGTGTTCACGCGCAGGCCTTCCAGCGTCGAGCGGTTGTTGATGTACACCCCTTTTTGGTCGTTGTACACCCCCGACACGAGGTAGCTGACGGCGGGCGAGCCACCGGCAATCGACAGGTTGTAGTTCTGCTCGGTGCCGTTGCGGAAAATCTCCTTGGTCCAGTCGGTGTCGGGCAGCGTGTCGGTGCGCGTCATGCCCAGGTACACCGGGTCGGCAATCAGCTGCTTGAAGCGAATGAAGTCGTCGCGGCCGAGCAGCTTCAGCGTGCGCGGCGTCGTGATGCCGTAGCGCGCGTTGAGGCTGATGCTCGGGGGCCCGCTCTTGCCCTTTTTGGTGGTGATGATGATGACCCCGCCGGCGGCGGCCGAGCCGTAGATGGAGGCCGCGCTGGCGTCCTTGAGCACGTCAATCGTGGCAATGTCCTGCACGTTGAAGTTGTCGCCCGACTGCCGCACGCCGTCGATGATGTAGAGCGGCGGCGCGTTGTTCAAGGACGACACCCCGCGGATGAGGATGGTGGGCGTGGCGTCGGGGGCCCCGGAGTTCTTCACGATTTCCACGCCCGCTATCCGGCCCTGCAAGGCTTCCTGCACGTTGGTGACGGGCAGCGACTTGATTTCGGTGCCCGCCACCGAGGCCACCGAGCCGGTCACGTCGGCCCGGCGCTGGGTGCCGTAGCCCACCACCACCACCTCGTTCAGGGCCTGGGCGGCATCCTCCATCAGCACGCTCAGCGTGGAGGTAGCCGCCACCACCGGCACTTCCCGCGCCCGGAGTCCTATCGAGCTGAACACCAATACGCTGCCCAGCGGCACCGAGAGCGAGAAATTGCCCCCGGCGTCGGTGGTGGTGCCCTTGGTGGTGCCCTTCACAATGACCGTGACGCCGGGCAAGCCGTCGCCGTTTTTTTGGACTACCCGGCCGCTCACTTGCACGTCGGCCAGCAGCTGGGCGGCGTGGCCGGCCGGCGGGGCACCTCCGTCGGGGCCGGGGGCCGGAGCGAGGGCTCCCCGCCCCGCCGCCGGGTCGGCCGGCAGGGCGGGCGGGCCGGACAGCAGGCCGGGCGCGGCCTGCGGCGTCACCACGTACATCCCGTCCTTGAGCAGCTCAAACCGCAGGCCGCTGTGCTGGCTTAGGTAGCGCAGGGCGGCGGGCAGCGAGGGGAAAGCCGGGCGCGCCCGGTCGAGGTACTTGCCCTCGGCCACCTCACCCAGGTAAAAGAAGGTGACCTTGTAAGTGCTTTCCAGCTCCCGCAGCACGTCGCGCAGGGGCTGCTGCGCCGCAACGGCCGGGTTGGCGGTAGACAGCTTCTGGACCGCGAAGGCCAGCGCTTCCTGCGCCTGGCTGGCCCCACTGGGCAGGCAGCTCAGCAGCAGGGCTAATCGCACGAAGCGAGTAGAGTTTGCCATGGATGGGTGGGAAAAAAGTGGAAGAGACAGCGCGGGGGCCCTCCAGCCTAGAGCAATTCCTCCAGCCTAGGGCAACTTTTAAGTCTATGCAAATAGTTAAGATCTAAGATATTAATAAACAAGCCTTTAACTTTCACTTTTTAAATGTTTACCTAGCGTGTACACTGACTTGGAAACTGCTTTAGTGGCGGGCGGGCAGGAAGCGCACGGCGTTGCCCGTGCGGACAACTTCGGAGTTCAGGACTTTGCCCAGGGCGGCGAGCAGCACGTCGGGGTTGGTCGTCGGCACTTCGCCGACTATCGTCTTGCGGAGCATGGCCGAATCGGCGAACACCACCCGCAGGCCGTAGGAGTCGCGCAGCAATTGCACGACCTCGCGCATGGGCGTCTGGCGGAAGCGCAGCCGGCCCTGCGTCCAGCCCGAGTACAGGGCCGGCTCCACGTGCCGCCGCCGCAGGGCCGGGTGGGCGGCCGAGGTTTCGATGAGGTCGCCGGGCCGCATCACCAGGTTGTCGGGGGCCAGCAGGGCTTGGCGCGCCACGGCCACCTTGCCCGAGGCGAGGACCACCTTGGTATCGCCGGCGCGGCTGTTCACGTCGAACTGCGTGCCCAGCACCGCCACCCGCAGCCCGCCCGCGTGCACCACGAACTTGGTGCTGGCCGGGGCGGCTTCGATGTCGGCCCCCGGGCGGGCCGCCCGGTGCGTCACCTGGAAGTAGCCTTCGCCCGTCAGCCACACTTCGCGGGGCGTTTCGGCGGTCCAGGCGGCGGCCGTGGTCAGGGCCGAGCTGCCGTTGAGCGTCACCACCGAGCCATCGGGCAGCGTGAGCGTGCGCTGCTGGTTGGGGCCGGTGGCGTAGCGCGCCATCGGGCCGGCCAGCGCGGTGGGCCGCGGCCACTGCCACCAAGCCAGCCCGCTGGCCAGCAACAGGGCCCCCAGGGCCCCCGCCAGCCGCCGCACCCGCCGCTGGCTGCGCAGCCGGGGCTGGGCAGCCGGCACGCGCAGGGCCTGGCGCAGCCGCCGCAGCTCTTGGGGCAGCAAGCCGGCCGGCAGGGCGTGGGGCCGCGCCTGGTGCAGCGCCCGCACGAACGCATGGGCCCGGTCGGCCTCGGCCTGCTGCTGCGGGTGTGCAAGCAGCCACGCCTGCCAAAGCCGGCCCGCCTCGGAGTCGGCGTCCGCTACGAAGGCCTGGAAAGATTCATCAAAAACAAAATCATTAACCGAATAGCGCAAAAAATCCATGGGCGGGATCAAGGGGATAAAAGCCGTTTTATCCTACCATAATCCTCGCGCCGTTTTGTACTCGTTGAACGCCAAGGTTTTTTAAAAAAATTACATAAGTTTTTGTATATCAGAATAATAAATTTATTTTCTGGCGCTCGTTTGGCTTTTGCCTGCGAATTTTCCTGGAGAGTTCGCTCTGAAACGCCCGCGGCGCGGCGCGGCATCGGCATACCCGGGCTAACCCTAACAGCTTCAAAGGCATGCTAACAATCTAATATATTGGGAATTGTCGCAAAATATGCAGTGGTGCGGCATCGCAGCACGGCCGCTAGCGGCCGCCAGCAACAGGCAGATTAGCAGGCTTTTTCGCAGGAATTTGAGGCCCTGGTACACCAGGTTGCGTATCGACTGCTGGGCGAGCCCCATAATTTCGGAGATGCGGTCGTACTCGAATCCGTCGAAGAATTTGAGGTAAATGGCTTCGCGCTGGCGGTTCGTCAGTTGCCCCAGCCCGGCCAGCAGCCGGGCGTGCTGCTCGGCGGTAAGCTGCTGGGCAATAATAAAATCCTCGGGCGAGTACTGCACCTCAAACTCCAGGTTGTAAGCACTTTGCAAAAGGCTGCGGCGCTTGCGCGCCTTGCTTTCGGCCGCCACTTCGTGGCGCATGGCTTTGAACAGGTAAGGTTTCACTTCGGCCACGGGGCCGAGGCTGGCGCGGCGGTGCCACAGCCGCTGAAACAGGTTCTGAATGCAGTCTTTGACCAACTCCCCGTCGCCGGTCAGCCGCTGGCCGTAGCTGTACAGCGCGGGGTAATGCGCTTGAAAAATCTCCTCAAATGCCTGCCCGTCGCCCGCCAGGAAGGAATTCCAACGCGAAGCGTCTTGAGAAGCAGGCATAAAGTAAAAAACGGGAGGTGAGCAGCGTAAAAGTAGCGGCTTCGGGCAAATAGTTTGCTGGCCGGCATCGGGATGCGATGGGAGCGTTTTATCCTGATTAACAGCGCCTGTGCGCACCGCCTCGTTCTGGGCGCAGGGCCCCCGCCCGCCCCGGGGTTCCGCTCAGGGAGCGGTAGAGGCCGGGATGAACGGCCCCTGCATTCCTCCCGGTTCCAACGCTTCCGGCACGCCCGGGCGCATTAGCGAATTCAGCCGGTTCTTTGCCGACCAATTCAACACAACCCGCCACCTCACCACTTCCCTTATTTCCATGATCAACACCATTGCCAAGCTCGGGGCCTTCAACGTGTGGGCCAACGAAACGCTGCTGCGCCGCCTCGACTCGTCGGTGGCGGCCGGCAAAGAGGCGCCCCAGCCCGCGTTGCGCCTTTTCAGCCACGTCATCAACGCCCAGGCCATCTGGATTGCCCGCCTCAGCGGCACCGCCAGCCCGCTCAAAGTGTGGCAGGAGCACGACCTGGCCGGCCTGCACCACTGGCACGAACAAACGTCGGAGCGCCTGCGCCAGCTCTGCGAGCAAGCCGACGAGGCCGAGCTGACCCGCCACATCCAGTACTCGAACTCGCAGGGCGATGCCTTCGACAGCCAGGTGAGCGACGTGCTGACCCACGCCGTGGTGCACGCCAGCTACCACCGCGGCCAGGTGGCCGCCAAAATGCGCGAAGCCGGCCTGGAGCCGGTCAATTCCGATTTCATCACCTACTGCCGCGAAACGAGCGGGCAGGTGGCGCCGCAGCTCTGAGCCGCGGATTTGTCGAACCTGAGGACGGCCGGTTTTGCCTCCGCCGGCCAAAAGAAAACAAGAACGGCCCGCTTTCCAGCGGGCCGTTCTTGTTTCGTGCAATTGCTACTCAGGGCAAATACGGGGCCCCAAAATCCGGCGAATCCAAAAAATCCGCGGGCATCCGTGGTTCAGACCTTAATTCAGCGGCGTCGCGCCCAGGTCGGTCACCTGGTCGTTGGCGACGGTAATGCCCGTGCGCACCAC
>JANXOE010000281.1 GCA_025353745.1 Hymenobacter sp.
TCGCCGCCCACGCGGTTTCCGTCGTTGGCGCCGTTGGTGGTGCGGAACGTTTGCACGGCGCGCAGGGCCCCGGAGGCCCCGGGCCGGCTGCTGCCCACGGTCTGGTTCACCACGCGCACCGTGTAGGTGCCCGCCGCCAGCCCCGTGAAAGAGTAAGCCCCGAAAGCATTGGTGGCGGTGCTGCTAAGGTAGGTCCCGGTGTTGTCGTACAGCTCCACCGTCGCGTTTGGCCGGCGAATGCTGCCGCTGGCAAAGCCGCCATCCGTCGCTGAAGCATCTGCCGTAAGGTAAGGCCGGCCGGTCCCGCCGCCGTAGTTCACGTCTTCAAACACGGTGCCGCCCACCGAGCCCTGGGCCAGGGCCCGGCCGGGCACGGCGGCCCCGAGCAGCAGCCCGGCCGCCGCCAGTAGTCGTCGGAGCTGCCCCGCCGCGCGGGGCCGAAAGCCGGGGATGGAAGCGTGTAATAAATTTTTCATAAGCGTAAGCAGGCGAGGCGAGCAGTTATTTGAGCCTGCAAATTTATTTTACCAACTTGCCAGCGTTGGCCAATTTCGACAGAAGAGCTTAATAAGTCGCTGAACCTCGGCTTGCGCGCGGCGCGCTCCTCCCAGGCGCGGTGCCCCACCATGCCATTCGCGACAATGGAAACCGATGGGCGCCCCGCTTCAATTAAAAATGCCCCAGCGCGGTGCGGGCAGGGCCAACCCCGGCCCGAGCGCCCCGAAACTGAGGCGTGCAGGCGCAAGCGCACAGCGGCGGGCAGGCAGCGGGGCCCCGCCCCTACCGGCGCGGCAGGCCACCCAGCGGCACCAGCGGCGCGATGGCCTGCGGCCGGGGCCGCGGCGGGCCGGGGTAGCGAAGCGGGGCCGGGCGCAGGCTGTCGGGCAGCAGCAGGCGGGCGCGGCTGCCCACCTTCCACGTTTTGAAGGTCCAGCGCGGGTTGCCGGGGTTTTCGAGCACCAGCCGGCGGTATTGGGCATAAGCGGCGGGCAACTGGTTCTGGGCTTCGAGGGCTTCGGCGAGCAGGGCCCGGGCCTGGGGCAGGCGCGGGTTGCGGCGCAGGGCCCGGGCCAGGTGCGGCACGGCCTGGGCCGGGCGGGCGGCTTTGGCCGCGGCCAGGCCCAGGCGGTAATCGGCCCGGTACTGGGTGGTGTCGAGGGCCAGGGCGCGGCGGTAGTGCCAGGCGGCACTGTCGGGCCGGCCGTGCAGCTCCAGCTGGCGGCCGTAGTCGTAGTGCAGGGCCCCGGAGGCCGTATCGAGGCGCAGGCCGCGGGCCGCGTAGGTGGCGGCTTGGTCGGGGTCGCGCAAGGCGTTGTAAAGGGCCGCCAGCTGGTGCAGCATTTCGGGCTGGCGCGGCTCGCGGGCCAGGGCCGCCCGCAGGTAGTCGAGGGCCTGGGCCGTGTCGGCCGACGCGGCGTAGGCCAAGCCCTTGTAAAACAACGCCGCCGACTGGTCGGGGTCGAGGCGCAGGGCGCGGTCGAGGTTGTCGAGGGCAGCCGGGTAGTCGCGGGCCGCCAGGTTGGTTTCGCCCACCAGCAGCGGCAGCTCGGGGCCCGTGAAGCCGTTTTCGCCGGCCTGGCGGGCGGCGGCCAGGGCTTCGGGCAGGCGGCCCAACATCCGCAGGGCCCTGGCTTGCAAGAAGTAGAGCCCGCCGTTGTCGTCGCTGCCCAAGGCGAGGGCGGCGGACGCATCGCGCAGGGCGGCGCTGGGCTGGCCGGCGGCAAGGCGCAGCGCGGCGCGGCGCGTGAGCAAGGCCACGTTGCCGGGCTGTTGGCGCAGGGCCCCATCCAGCTCGTCGGCCTGCACGCGGGGGCCGCTCTGCACGGTGGCCAGGTCCACGAAGGTATCGGGCCGCTCGGTGGGGGCCGACTGGCAAGCCGGCAGCGCCAACAAGCCAAACAAAACGAGGGACGCAGCGCGACGCATGCCCAAAAGTACGGACCGCCCGGCCCTCACGGGGCCGGCGCGGGGGGCGGGGCCCCGGCGGCCGCGCCACCGGGCCGCCGCTGGGGCCGGGCCTGCTGCCGGGCCCGGTGGGCAGCGGTCCGCTCCACAGCCGGCAGCAGCTGCTCGCACAGGCGGTTGATGCTCAGGTCCTCGCCGGTGAAAGTGGGCAGGCGGACGGCTTTCCGCAGCAGGGCCACGGCGCTTTGGGGGCGGCCCTGGTAACGGTACATCCGGGCCAGGTCATAGTAAAACGACACCCGGGACGAGTCCAGGCGAATGGCCGTTTCGAGGCTGTGCAGGGCGCTGTCCACGCTGCCGCCGGGCGGCACGCCGCCCAAGAAGATTTTGCTGTAGATGCGTTCCAGCACGTTGTAGTGGCCCACGCGGTACTGCCAGCGGCCCCGCAGCTGCCAGGCTTCGGGCAGGTCGGGGCGGTGGGCCACGGCCAGGAACACGTAGGAGCGCAGGTCGCGGAAGGCCGCCATGCGGCTTCCCGACCGGTACAGGCCGGCCTGGCTGAACAGGGCCAGCGCGGCGGCGTAGTTGCTCTCGCCGCCCTCGGGGCGCAGCGCCAGGGCCCGGTCGGCGTAGCGGGCGGCGGCGTTGAAGTAAGCCGTTTTGCGGGTTTCGTCGGAGTAGCGGGCCCCAATTTTCACGCTCAGCACGGCGGCTTGCCACAGGGCCAGGTAGTGCGCCGGGTTGGTTTTGAGCACGTCCTGGTACACGGCCAGCGCCTCCGAGTCTTTGAAGCGGTTGACGAGCCGGGCGGCTTCAAACAGCTGCTGGCGCACGGCCGGCGCGTCTTCGCCCCGCTGGCCGGCCGGCGACGCTGCGGGCCGCGCCACCGGCGGGGCCGCCGGCGGCACGGCGGGGGCCTGGGCCGCGGCGGGGCCCCCGCCGGCCGCCAGCACGGCCCCCGCTACCCAGCCCGCCAACTTCGGCCCGCCGCCCCACATCCCGCCCGCCTAAAACAAGCCCAGCTGCGCCTTGGCGCGGCCCGTGAGCACCTCCCGGGCCTGCGCCACTTCCTCGGCCGTGACGCCCACCGCCGCCTCGTCGGCCGGGGCTTCCGGGGCCCCGCCGCCCGCCGCCCCGCGCTTGCGGGCCGCCTCGCGGCGCTGGGGCCCGGGGCCCTCGTCGGTGAGCAGGGCCAGGGCGTGGACCTTGTAGTAGTTCAGCTTGTTGCCCAGGGCCTTCCAGCCCTTCACGTCGATGAAGTCGTGCAGGCCGATTTTTTCGGTTTCCTTGTCCGACTTCTTGTCTTTCTGCATTTTCACTTCCACCAGCGGCGCGGGGTGGGCCGTGGCGGCCAGCAGCTTCGAGCCCTTGGTTTCGGAGATGAACGTGAAGCGCTTCGCCAGCGTGCTGGTTTCAACGCGAAAACGCTTGACGTAGTGCGTCTTGGTTTCGCCGTCCACGTACACCGCGCTGAGCACGGTGTCGGCTTCGAGCTTGCGCAGCAGCACGAGGTTGGCCGTGTCGAAGTGCAGCGCCGGGTCGGGGGCCGTCAGCTCGTACGAACCGTCTTTGTACACGGCCAGCACCGTTTCGTCGGTGTCGAAGGCCCCCAGGTAGCGGCCGTGGCCAGCGGTGTTGAGGCGGCCCACCACGGCGTCGAAGAACGTTTCCCGCCCGCCCAAGGTGCTATCGCCCAGGCTTTTCTGGGTAATTTTCTTGATGGGCTGCTTGGTCACGATGTTGCCCATCGAGCCCTTGCCCTTGATGGCCAGCTCGGCAAAGTCGAAGTCGAACTGCTTCACCCGCGCCGGGGCCTTGTCGCTGAGCAAAATGGTCACGATTTCGCTTTCCGAGTTGGGGTTCGCCGTGAGGTACAGCGTTTTGGTGCCCCTGGTGCCCTTGGTCAGGTCGTAGGCTTTGTCGCGGGTGATGCCCGACACCAGGAAGCGCTTGGCAAAGCTGATGCCCGAAGCCCCGTCCACGTACACCAGGTTGTACACCAGCCGGTCGTCGTTTTTGTTGTAAACGCCCACGTGCAGCACGTCCTTGCCCACGAAGGTTTTCTCCGCGATGCGGGTCACCACGAACGTGCCGTCGCGCTTGATGGCAATCACGTCGTCGAGGTCCGAGCAGTCGCACACGAACTCGTCTTTCTTCAAACCGAAGCCCACGAAGCCGTCCTGGCGGTTCACGTAAAGCTTTTGGTTGGCCACCGCAACTTTTTGAGCCGTAACCACATCGAAGGTGCGGAGCTGGGTTTTGCGTTCGCGGCCCGCGCCGTACTTTTTCAGCAGGCCCTCGAAATACGCCACGGCGTAGCGCGTGAGGTTGGCCAGGTGGTCGGCCACCTCGGCCAGCTCGTCGGTGAGCTTTTGCAGGTATTCGTCGGCCTTGAAGCCGTCGAACTTGCTGATGCGCTTGATGCGGATTTCGGTCAGGCGCGCGAGGTCTTCCTCCGTCACGGCGCGGCGCAGCACCACGCGCCCGTCGTGCACTTTCGACTTTTCGCCCGCCACGCGCACGTACTTTTTCAGGCCCGCGTCGATGGTTTCGAGGATCTGCTCCCAGGTTTCGGCTTCCTCGATGCGGCGGTAGATGCGGTTTTCGATGAAAATCTTTTCCAGCGAGGCGTTGTGCCACTTCTCCCACAGCTCCTGCTGGCGAATTTCCAGCTCGCGCTCCAACAGGCGCACCGTGGCCTTGGTGCTCAGGCGCAGCACGTCCTCCACGCCCACGAAGCGGGGCTTGTCGTCGATGATGACGCAGGTGTTGGGCGAGATGCTGATTTCGCAGTCGGTGAAGGCGTAGAGCGCGTCCATCGTGAGGTCGGGCGAGACGCCGGCGGGCAGCTGCACCTGGATTTCGACCACGGCGGCCGTGTTGTCGACGACCTTTTTGATCTTGATCTTGTTGGCCTCGCTCGCCTTCACGATGCTCTCCATCAGGGCCGTCGTCGTCGTGCCGTAGGGAATGTCGCGGATGACGAGCATCGTTTTGTCGGCCTTCTCAATCGTGGCCCGCAGGCGGATTTTGGCCCCGCGCATGCCCGAGTTGTAGTGGGTCACGTCGCACAGGCCCCCGGTTGAAAAGTCCGGCAACAGCTGCACTTCCTTGCCCCGCAGCACGGCGATGCTGGCCTGGCACAGCTCGCGGAAGTTGTGGGGCATGATCTTGGTGCTCAGGCCCACGGCGATGCCTTCCACGCCCTGGGCCAGCAGCAGCGGGAACTTCACGGGCAGCGTGGTGGGCTCGCGCTTGCGGCCGTCGTAGCTGAGCTGCCACTCGGTGGTGTCGGGGTTGAACACCACGTCGAGGGCAAATTTGCTCAGGCGGGCTTCGATGTAGCGGGGGGCCGCCGCGCCGTCGCCGGTGCGCACGTCGCCCCAGTTGCCCTGGGTTTCGATGAGCAGGTCTTTCTGGCCCAGGTTCACCATGGCGTCGCCGATGCTGGCGTCGCCGTGCGGGTGGTACTGCATGGTCTGGCCGATGACGTTGGCCACCTTGTTGAAGCGGCCGTCGTCCATCTCCTTCATGGCGTGCAGGATGCGCCGTTGCACGGGCTTGAGGCCGTCCTCGATGGCGGGCACGGCCCGCTCCAGAATCACGTAAGACGCGTAGTCCAGGAAATAATTCTGGTACATGCCGCGCACCGTGGCCACGTCGTGGATGAGTTCGCCGGGGGCGAATTTGGGGTCTTCCTCGGCGTTGGGGGCCGGCTCGCCGTCGGTCAGCGGCTCGTTTTCGGCCGTCAGGCGGGCGGCCAGGGCCTCGTCGCCGGCGGCCAGCTCGGCGTCGTCCTCGGCGGCGGGCGAGAAGGCCCCCAGGTCGAAGTCAACCGAATCGCCGGGTTGAAGGTAGGGCTGGGGTTCCGACGCGTCGGAGGCGCGGGGCCCGGCGGGGAACAGCGAGGCGGGGCCGGGGGTAAGGGGTGTATCCACGAAGAGCAAACAGGGTAAGCGAAGTTCTGATCAAAAGTACCGACTGCGGGGCCGCCGGCAATACCAGGCAAGGCCGCCGCCCACCGGAAAGTTCCGCCGGAAAGCGGCCTGCGGGGGCCCCGCGAGGGCCCCCGGAAGGGCAAAAAGTGTGGCCGCCCTGGCGCGCCTTACGCCTCCACCACCTCGGCGGCGGGCAGCGCGTCGCTCGTCACCAGGTCCTTTTCCAGGCGCAGGTTTTCGATGATGAACTGCTGGCGGTCGGGCGTATTCTTGCCCATGTAGTAAGTTTCCATACAGCCTTATACCTTTTATTTACAAGGCTGCGATGCGAGCCGCAGCCGCATAAAAGTCAAATAGCAGAGAACAGCCTGCCTGTTCCAGTTGCTGCTTAATAATGGGTTCCCTAAAATCAGTGTCGCGGGTTACTAAAAGGGTGGGCCCCGGTGGGCGCGCAGCAGACAGATTGTGCCTTATGGAAGCGTAAACTAACGCATCGCCAATCTGTAGCTCTGTTTCGCTGAGTATCGCCGGCAGCTGCTGCCACACGGGTGCATCGAGGGGCAGCAACTGCATTCCCACTTCCAACAGTTCATTTATCACGGCTATCAGTTGGTTTTGCTGAACTTCGCCGCGCTCAATAAGCAGCGTATTCAATGCACTCAGTATCGCGGGCACATTTTCCTGACCCGCTTCTTCCCGCATGTATTGTCCGAGCTCCGCCGTTAGGCCACGGTTGAGCTCCTTGCGGGTTTTGCGCCGCCCATCCAGCGTGAACAGCGGCTCCATCAAGCAAAATACCGGCAATCGCAGCTCCACCCGCCCAGCCCGCGCCAAAGCCAGTATCTGCTTACACGCGCCATACTGCTCCTGCTGTAAAACCAGCTCCAGCAAAAAATTTGATTCAACGAACAGTGTGGCCACCATGTACTTTTTGCGACTTGATTTCTTGCAGCGTCCCGCCGGCAATAAGTCGGTGCAGGCCGGTTTCTACTATCCAGGCATCGGCGGGACGAAGGGCTAGCTGGCCGGCTGAAGCGCTCATCAGAAACGAAAGCCAGGAGGACACCACCAGCAGCAAGTCGTCGTGGCGCAGGGTAGGCAGCGGCAATCGGGCGGTATCAACAAAAGCAGCGAGCGACGGAGCCGATTCAAAAACGTAATCGGCCAATCCCTCCTTTACATGGACTGGCTCAACTCGCTTGTCGGCGCGGGCCAAAGCAACCGGCAATCGCAAATACAGCTGCCACGGGTCAAGGATGACGAGGGCCACTGGGACGCTGCCCGCCTGCAGGCTCCGCAGAGAGTCAAACCACTGTGCGGCTTCCTGCGTGCTTAGCCGACCCGAACGGCCCGCTTTTATCTCAAGCGCCAGCTGTCCGTTGAGTCCGCCGTTACCACCGTCTAACCACAGGTCATAAAGAAGCGGAGCCACCCCAGCACTAAATCCATATATTCCCGTTTCCATAATTCTCGCATAAAAAGGGTTGTGGTCAAATTTACTCAACTTCCACCACCTCGGCGGCGGGCAGCACGTCGCTCGTCACCAGGTCCTTTTCCAGGCGCAGGTTTTCGATGATGAACTGCTGGCGGTCGGGCGTATTCTTGCCCATGTAGTAGGTGAGCACCTGCTGGATGCTGCGGTCGGACTGCAAGATGACGGGCTCGAGCTTGATGTTGTCGCCGATGAATTTACCGAACTCGTCGGGCGAAATCTCGCCCAGGCCCTTGAAGCGCGTGATTTCGGGGTTGCGGCCCAGCTTGCGCATGGCGGCCTGCTTTTCGCCCTCGTTGTAGCAGTAAATGGTTTCCTTCTTGTTGCGCACCCGAAACAACGGCGTTTCGAGGATGAACACGTGGCCGTTGCGCACCAGGTCGGGGAAAAACTGGAGGAAGAAGGTGAGCAGCAGCAGCCGGATGTGCATGCCGTCCACGTCGGCGTCGGTGGCCACCACCACCCGGTTGTAGCGCAGGCCTTCCAGCCCTTCTTCGATGTTGAGCGCGTGCTGCAAGAGGTTGAACTCCTCGTTCTCGTACACGATTTTCTTCTTCAGCCCGTAGCAGTTCAGCGGCTTGCCGCGCAGGCTGAACACGGCTTCCAACTCCACGTTGCGGCTTTTGGTGATGCTGCCCGAGGCCGAGTCGCCTTCGGTGATGAAGAGCGTGGTGAGCAGCTCCTTTTCGGTTTCCTTGGTTTCGCCCAGGTGCAGGCGGCAGTCGCGCAGCTTGCGGTTGTGCAGGTTGGCTTTCTTGGCGCGCTGGTTGGCCAGCTTTTTCACGCCGGCCATGTCCTTGCGCTCCCGCTCGCTTTGCAGGATGCGCTTGAGCAGGGCCTCGGCGGCGGCGGGGTTCTTGTGCAGGTAGTTGTCGAGGTGCTCCTTCACGAAGTCGAGCACGAAGCCGCGCACCGTGGGGCCGTCCTCGCCCATGTTGATGCTGCCGAGCTTGGTTTTGGTTTGCGACTCGAACACGGGCTCCTGCACCCGCACCGAGACGGCCCCCAGGATGGAGCCGCGCACGTCGGCCGCGTCGAACTCTTTCTTGTAGAATTCGCGCACCGTTTTCACCACCGCCTCGCGGAACGCGGCCAGGTGGGTGCCGCCCTGCGTGGTGTACTGCCCGTTCACGAAGGAGTAGTATTCCTCGCCGTAGTCGTTGCCGTGGCTGAGCGCCAGCTCGATGTCGGGGCCCTTGAGGTGAATGATGGGGTAGCGCAGGTGCTCCACGTCGGCCTTGCGGGCGAGCAGGTCGAGCAGGCCGTTTTCGGAGTAGTACTTCTGGCCGTTGAAGTTGATGATCAGGCCCGCGTTGAGGTAGACGTAGTTCCAGACCTGGTTTTCGAGGTACTCGGGGATGAAGCGGTAGTTCTTGAAAATCGTGTCGTCGGGCTGAAACACCACCAGCGTGCCGTTGCGCTGCGGCGTTTTCTGGGGCTTGGGGTCCTGCACGAGGCGGCCCTGGGCAAACTCGGCCGCCTTCATCACGCCTTCGCGCACGCT
>JANXOE010000264.1 GCA_025353745.1 Hymenobacter sp.
AGCTGCCGTGGCCTTCGGCGGCGCTGTCGGGGCGCAGCAGCAGGTACGGCTCGGGGGTGCCGGCGGGCCGGGCCACGGGCTGGCCGGCCAGAGCGCGCGGCACCCAGCGGGTGCCGCGCAGCGGCGCGTCGGGCACGGTGCCGACGGCCCCGGCGGCTTGCTGGGTTGGGCGGTTTTGGCACGCCCCCAGCAGGAGCAACGGCCAGGCTGATGACCAGAACGACGGGCGCATGGCGGCTACGAAAATGGTTGTAAAACCCTGGCAATGTAGTATGAACGCGGTTCGCCGCCGCCGTGGCCCTACTGCCCCAGCCGCACCGCCAGGCCGGCCCCCACCGTGGCGCTGCCCGCGGCGGGGCCGCCCAGCACGCGGCCGGTGCTCACGTCGAGCCGCAGCAGGGGCTGGGGCCGCCAGTACAGGCCGGCCGTGGTGCCGCTGGTGAGCGCGGCGCGGCCGGTGCCGTAGGCCTCGACGAAAAAGCCGGCGTGCTCGCCCAGGGGGCCGTTCAGGGCCAGCGTGCCCAGGAACTGGCCCTGCTCGGTATCGGCCAGGGTGAGGCCCTGCTGGGAAAAGCCGAGGTTGGCTTCGAGGCCGAAGCGCTGGCCCATTTGCTCGCTCACCAGCAGGCGCCCCGCCGGGGCCCAGTGCGGCGGCTTCAGCAGGGCCGCGCCGGTGCCGGGCACGGTGGCTTCGGCCAGCAGGGCCACTTGGGTGCGGGTGTCGTAGTTGGGCGAAAGCATGAGCTTGGTGCCGACCACCAGCGGGGCCCAACCGCCGGGCGCGGTGGCCCGGGGGCCCTCGGCGCGGCCGGCGGCTGCGGCGCCCTGGTAAGGCTGGCTCATCCGTAGCTCCATGCCGTTGAAAAAGCCGATGCGCAGCGTGGGCGTGGTCAGCCAGCCGGCGGCCCCGGTGCGGGGCGTGAGCCGGAGGGCCCCGGCTTCGAGCTGCGCCTGGCCCGGCCGCAACACCTGGGCCGTGACGGTCTGGCCCGGGCGGTCGGCGCGGAGGTTGCGCACAAAAGGGGCGTCCAGGTTGGGGTTGTTTTCTTCCGGCGTATTTTGGGCCAGGGTGCGGCCGGCGCCGCCCAGCAGGGCGGCGAGGGCCAACAGAGTGGTCGTGCGCATGGGTTTTTAGACCCGGCCGGGCCCCGAATGGTTCCGGCCGGCCGGTAACCCGGCCGGCCCGGCCCGCGTAGCCTGCCCAACTATTTAGCTAATTTCCGGTATGAAACGCAACTCCTGGCTCCCCGCTTTTTTCCTCATGGCCTTGCCCCTGGCCCCGCTGGTGGCCCAGCCGGTGCTACCGCTCTACACCGGCACCATCCCCAACTCCATTCCGAGCACCGTGCAGGAAATATCCACTGCCGCGCCGGGGGGCAACGTGCAAATAACCAACGTGGTACAGCCGTCGCTGACGGTGTACGTGCCGCCCATCGGCACCGCCAACGGCACGTCCGTCATCGTGTGCCCCGGCGGTGGCTACTCTTTCCTGTCGATGACCAACGAGGGCACGGAAATCGCGCAGCGCCTCAACGCCATGGGCATTACGGTGTTCGTGCTGAAATACCGCCTGCCCAGCGACGCCCTGCAGCCCGACAAAAGCCTGGCCCCGCTGCTCGACGCCCAGCAGGCCCTGCGCCTCGTGCGCGAGCAGGCTCCCAAGTACAACCTCAACCCCGAGCGCATCGGCCTGATGGGCTTCTCGGCCGGGGGCCACCTGGCGGCCACGGCCGGCACCCGCTTTGGCCGCCCGGCGGGGGCCAACCCCGGCCCGGCGTCGGTGCGGCCGGCGTTTTTGGTGCTGGTGTACCCGGTCATCAGCTTCGCCGACAGCCTGGCCCACGGCGGCTCGCGCGCCAATTTGTTGGGCAATGCCCCCACGGCTGCCCAGCGGGTGCAGTTCTCGGCCGACCGTCAGGTGACGGCCCAAACGCCCCCGACCTTTTTGGTGCACGCCCAGGACGACCCCACGGTGAAGGTGCAGAATAGCCTGGCGTTCTACACGGCTTGCCTGCACCACCACGTGCCCGCCGAGCTGCATTTGTTCGCCAAGGGCGGCCACGGCTTCGGTCTGCACAACGCCACCACGACCGACGACTGGTCGGAGCGGCTGCGCGAGTGGCTGGCGGCCAACGGCTGGCTGGCCCGGTAGGACCCCGGCCCCGGGGCCGCGCGGAAACCGGCTGCCAATCTATTTTCTTTGCGCCTGCGTTCCCGCCGCCCCTGCCTATGCGTCTAATTTTTTACGCGATTCTGAGCTGCCTGTGGCTGGCCGGCTGCGAGCAGCACCTGTACCGCAAAGATGAAAGGCACCCGGTTGTGGCGGCCTCGGACAGTCCGGCGCTTCCCCCGGCCGATGCCCCCGTGCCCCCGGCTCCGCCGCCCGCCGCTGCCCCGGCGGTGCCCGGCATTGTGTTGGCAATCAACGGCAAAGCCCATCGCCTGCTCCTCCGGGCCCGGACCGATTCGACGCGGCCGCTGACGGCGCTGACGTATTTCTCCGACGACGACCGCGACCGGCAGCACCCCACAATGGTGCGCGGGTACGACGGCCGCTTCACGTTCACGCTGCACGACGCGGCCGGGCAACAGGTGTTCGAGCGCCAGCTGCGCAAGGCCGATTTTGCCCGGATGGGCGCGTCCGACATCGTGGTGGAAAGCGCGGTGAGCACGCCCGTTTTCCTGGGCTATTCGGCGGCGCTGGGGGCCCTGGTGTTCACCGTCGAGTTTGCGGTGCCCGACAGCGACGACGGCTTTCAGGCAGTGCTGCTGCTCGGGCTCCGGGGCCAGGTGCTGCGCCTGAGCCCGGGCCGCGGCCTGAGCGGGGGCCCCGACTGCGACGCCGCCCTGGCCCCCGGCGGCCAGGCCCTGCTCACCAGCACCGAAATCATCCGCCCCAACCGCCCGCCCCTGCGCCTGGCCCGGGCCGGGGCCGACCTGGCCGGGGCTTTTTTTCTGACCGACACCACCGTGCTGGCCGTCTACGACCCCGGCAAAAACCGCCCCGTTCGCCTGCCCGACGGCCTGCTGAGCTACGAGCGCCGCGCCACGCCCCAGCAGCAGCAGGCCCCCAACGCATTTGTCATTAGCGTAGCCAACGGCCGGGCCATCAGCAAGTTTCGCTACCATGGCTACTACGAGGGCATGGGCTACAGCGTGCCCCATCACTGCCTGCCCGCCACCAGTACGTGCTACCTGCTCGACGAAAAGCGGGGCCTGTACCTGTTGCCGCTGGCCGCCCCCGGCCCCCCCGTCACGCTGAAATTCGCCGAAATGCCCCGGTTCGTTTCCCCGCAGGGCCCCCAGGAGGTGCGGTTCGAGATGCAAGGCGAAGACGCGCAATTCGCCTTCTACGCCGATACCACCAACCTGCGCCATATCCGCTGCCAGCGGCTTAAGGATTGATTGTTAAATAATTAAATAGTCACCAGCTCGCTGGTCTGGAAATAATAGATGAGGCCCTGCACCTCCTCGTACCCGAGCCGCTCGAACAGCGCGGCGTAGCTGCGCATGGATTGGCCGTGGGCCTCCAGGGGCGGCGGCAACCGGAAATCGAGTAGCGTCACCCGGCGCCCCGTGCGGTCGAGCACCACCCGGTCGGGCTTGTAGGGCCGGAGCTGCACGCCACCGACCAGGATTTCGCGCTCCGTTTCCACGCTCAGGTGCGGGGCAAAGTAGGGCGCGAGCCGCGGGTCGCTCACGATGCGTTCCAGGCTGGTGGCTAGCTCGTTGCGCTCCTTGGCGCTGATGATGCCTTCGGCCGCAAGCTGGCCCGCCACCCGGGGCACGTCGGCGGCCGTAATCAGGCGGCGCAGGCCGTAGTGCAGCTTGCGGTTCCACTCGCCCAGGCGCTGCTGCTCGTCGAAATCAAACACCGTGGCGGCGTGGCGGCGCAGGCGCAGGCGCTCCTCCCAGGGCGCGGCATTGAGGTTGGTGAGGGAATAGGTGTTGGCCGTTGGTTGCTGATTGTTATTGCTTTGGACGGCACGTTCGCCCTGCGCCAGCACAAATGAAATTTGCTCGTCCTGCCACTGGCCCAGCCCCAGCAGGTAGCCGTGCAGCAAATCGGCCACGGTGCGGCCGGCCGCGGCCGGGGCCCCGGGGCCCTCCGGCTCGGCCTCAATTTTCGCGGATTTCTTCGCCTCGGGCCGCTTGCTGAGCACGTAGAGCCGGTGGCGCGGCCGCGTGAAGGCCACGTACAGCGTGTTCAGCCCCTCAAGAAACGTTTTTTCGCGCTCCTCGGCGTACTGGCCGGCCAGCGCGGTTTGCTGCAGCGTCGCGTTGAGGCCCACCACGGCCACGTCGGGCAGCCCGGGCAGGGGCTTCGCCTCGGCTTCCAAATGGCCCCAGAGCAGCGTGTTGCGGTGCGGCTCCAGGCTCCAGTCGGCAAACGGTACGATGACCACGCCGTAGGCCAACCCCTTGGCTTTGTGCACGGTGGTGATGGTGATGGCCGCCCGCCCGCCCGGCGCGTTGATGCTCACGCGGCCCTTGCGCGCCTCCCAGTCGGCCAGGAAATTGCCCAGGTTGTTGCCGTGCCGCAGGCTGAATTCCAGCGTCAGGTCCAGGAACCGGAACAGGTAGTCGCTCTCGCCGTTGCGCCCCAGCAGCCCAAACAAGTCAATCAGCCGCTCGGCCAGCTCGTAGAGGCCCAGGTTGCCGGTTTCGTCCTCCCGCACGTCGTAGCCCAGGGCCCGGAGCTCGTCAAAAAACGGCTTGGCGGACTTCTCGTTGGCGATGTCGGCCAGGTGGCGCACGCGGGCCGGCGTGGGGGCCGTTTGCCGTACCACCTTGTCGACGAGCAGCAGCGCCTCGGCCCGCGCCAGCGTGTCGGCCGGCTGGTGCAGCACCCGAAAAACGCCGATGAGCAGGTTCACCACCTCCGCAAATTCCAGCGCCAGCGAGTCGGCCGAAATAATCGGGTAGCCGCGCTCTTTCAGGAATTTCGCCATGATTTTGCTGGCCTGGCGCGTGCGGCACAGCACCGCCACGTCGGCCAGGCCGTAGCCGTCGGCCAGGGCCTGCTCCACCAAGGCCAGGGCCAGGTAACAGGTGCTTTCCTCGTAGGTGAGGAGGGCCCCGGGGCCGTGGCCGGGCAGCGGCGCGCCGGTGTACGCGCCCGCCGCGGCGTCGTAGGGCTGGGCTGGCGCATCTTTTTGGGTGAATACTAATTCGACGTGCCCCGGCCGCCCACCCGCCGCTCCGCCCGGCACCTGCTGCCCAAAGTGCGCGTCGTAAATTCCTTGCACCAGCGGCAGATCGGCGTGCCGCGCGCTCACCGCCGCAAAAAACGAATTATTAAATTCAATGATTTCCCGCGCCGAGCGGTAATTAGTTTGCAGCGCTTCGGCCTTCAGCGCGGGGCCCACGGTTTCGTAGCGGAGGCGCAGCAATTCGCGCATTTCCGGTTCGCGGGCCCGGGCCGCCAGGGCCCCCGTATTGCCTTGGTGCAAACGCAAAATCTGCTCCATCTCGCCGCCGCGCCAGCGGTAGATGGCCTGCTTGGCATCGCCCACGGCCAGGCTGTCGAAGCCGTTGGCGAGCGTGTTTTCGACCAGCGGCAGCAGGTTGTTCCACTGCAAAACCGAAGTGTCCTGGAATTCGTCAATTAATAGATGCTCGTATTTTTCGCCCAATCGCTCGTACAAAAACGGCACCGGCTCGGTGAGCACAATGCCGGCGATGCGGCGGTTGAATTCCGAGATCAGCACCACGTTGCGCTCGCGGCTGATTTGCTCCACCAGTTTATTTAATTCGCTCAGCAGCGAGGCGTGAAATAAATACGGCTGCATCGCCGTCAGCAAAAGATAATTCGGCAAAAACTTCTCGCGCAGCGTGTCCAGCGTGGCCACCAATTGGCGCAGCGGCTCCTTCACGGCGTCGACGCGGGCCCGGTCGGCGGGAGTTTTTATTTTCCCGCTGTACCACTTATCGTCGTCCAGCGTGGCCCGCACGTAGCTGTTGGGGCCCGCGCCGGCCGCCAGCAGCTCGGTTCCCTTCTGCACGTAGCCGAAAATGCCGCGCTTGCCCTGAAAAAAATCGCCCTCCACCGCGCCGGCGGCCTCCAGCACGGCCCCGGCGGCTTCCTTGGCTTGCACAAAAGCCGCCTCGATGGCCGCCCGCTGCGCCCGTATTTCCTGGTCGAGCCGCCGGAAATCGGCCAGATCCAGCTTGCCCAGCTCGGTCACCGCCTCCTGCACCGTCTCGTTGAACAGTGCCCGGCCGAAGGTGGCCAGCTCCTCGGGCAGGCGGCTCCAGCTCTTGCCCTCGTCGGCCCGGCCCAGCGCGTAGTCGGCCAGCGTGGCCGAGAGCAGCTTGGTGTCGGCGTCGCGGTTCACCTTGTCGAGCAGCGCGGCCACGGCGCTTTGCAGCACGCTGTCCGTGTCCAGCTCCACTTCAAAGCTGGCCGGCAGCTCCAATTCGCGGGTGAAAGCCGTCACAATCCGCTGCACAAACGCGTCGATCGTGCTCACGGCGAAGTCGGCGTAGTGGTAGAGCACGAGCCGGAACGTGGCCGCCGCCCGCCGCCGCACCGCGTCGGGGCCCACGCCCAGCGCGGCGGCCACATCTAGTAATAAAGCGTCGGGCCGGCCGTCGGTTTCGGGGTAGGCGAAGCGGCGCAGGGCCCCCACGATGCGCGCTTTCATCTCGCCCGCCGCGTCGTTGGTGAACGTGATGGCCAGGATGCGCTTGAAATACGCCGGGTCGTCGGTGCCCAGCGCCAGCGTGAGGTATTCCTTCGTTAATTGATAGGTTTTCCCAGAGCCGGCCGAGGAAGAATAAATGCGGAAAGTAGGGGCCATCAGCGGGCGAATACCGGGTGGGGAATTAAAATTTAATATCCGTGGAAAACTGCACCGATTCGAAGGCAAATTCCGTCACGGCCGACCGCTGCCCGAGGCCGATGTGGTTCAGGCCGTACGTGTACCGGGCCGTCAGGCTGAGGTTGCGCAGCACATAAAATTCCAGCCCGGCCGTGGCCCCGATGCTCCGTTCCTCCGTGTCGTGCGTGATGGTTTCAGAAACGCCGTTCACCCGCTGGCTGGCGTGGATCAACAAATCAAACTGCGGGCCGGCCAGTAGCGCGAGCCGCGGCAGCGCGCCGTACTTAAGCAGCACCGGCAAAGACAGGTAGCCAAAGGTATAATCTGCGTCCGGGCCAGTTTTTTTTCCGCCCATCTGCGAGTACAGGTATTCTGGCTGCAACGAAAACCGGCCCCCCACCGGCACTTGCAGCAGCAGCCCCGCCACCACGCCGGGCCGCCAGGCGGTGGCCACCGGGGCCGCCGGCTCGGGAAACCCCCGGTTGAAATCGGCGTTGGAAACGTTCAGGCCGGCCTTGACGCCGAACCGGATTCTGGCGGATTGGGCAAAGCCGGAATCGTCGCGATGGGGTGTTGTTTGGGCGCGTGCTACGAAAGGAACGAGCGCCCACAAAAACAGCGGTAAAAATTGCTTCATGGGGTTGGGACAAAAGTGGGTTTTTTCAGAAAAACAAACACATTATTCAATAAAAAATCTCTTAATAAATAGAGGGGCGGGCCCGGTAGAAACTTGGGTAAAATCTATTTGGGCCGGCGCTGCGCTACCAGCTTTGCCCGTCCGGGGCCCCTGGCCCGGGCTGCCCGGGGCCTTTCGTCAACCAGCCGGCCACTGACGCGTCCACCCGCACCGGCCGCCCGGAGGCCGGGTCGAGCAGCACCCAGGTAGTTTCCGCGTCGCAGAGCAGCGCATCATCGGTGGCGCGGGCAATGCGGGGGTGGCGGACCGAGGTGGCCCCGGAAGTTTCGCCCACCCAGGTAGTGGCGCGCAGGGTTTCGCCCGCGAAGGCCGGCCGGTGGTAGCGGACGCGGTGCTCGCGCACCACCCACACGTAGGCCGCTTGCCGGGCGGGCGGGCAGATGGCGAGCCAGTGGGCCCCGGCGACGTCCTGCACCCAGCGCACGTATTCCACGTTGTTGGCGTGGCCGAGGGCGTCGATGGCGGTTTCGGGCACCACAAATTCGTGGGCGAAGCGGAAGGCGGGCGGCGGGGAAAGGGGCAGGGCGGCCATGCGAAAGGAAGGGGGACGGAGCAAAGGTCGGCAGTCAGCAAAAAAACCAGCACACTTGCGCAATCGAAAAGTATGCTTATCTTTGACGCAACCTAAGACATCAAGCCACGGTGGCCCAAACGCTTAGCGAAACTCCACAACCCACCACCATGCCCACCGGAACGGTAAAATTCTTTAATGACACCAAAGGCTTTGGTTTCATCAAAAACGACGAAACTGGCGAAGACATCTTCGTTCACATCAGCGACCTCCAAGTTAGCTCGATCCGCGAAAACGACAAAGTGCAATACGAAGTAGCCCAAGGCAAAAAAGGCCCGAACGCTGTTAAAGTGTCGCTGGTTTAGTTTCCAGCTCTTGCTTTGCGACAAGAAAGCCTGCCTCTGGTGGGCTTTTTTTTGTGCCCTAGGCATTGGGCGGAGCCCGGGCCACCACGCTGGGCTGGGCTTGCCCGAGGGCCCCTGACGCGGGACCAAGTCGAGCGTGGCGGCCCGGGCTCCGCCCAATTCTTTGCGGGTGAACTAGCTTTTGCCGTAAGTTTTGCGTATCTTTGCACCCGCATTTGAGAATGGCCTCTTGTCCGCACCCGCCAGGAGTTGGCTTCAACGCGTTGGCCGCGTAGTTTTTCCGGTAGTTTTTCCCGCCTGTTTGTCGAAGGTAGAAGGAGGGGAAACGTCGCTGTATCGGCTGTTTTCAGAGCGTAGTCTCTTTCCCCCATTCTATTTCCAACCCATGGAACCCGAAAAAATCCAAGAAAAAACTGCGGAGAAAATCGTAGTGAAATTTGAAGACCTGAACCTCTCCGCCGAGGTGCAGCGCGCCATCACCGAGATGGGCTACGAGGAAGCTTCGGCCATTCAGGCCGCCGCCATTCCCGTGCTGCTCGCCGGCAAGGACGTTATCGGCCAGGCCCAGACGGGCACCGGCAAAACCGCTGCCTTCTCCATCCCCGCCATCGAAGGCGTCGACGGCGACTCGCGCGACGTGCAGGTGCTCGTGCTTTGCCCCACCCGCGAGCTGGCGGTGCAGGTATCGGGCGAAATCCAGAAGCTGGGCAAGTACAAGCGCGGCCTGGCCGTGGTGCCGATTTACGGCGGTAGCAGCTACGACCGCCAGTTCCGGGCCCTGGAGCGCGGCGTGCAAATCGTCATCGGCACCCCCGGCCGCGTAATGGACCACATCGAGCGCGGCACGCTGAAGCTCGACAAGACCACGAAAATCATCCTCGACGAAGCCGACGAAATGCTCGACATGGGCTTTCGTGAAGACATCGAGTTCGTGCTCAGCAAGATGCCGGCTGACCGCCAGACGGTGTTTTTCTCGGCCACGATGAGCAAGCCCATCATGGAGCTGACCAAAAAGTACCAGCGCGACCCGCAGGTAGTGAAGGTCAACCACCAGACGATGACGGTGACCAACATCGAGCAGAGCTACTTCGAGGTGCGGGGCCCCCAGAAAAAGGACGTGCTCACGCGCATCCTCGACATGTACAACCTGAAATCGACCATCGTTTTCGCCAACACCAAGCGCATGGTGGACGAAATCGTGGCCGATCTGCAAGCCAAGGGCTACTTCGCCGAGGGCCTGCACGGCGACATGGGCCAGCAGCAGCGCCAGAACACGCTCGATAAATTCCGCAAAAACACCCTCGAAGTGTTGGTGGCCACCGACGTTGCCGCCCGCGGCATCGACGTGGACAACGTGGAGGCCGTGTTCAACTACGACCTGCCCGCCGACGAGGAATACTACGTGCACCGCATCGGCCGCACCGGCCGTGCCGGCAAGTCGGGCAAGGCGTTCACCTTCGTGAGCGGCCGCGACATCTACAAGCTGCGCGACATCATGCGCTTCACCAAAGCCCAGATCAAGCTGGAGCAGGTGCCGTCGTTTGCCGACGTGTCGGAGGTGAAAACCACGCTGTTCCTGAACCAGATCAAGGAAATCGTGGAGAAGGGCAACCTGGAGAAATACGTGGGCCGCGTGCAGCGCCTGCTCGACCAGAGCGAGGAGATTACTTCGCTCGACATCGCCGCCGCGCTGCTGAAGATGACCATGAAGGAAGACAAGCGCGCCGAGCAAAGCCTCGACGCCAGCCGCACGGCCGGCGTGGTGCGCACGGGCTTCACGCGCCTGTTCATCTCGATGGGCAAAAAAGACCGTGTTCACCCCCGCGACATCGTGGACCTGATTTCGGAGAGCACCAACCTGCAAGGCAGCAAAGTGGGCGACATCGCACTCTACGACAAGTTCAGCTTCGTGGAAGTGCCGAGCGAATTTGCCGAGGAGATTGTGGGCCAGCTCGGTCGCAGCAGCATTCAGGGCCAGCCAGTAAGCTTCAGCATCGCCACGCCCGTTCAGGACGCGGCCGCTAAGGAAGAAGGCAACACCCGCGGCCCCGGCGGGTTCGGGGGCGGCGAGCGCCGCGGCGGCTTTGGCGGCGGCGAGCGGCGTGAAGGCGGCTTCGGCGGCAACCGCGGCGGGGGCAGCTTCGGCGGCAACCGCGGCGGCGGCAGCTACGGCGACCGCCGCGAAGGCGGTTCGGGTGGCGGCTACAAAGGCAACCGCGACGGCGGCAGCAGCTACGGCAACAAAGGCGGCTACGGCGACCGCCCCGCGTACGGCGACCGCCCGGCCTACGGCAACAAGCCCTACGGCAATAAAGGCGGCACCGCCGACCGGCCCGCGTATGGCAGCAAGCCCTACGGCAACAAGGGCGGCTCCGGCGGCGCGCGCGACAACGACGCCCGCCCGCCGCGCACCGAAAGCTTCGACGAGTAGGCAATCCAAAAGCCTTGGCCACCCGTAGATTATTCGGGTTGGCTGAGGCCGCCTGCTGGTACTTATCCGCGTGAAATATTGAGTTAAGCAACTATATGGCAACAAAAAAGCCGCTCATTCGAGCGGCTTTTTTGTTGCCATATAGTTGCAGCGCAAATCGGCTTGCTTTATTTGGACGAATCGCGCAGCGATTTGATTTTGTCGTGGGCCTCGTGGATGCCTTGGGCTTGTTTTTCGAGCACTGCTTTCAGGGCGCTGGGCAGGTCTTTGGCTTTCAGGGCCGTGTCGTAGGCTTTCTTGGCATAGTCCTCGCCGCGCTCGCATTCGGCCAGAACGGCGTGGTTGTCTTTGCTGGTGAGGGCCGATTTCAGATCGATCCAAGCGCGGTGCACGGTGCCGGTGATGGACGAGCCTTCGTCGGTTTTGGGATGCAAGTCCAACGTAAACATCTGGTCCTCAATTTCGGTGATGTAGCCGGCACGCTGAGCAGCGAAGTGTTTGAAGGTGTCTTTCAGCGAGGCATCTTCGACGTCGGTCATGGCGTCGGCGTAGCCTTTTTGGCCGTCTTTCAGGGTTTCAACCAGCTCGTTGAGGAGGGCTTGGGTGGCTTTGGCTTCCATTTTATAGGCGGGTATTGGGGTGAGAATTAATGCCCTTGTTTACTTCGCGAGCCATGGGAAGGTTACAG
>JANXOE010000285.1 GCA_025353745.1 Hymenobacter sp.
TTCGCGTCTCCATCGCTGCAAGTAATCAAAACCGTGCAGCGACTAGACGCGAAGGGTCGCGTCGCTACGGCCGCTGCATAGCCTCATCCACGGCCCGAACCACTCCGCCCGGTGGCGGCGCGCCGGGGCCCTCGCCGCGGGGCGGACTTTGCCCCAACCAACCCAAAAAGCCGACAAAGTGCAATTGTAAGGCGAAAAATTGCTAAGGACGGGCTTACTGGCACGGAGGACGACCTTACTGGGACCGAGCAGGAGCCTACTGGAGCTGCGGACGGCCCTACTGGGACCGGGGGCGGCCCTACCGGCGCGCAGGCCGGGCCCACTGGAATCCAGGACGACGCTACGGGAACTGCGGACGGCCCTACGGGCGCAAAGAATGCCCGATGCAGGGCCCCGGCCGGCTCATTGCCCGCCCACGACCAGGCGCCGGGTGACGGTGCGGCCGTCGGGCAGGCGCAGGCGCACCGCGTACACGCCGGGCGCGAGGGCCCCAGGCGCGAGGCGGGGCCGGCCGGCTTCGGCGGCCGGCTGCTCCCACACGGGGCGGCCCAGCGCGTCGAGGATGCTGGCGCGCGCAAAGGCGGGCCCGGCCACGGCGATGCCGCCGCCCGCCGGGGCCGGGTTGGGGTAGAGCGCGAAGCCGGCGGGGGCCGCCGCAGCCGGCGCGGCGGCGGTAATCACCGTTTGGTTGTTGGTGAGGAGCGCACGCACCATGGGGGCCCCGGCGGGGATGGACGAGAACGCGAGCCACGCGCCCTGCTCGGTGCGCCAGAGGGTGCGGGCCGGCGGCGGGTTGTTCAGGTCGAGGCCGTAGGGCAGGAACTGGCCGCGGGCGGCCTGCCCGTAGCCCACGTACACGCGGCCGCTCACGGGCACCGACGTGCCGAACAGCACGTCGACGAACCCCTGGCCGGCCGGCAGCGGGTTGGGCAGCACGGCGGTGCGGGTCGTCAGGGGCAGGGCGGCGGGGTGGCCGCCCTCGTCGGCCCACACGCCGACGGTGACGTTGCGGGGCGCCCCGTTGTCGCCGTCGGCGGTGTTGAGGAACACCGGGTAGAGGCGCACGCCCCGCACCTGGTCGGGCTGGTTGAGGTCGAGGGCGTAGGCCAGGTACTGGAAGGGCCCCAGGGAAGTGGCCGGCAGCGAGAGCACGCTCTCGGCCGAGCCGTCGTCGAAGGCGTAGTAATCGTTCAAAACCACGTCGCGGCGCAGCGTGTCGTTGGGCAGGGTGCGGTCGCCGGGGCCCACGCGGGTGTTCAGGGCCAGGGTGTAGCGCAGGTGCTTGGGGGCCGCCGTGGTGGGCAGCGGCGCGGCGCGGGCGCTGCCTTCGATGGGGCTTTGGCGGGGCTGCGTGGGAATGCCGCCGCCGCCGGCCAGCCAGGTGCCCTGGAAGCCGCCGCTCAGGTCGCGCACCGTGCCCAGCCAGCTGATGGGCGTGGGAATGGGCCCCGGGTTGAGGTTCGTGACTTCGGCCCCGAGCGTGGGGTTGAGCTCGTCGGCGGGCGGAGCGGCGTTGTACTGCCACCAGGGCAGCGCCGTGAAGCGCCGCAGCGGGTTGCCCAGGCCCTGGGCGGTGGCCAGGTCGGCGTAGGTGGTGTCGGCGGCCGAGCGGTTGGCGTCGAGCACGAAGTAGTCGAGGCTCCAGGCGTCGCGGCTGATGGCCAGGTTGCCCGTGGCCTGCAACTGAAACTGAAACCCGGCGTGGAAGTAGCGCGCGTCGCTCACCGGCACGGCCAGCTGGCGGAAGCCGCTCACCGGCTGCCCGCTGGCCAGCCGCCGCCACTGCGACACCCAGCGCCCGTCGCGGTCCAGAAAAAACAGCTCCAGGGCCACCGGCGTGCCGCCGCTGCTGCGCTGGGCCGGGCCCGCCAGGCTGCCCTCCTGCCAGGCAAAGCTCAGGTAGAGGTTGTTGCCGGGGCCGTAGGCGCTCAGGTCGATGGGCTGCGAGGTGAGCGAGTCGATGGCCCCGAACGACGAGGTGTTGCCGTAGCCCTGGCCGTTGGCCTTCAGCCCGTCCAGCGTGGCCACGCCCCGGCTGAGCGGGTGCACCGGCAGGCGGTTGTTCACAAGCGCGCCGCCGCCGGGCCGCCAGTTCTGGGCCTTGGGGGCCCCTTCGAGCGGGGCGGTGAAGTCGTCGAAAAACGGCAGCCCGAGCGCGGTCGTGCCGCGCTGCGCCGCCCGGGGCGCGGGGGCCGCGGCGCGGCCGGGGTCGTTGGGCAGGGGCTGGGCGGGCAGCAGGCTTTGGGCCGGGGCGGCCAGCGCCAGCAGCAACAAGGCCGGCAAAGTGCGGAGCAGTCGGGTCATACGGCAGGAAAGGAGACGGAGCGCCAACGCCGGGCCGGGCGCTTTAGTGCCTGTTCGACAAGGGAGAAGCCGGGCCGGCCGGGGCTACTTGGCCACCCACAAATCGACGAGCTGGCCGGTGCGGATGACGGCGTCGGGGCCGGGCACGGGGCGCTGGCGCACCACGGTGCCGGGCGTCTGGCCTTCTTCGGCGGCCTGCTCGAACACCTCGCCTTTTTGCAGGCCCTGGCCCACGAGCAGCGTGATGGCCTCGTCCTGGGGCATGTTCACGAGGTTGGGCACGGCAAATTCCTGGTTGCCCAGGCCGTCGCCCACCTCCAGGTCCACGCGCGTGCCCTTGGCCACGGGGTCGCCGGGCTTAATTTCCTTGCCGTTCACGAACTGCTTGAGCACGGCGTTCTGGGCCAGGTTGGGCACCAGCGTGATGCGGCCCACCACCAGGTCGTAGCTCTGCAGGATGAGCTGGGCGTTCTTCACCGAGCCGTCGACCAGCTTGGGCATTTTGATGACCGGCGGGCGCTTCATGGCCACCTGCAGGTAGATTTTGCGGCCTTCCTTCACCTTTTCGCCCGGCGCGGGGTCCTGGGTGAGCACCGTGAAGGGCCGCGTGCCGGGGTTGTAGCTCGAATCGTCGACGAAGTAGGCCAGGTGGCGGGCGTCGAGGTAGCTTTCCAGCTCGGCCAGGTTCATGCCCGTCACCTTGGGCACGGTGATGGTTTCGCCGTGGTGCGTCGTCACGGGCAGGTACACGTAAAAAAAGCCCAGCACGAGCAGCGCCGCCGCGCCCAGCGCCAGCACCAGGTGCTTCACAACGTCGAGCGGGGTGTTGGCAGATAAGAACTTGGCCATTGGATGCAAAAAGCGGGTGGATTCCAGATGAGGTAGAGACGCATCCTTGCGTCTGCGGATTGAACGACTGACGCCGCCGAAACGGCGCCAGCAACCGGGCTGCGCTGAAGACGCAAAGGTGCGCCCCCACGGCCCCTTTGGGCACTAAACGCCCAGCGCCACCCGCTCGGCCCGCGCCTTGCCGAACTCCAGAATCCGGTCCACGAACTGGTAGGGCGTGTAGCCGGCCAGGGCCGTCTGGTGGAAGATGCAGGTGGCGGGCGTCATGCCGGGCAGGGAGTTGA